>JALFTM010000112.1 GCA_022788345.1 Bacteroidales bacterium
CAAGTCGTCAGGAACATGTTTCATGCCGTGGGTGATTTCGCCCACCTCGTGCATGATACTCCAATAGATACTTTCTATCTGCGCGCGTGTACGGAGATCAATGATGCCGTGGCGAAAGAGGTCAAGGGCTTCTTCGCGAATATCTTCTGCATCGTGCCAGTCTTCGACCATGGAGCGAGAGGATATTTTGTCCCAAATCTCCGTAAGGTCTTTCAGCAACTGATGGTCGCCTTCCTGCACTTCAAAGTTGTCGGGCATTTGAGGCACACCTACGCGCTCTAAAACATCGAGGATGAGCACAGCGTGATGGGCGGTGAGGGAGCGACCACCCTCTGTAATAATGTTGGGGTGGGGTATATCGTTTTTGTTGGCCGCATCAACAAAGTTGTAGACACAGTCATTAACATATTCCTGTATGCTATAATTGACAGAGCTTTCACTGTTTGAAGATCGCGTGCCGTCGTAATCGACCCCAAGACCACCTCCCGTATCGACGAACTCTACCTTATAGCCCATTGCGTGCAATTGCACATAGTATTGGGCGGCTTCGCGAAGGGCAACGTTGATACGACGAATTTTTGTAATCTGACTGCCAATATGAAAGTGTATGAGTTTGAAGCAGTCACGCAGACCTCTCTCATCGAGTTGGCGCAAAGCTTCGAGCAATTCACTCGAGTTGAGGCCAAATTTCGAGGCATCGCCACCGCTTTCTTCCCACTTTCCCGAACCTGAGGCTGCGAGCTTGATGCGGATGCCGAGGTTGGGGCGCACGCCGAGCTTCTCGGCAGCTTCAGCGATGGTACGCAACTCTTGGAGCTTTTCGATAACGAGGAAAACGCGCTTTCCCATCTTTTGTGCCAAGAGAGCCAACTCGATGTAGTTCTGATCCTTATGGCCGTTGCAAATGATGAGACTATCGGAGTCCATATTTGTGGCAATCACAGCGTGCAACTCTGGCTTTGAGCCAGCCTCCAAACCGAGGTTGAAACGTTTGCCACGGCTCACGATTGTTTCCACCACGGGGCGCATCTGGTTCACCTTGATGGGATAGATAATGAAGTGTTCGCCTGTATATTTGTATTGGCTTGCCGCGCGGTTGAAACACTCGGCAGTTTTTTCGATGCGGTTGTCGAGAATGTCTGTGAAGCGAAGCAATACAGGCGCAGAGACGTCTTGTGCTTCCAAGTCGTCTACTACTTCCTTTAAGTCAATCTTGACACCATCTTTCTTGGGAGACACATAGGCGTGTCCTTGCTCGTTGATGCCAAAATAGTTCACTCCCCAACCCTTAATGTTATAGAGTTCTTCGGAGTCTTCGATACGCCATTTACGCATGGGATATATATTGGGGTTTTATGGGCTTAATACTGTTTGGATTTACATTTCGCTCTGAATGCGTTCCACTATTTGTTGCACTTTTTCGTGGTCGCTGAGCACATCGATGTCGATGATGTGTTGTGCCTGCTCGTAGAAGGGCGTTCGTTCAGCAATTTGTGTGGCGACAAAGGTGGATAACTCTTCGGGCGTTTTCCCTTCGAGCAGAGGTCGCTTGCCACGGCTCATTTGCAGATGGCGCAGGATGGTTTGCGGTTGCGCTCGAAGGTAAAAGGTGTCGGCTACGGTATTGACGTAGGCCATGTTGTCGAAGTGGCAGGGTGTGCCACCGCCGAGTGAAAGCACGATGTCTTCAAACTCGGCCACTTCGCGGAGCATACGCCGCTCAAGGTCACGAAAGTAGACTTCGCCCTCTTCGGCAAAGATTTGCGGGATTTTCTTGTGAAACCGCTCTTCGATATACCAGTCGAGGTCATAGAACGTACGGCCGAGTTGCTTGGCCAGTTCGCGCCCTACTGTGGTCTTGCCCACACACATATAGCCTAAGAGAATGATGCACTTCATGATGCGTCTATTTTTTCTTTGAAGCAGACTTTTTGGTGGTTGCACTCTTTGCTTTGGCCTTGGTGGCAGTGGCTTTTATTGCCGTGGCGGTTTTCTTGCCACGCCCTGTGCCAGTCGTGGTCTCTACAATGTGCTTGGCTTGGGCATAAGTCAGCTCGTGAGCTTGTTCCCGCAGGTCTTTTGCAATGCGGTAGTTTTTGCCCTCATAGGCAATGTAAGGCCCCCATCGGCCATTGAGAATTTGCAACTCTGCATCCTCGTCAAATGTCTTGATGAGTTTCTCTGTGTCAGCCTTGCGCTTGGCTTCAATCAGTTCTATGGCACGTTCCAAACTCACTTCCATGACATCGTCTTCTTTGGGAATGCTAACGAATTTGCCATCGTGTCGCACATAAGGACCGAAGCGTCCTTCGTTGACCACCACTTTCTTGCCTTCAAATTCGCCAAGGTCACGGGGGAGCTTGAAGAGTTCCAAAGCCTCTTCCAAGGTGATGGTTTGTATGCTCTGCCCTGCCCGCAAAGTGGCAAAACGCGGTTTGTCTTCTTCGTTGGCTGTGCCAATTTGGATCATTGGGCCGTAGCGTCCGATGCGGGCACTGACGGGCGCACCTGTGCCCGGTTCTTCGCCCAATATGCGTTCGCCCACACGCTGTTCAGTGCGTTCATTCATGACACGTTCCACTTCAGGTTCGAAGTGGTTATAGAAAGAACGTATCATTTCCGTCCAGTTCTCGCGTCCTTCGGCCACATTGTCGAATTGCTCTTCCACCTTGGCGGTGAAGTGGTAGTCGAGGATGTCGGGAAAGTTTTCCAAGAGGAAGTCGTTCACCACCACCCCGATGTCTGTTGGCACGAGACGCCCCTTTGTCGAACCCGTCTGCTCCGTTTGCACCGTAGTGTTAATTGTCGGGCCTGTGAGTGTCATCACTTCATACTCGCGTGGTGTGCCTGTCCCCTCGCCCCGTGTTACGTATTCGCGCTGTTGAATAGTGGAAATGGTGGGAGCATAAGTAGAGGGACGACCAATGCCCAACTCTTCGAGTTTATGCACGAGCGAAGCTTCGTTGTAGCGTTGTGGGGCTTGCGAGTAGCGCTGTGTAGCGGTCACCTCGTAGCGTTCCACGATTTCACCCTCCGCCATTGGTGGCAAGAGACGGCCTTCATCGTCGTTTTCCGTGTCGTTGTCTGTACTCTCACGATAGACCCGCAAGAAGCCATCGAAGAGCACCACTTCTCCTGTGGCTGTGAACACGGCCTCTGTTTTTGGTTTCCCTGCGTCATCAATGACACGAATATCCACCGTGGTGCGCTCCAACTGTGCATCGGCCATCTGACAAGCCAATGTACGCTTGCGAATAAGGTCATAGAGACGTTTCTCCTGAGGGGTATCGCCAGCCATTTCGTTGTCGATATACGTTGGGCGGATGGCCTCGTGGGCTTCTTGTGCCCCCTTGCTCTTGGTGCTGTATTGGCGTACTTTATGGTACTCTTCGCCAATGTTTTCTTTGATGAATTTGCCAGCTGTGCCAATACAGAGCGAAGAAAGATTCATCGAGTCGGTACGCATGTAGGTAATGTGTCCGCTCTCATAGAGGCTCTGCGCCAAACGCATAGTGAGCGAAACGGGATACCCCAACTTGCGGGCAGCCTCTTGTTGCAATGTCGATGTCGTGAAAGGAGCGGCCGGCGAGCGGCGAGATGGTTTCTTGGTGACGCTTTTGATGACAAATTGAGCATCTTTGCACATCTCCAAGAAAGCTTCTGCTTCGGCATGCGTGGCAAAACGTTCGTTCAACGTCGCTCCCAGTGCGGTGCCGTCATGGAGTTTGAATTGCGCTGTGATGCGGTAGGATGCTTCGGCTTGGAAAGCTTGCACCTCACGCTCACGTTCGACGACGAGACGCACGGCCACGCTCTGTACACGGCCTGCACTTAACGATGGGCGCACCTTGCGCCATAGCACAGGACTCATCTTGAAACCAACCAAGCGGTCCAATACCCGGCGCGCCTGCTGAGCGTCTACGAGGTTGAGGTCAATGGTGCGTGGGTTGGCAATGGCATGCTCAATGGCTGGTTTAGTGATTTCGTGGAAAACAATGCGCCGTGCCGTTTGTGGGTCGAGCTTTAACACTTCGGCCAAGTGCCATGAAATGGCTTCTCCTTCACGGTCTTCATCGGAGGCGAGCCACACCGTATCTGCCTTCTTGGCTTCGGTGCGTAGCTCTGCCACGGTGCGGGCCTTGTCGGCAGGTATTTCATATTCGGGGTGGAACGTTTCGAGGTCCACACCGAAGTTTTTCTTTTTCAAGTCGCGGATATGTCCTTTGGAGGAGAGCACCTTGAAGTCGCTACCGAGGAAGCGTTCAATGGTTTTGGCCTTGGCTGGAGACTCCACAATGACGAGGTTCTTCGACATATATTCTGTTGTCTATCTTATATTTTGCCTGCGAAGTTAGCAATAAAAGTAGAACTATGCCCACGACTATTCATATTTTATAAAATCGCGCGCGTTTATATTGTATGATTTTATTTGGAGAGACAATAGTAAAGTCGCACCAAAGTCATGAACTTTGGTGCGACTAATAAGGCGTTCCGATTGCTGGTAAAAGCCCTGTTATCGAACATTGGGCTGAATTTGATGCAAAAAGGAGTAGGAATAAGGGAGAAGACGATGCGCTTCTTTGAATAAAAACTTCTATCTTTGTAAGCGCAAATAACAATAAAAGCGGAAAGTAGCGCAGTTGGTAGCGCACTACGTTCGGGACGTAGGGGTCGGGCGTTCGAGTCGCCTCTTTCCGACAAAATCACCCATTGGTTCAGCGAAACGTTGAACCAATGGGTGATTTTGTTGCCATAGACGACCGATTGTTTAGAAGTGGCTCACTTCTAAACACGCAGGCCGAAGGAAAAGAATAGCCCCTTGGGAGATGTTCCGAAGAACACTTCCCAAGGGGCTTTAACCACGGCAGAAAGAAAGCGCCGAGCAGAGAGAATGGCCGAAAGGATTATTTCAGTATCACTTTCTTACCATTGAGGATGACGATGCCCTTAGTGGCGTTAGTGGAGCGACCAGAGAGGTCGTAAACGCCAGTAGTCTTGACAACTGTTTGCGCCTCTGGACGGAGCACAGTGTGCAGACCTGTTGCAGTGGGGTTTTCAACATAGAGCATCACGGGCTTTTGAGGCGTGCTGTAAGCCGCAAAGCGTGGGTAGGTGCTGTTGTAGTTGATGTTGCGACCCGTGGCCACGTGTGTGATGTTGTGCTTGCCATCGGCTGTGATGGTGATGGCCCATTGTGTCTTCGTTGCATCCAACTCAGTGGCTGTGTTCAGCGTGTTGCCAGAAGTGTAAGAGAGGTAACCGCCAGTGGCCAATTCGAAAGCATAATTGCCGAGATATTTGCGAAGCGTGAGTATGGTGACACCATCTGGGTCGTTCTCGAAATTCACGCCATTGGCATCTACGGGCGACTCGATACGCTCGAAGTATTTGCCTTGGTCGGGACCCATCACAGCGTCATATTCGTCGTTGGCAATGATGTAGTGCTTGCCCTCCACGAGGTCGTCCACAGAAGTGACAAGGACGTAGCTGTCGCTTAGACCAATGGTAGATCCAGCGGTCGAATCGGTAGGTTGGGGCACAACGATGGTAGTGTCCTTAGGATTGATGAGTGTAGAGTCGATAGCTGTAGTATCGATGCGCCCCGTGTAGGGGTTCGTATAGGCCAAAAGATTGACAGGGACATTGACGCTGTCGCCCCATACATACACTTCAAGGCCGGGATAGTCGATGAAAGGATTGCGGTTGCCTTGGATGCCATAAACGGCATTGTTGCGGTCGCGCTCTTTAGTGCTGACTGTGTCTTGCTTAGCCCAGCGCATCAGCATCTTCAACTGCCATTCGGAAAGGCCGGGATAGGTTTTCCCGTCAAGGGTGGCCCGAGCACCCTCTGCCGTACGCCAATTGGGGATTTGGCTTTCATAGGCCGTCACCATATAGAAATAGGTGCGCGCAAGGTCGCCTTTATACTCGTCGTTTGGCTCAAACACGGTGCCCGAATAACCGGGAGTGGTACATTGTCCCAGCTTACTGAAACCGCTTGTAGTGGTGTAGCGGTCGCCATCTGTCTCACCATAAGGATAGTTGCTACGGCGTGTGTTGATGTAAGCATCTACTGGATAGAGATGGAAAAGGTCGGTGTACATAGGATAGCCGTTATTAAACCAACTCTTAGGGAACGAATGCTCACGATTGTAAGCATCGCCTTCTTTACGAGCTGTCTTTCCTTGTTCCGCTCCCTGCATGGTGTAGGTCGTCACTTTAGAGTACATATCCCAAACAGTGCCATCAGTGCGTTTGTCTGTTTTTGAAAAATCGCTCCATAAGTCGTTGTAAGTACGTTCCTTATGCTCGGTGATAATCTTGTAAAGTGCCGTTTTGAGCTGTGCTGCCTTTTCTTGGTTGGCGGCTGAGTAGTAGAGCTTCACTTCAGCTGTTTGGGCAAAGCCTACAGTACTTAGAAGCAGACACAAAAGGGTGAGTAATGGTCTTTTCATATGGATGGGTTTAATGATAGATATGATTTTGACACAAAGATAAGGCTTTTTAGATATTCATCGCTTGGGGAAAGACGACTTTAACAATCGGACAAGAACAATGTGCATCCGCTTAGAAAAGCGTATCTTTGCAAGCGATAATAAAAAAGTAATCGTTTTAGCTTAATATATGGGGCGTAATAAATTTTCCGCAGAAGAAATCGCAAAGATAGCCAAGCTCTTGCGCTTGAAAAACGCAGGCAATCGGGCACAGCAAAAGTTGGTGCGTCACGATTTGCGGGTCTACTACGAGTTTAACATCTCGGATTTCAACACACCGGGCAAAGCTTTTGGCGAAGAGGAGTTGCAGGCCGCCATTGATCGAGGAGCTATTCATATCCTTGACGATGCCACCATCGCAGCCATGAAAGCCAAGCGAGCAAGAGACAAAGCCCGTGATGCAGCTGCCAGAGAACAGGAGGCTTTGGCCACAGGAGAGGCCACAAACTGGCAAGAGGCACTCAAGGAATGGGAAGCGTGGGAACAGCAAGAACAAGGCGCATCTTGACACCAAAGAGCGAGCCGTCGGACAATGTCTGACGGCTCGCTCACTTAGTTCTGTAAGGCTTATTGCGTTTTCGACTTCGTGAAGTAGAAATTATTGGCAAAGACTGTGATTACGCCATTGGGCTGAATTGTGACGCGTTCATCGCCTCGGCGATGGCTCCATGTGTTGCTCTGACGATTTTCACGGCGTAGTAAAATACTTTTCTCCGTAGTGAAAATTTCTGCAAAAGTTGAGTCTGCACTGAAAACGAGGAACACGCTGTTCTGCGTGCTTTCGAAGCGCTCGCCCACCTCCCAAATGCGCACACAATCGTGGAGGGCGTAGCTCCAAGTGTAGCCCGCAGAAGACAGACAGCCATGATCGTCACGATCGCCACCGATGAGTGGTTCAATGGCCTTGTTGTGGCAGGCAACAAAGAGGGTGGCAAGGAAGAGCAAAAGCAGTATGGAAAATGAGGAACGGCGCATGGGCTTTAATCTGTGATTGTTGGAAATCGAATAGGACACCCGCAACGAAATGCGGTTGGCTTTGTTAAAGGCAAATATACAGTTTTTTGAAATAACAATCGCCGTTGAGGGTATAAAAAATAAAGATGGAGGGTATTTTACGTAGAGTGTGGCTTTTTTCTCTGAATAGCATACCGAACTTAGAAGATTATTCCAAGCGTTTGCATTTGTTGCCTGCCTGAAAATCCATAACTTTGCGACAATGATTGGGCAAAGCCCCTAAATTAGTACTTAACTCAACTGTTTTCGTTCAGCCAAACGAGTAAAGATGAGCTTGCTCAAGCTTTGCCGTGGCGAGAAAACGTCTGTTGTTAAACAAACTTTTTGATTATGTCACAAATACATGCTAATGTTTTGGCGTT
>JALFTM010000113.1 GCA_022788345.1 Bacteroidales bacterium
GCTCTGTTAAAACTCAAGGTGTAAGTACCTTTTCTAAAAGCAAATATGATAACTTTGTATAGCAAACAATACGTGATAGAGCGACATGGACAGCTTAAATAGTTACATTGGTCGAGCAATTGATGCTGGCGACTTGGAACAAGCACAAGCACAAATTGATGATCTTGTGGCTGAAAGCGGAGAAACAGCAGCGACGCTTTATTGGCGAGGAAACATCGCCTTAAAGCAAAATCAATGGGACAAAGCCATCGGTTTCTACTCCCAATCGGAAGCGCTGGATGCTCACGGACCAGGTAGAGAAGCACGTCTAATGCTCGATGATATTATGTGTTTCTACAACAAGGATTTATATAATCCCTAATCAGCAATTTGAACATGGGACAAATTAAAGGGGCTATTGTAGTCAATACAGAGCGCTGCAAAGGATGCAACCTTTGCGTAGTCGCTTGCCCAACACACACCATTGCACTAACCACTCATGAAGTAAATGCCAAAGGTTACAAGTTCTGTCATGACACGCTGGATGCCTGCATCGGTTGCGCCGCGTGTGCGACAGTCTGTCCAGATGGCTGTATTACTGTTTATCGCAAGAAATTTGATTAAATCCTATGGCAGAAGAAAAAGAAATTCTCTTAATGAAAGGGAATGAAGCTATTGCGCATGCCGCCATGCGAGTGGGATGTGATGGCTACTTCGGCTATCCCATCACACCGCAGTCCGAAATTCTCGAAACGCTCATGGAAATCGAGCCGTGGAAACAAACAGGCATGGTTGTGCTACAAGCTGAAAGCGAAGTGGCGAGTATCAATATGCTCTATGGTGGCGGTGGATCAGGCAAGAAGGTGATGACCTCTTCGTCCAGTCCGGGTATCGCACTGATGCAAGAAGGCATCACCTATATGGCAGGAGCAGAAGTGCCTGCGCTAATCGTCAACGTGCAACGTGGTGGTCCGGGACTTGGCACGATTCAACCCTCACAGGGCGACTACAACCAAGCAACCCGTGGCGGTGGCAATGGCGACTATCATACCATTGTCTTAGCCCCCAACTCTGTACAAGAGATGGCCGACTTCGTAGACTTGGGCTTTGAGTTGGCATTCCGCTATCGCAATCCCGTATTGATGCTCTCCGACGGCGTCATTGGGCAGATGATGGAAAAGGTAGTGTTGCCACCTTTCAAACCTCGTCGCACGGATGAAGAAATTCTCCGCGACTGCCCTTGGGCGGCCAACGGCTTGAACATCCAAAACCGCAAACCCAATGTCATTAGTAGTGTAGAGCTTGAATCAACCGTTCAAGAGAAACACAACCTCCATTTACAGGCAAAGTACCAAGAAGTGCGCGAGAAAGAAGTGCGCTATGAGACATTCTTCTGTGACGATGCTGATTATGTCATTGTCGCCTTCGGATCGGCAGCACGCATCTCTATGAAGGCGGTAGAGTCTGCCCGCAAACGTGGAGAAAAAGTGGGTTTGTTGCGTCCCATTACCCTTTGGCCTTTCCCCGAAAAGCAAATCGCAGAACTCACGAAGCGCGTAAAAGGATTTCTCGTGGTGGAAATCAATGCAGGACAAATGGTTGTTGACGTGCGCTTAGCATCGCGGATGCGTGTGCCCGTTGAACAGTTTGGACGCCTTGGTGGCATTGTGCCCGACCCAGCAGAGATCACAGAAGCTCTTAAACACTTGATGGCCGAAAGCGAAGAAGTATGAACGAGACACAAGCGCCCAATTCACAGCAAGTGCTTCCCACAGAGCCAGCCCTTACGGAGGAAGTGAAACCCTCTGCAATGGATATCATCTTAGAAAAGCAACGCCAAAAAGCACTCGACTTTGAGGCAGAAAATCGCTACCTTTTTTTAAGAAACATACTGAATGGCGTGTTCATTCTTTTGGCCATTTTGGCCATGCTTGGCATCGCCTTCTTCAAAAGCAATTCGTTAGGAAGTACTATTAGTTACTCAATAGGAATTGTGGCAGTGTTGGTCAAATTTGCAGAAGTGATATTGCGTATGCCCATGTTCAAAGACGGGAGTTTTTTGAAGATGATGCGCAAGCCTTCTCAGCACAAATAGCATAGAAACTTATGACAAAGCAAGATATAATCTGCCCTGAGAATTTGGTGTATGCCAAGCCTCGATTGATGAATGACGAGACAATGCACTATTGTCCAGGTTGTTCCCATGGCGTTGTACATAAGCTCATCGCCGAAATCATAGAGGAGATGAACCTGACAGATCGTTGTGTAGGCATCAGCCCTGTGGGCTGTGGCGTGTTTGCTTACAACTATATCGACATCGATTGGCAGGAAGCCCCTCATGGTCGCGCTCCGGCCTTGGCCACAGCGGTGAAGCGCCTTTGGCCCAACCGCATGGTATTTACCTATCAAGGCGATGGCGATTTAGCAGGTATCGGCGGTAACGAAACATTGCACGCATTGAACCGTGGCGAGCATATCACCATCATTTTTATCGACAATGGCATCTATGGCATGACGGGCGGACAAATGTCGCCCACTACGCTCGAAGGCATGGTAACTGCCACCTGCCCAACGGGGCGTGATGTGTCTACGATGGGCTATCCCTTAAAAGTGGCCGACTTAGCTGCCTTGCTCGATGGCACGTCCTATGTGACCCGTCAAAGTGTGGATACGATGGCTGCCGTGAAGAAAGCGAAGCGTGCTATTCGTAAGGCGTTTGAGTATTCGATGGAAGGGCGTGGTTCCAACTTGGTGGAGATAGTTTCCACTTGCTCTACTGGTTGGAAAATGTCGGCCGAGAAAGCCAATGAATGGATGCGTGAACACATGTTTAAGCAATATCCCTTGGGAGATTTGAAAGATACAGGCAAGTAATATGAAACACGAGATTATTATTTCCGGTTTTGGAGGACAAGGCGTCCTTTCATTAGGTAAAATCCTTGCCTATGCTGGTCTGATGGAAGGCAAAGAGGTGACTTGGATGCCAGCTTATGGCCCGGAACAACGTGGCGGTACCGCTAATGTTACAGTTATTGTTAGCGACGAGCAAATATCCTCTCCAATCCTCAGTAAGTACGACACTGCCATTGTGTTAAATCAGCCTTCACTCAAGAAGTTTGAGCCACGTGTCAAAGTCGGTGGCGATTTGATTTTGGACAATTTCTCTATTCTCGAAACGCCCACTCGCACAGACATCACCTCTTATAATGTCCCAGCCATGGCGACAGCTGCGCAGCTGAAAATGATGAAGTGCTTCAACATGTTCATCCTTGGCGGTTTCCTCAAGGCTCATCCTATTGTCTCTGTTGAAAGCGTATTGAAGGCCCTACGCAAGAGTTTGCCTGAACGTCACTGGCACACTATTCCAATGAATGAGGAAGCCATCTTCAAAGGCATGGAATTATTGACCAAAATATAGAAGGTATTAAGACCTTGGATACTTAGCTGACAATTGCGCGAATGTACCGCATTGTCACTCATTCTAAGCCCTGCTTAGCGTATAAAGTTTGTACGCTAAGCAAGGCTTGGAATTTCTTTTTACCTGCTTTTAGGTAGGGATAGCGATTTGCATCCACCACAAACAGGCCTTTTGAACCGAAAACAACGCTTTACTTTTGCCGTGCTGTTTTATAAATTTTGAAACCTATGATGGCTACGGCAATACTCATAAGCGGAGAAATGATGTTGAAGAAAGCAAAGGGCAGATAAGTGAGTGTAGGCGTATTGAGCACAGCGGCTTGCGTCATACCGCAACTATTCCACGGAATGATGGGTGAAGTGACTGTGCCAGCATCTTCCACTGTGCGACTAAGCAAACGTCCCTCGAAACCTTCGCGATCGTAAGAAGCTTTGAAAATACTACTTGTGAGGATAATGGTTAAGTACTGGTCCGCCACAATCGTGTTTAGCATGATGGCAGACGCTACAGTAGAGCTAACAATGCCAGTGCGATGGTGCACAAAGCGGGTAAAAGCATGTGTCAGATGTCCCAACATCCCGCTGGCGGTCAAACACCCTCCAAAACACATGGCACTAAGTATCAAATAAATCGTATTGAGCATCCCCGACATGCCTCTTGTGGCAACGAGGGCATCAATGGTGGCATTGCCTGTTTCGTAGGCCGTACTACCATATATACACTGCATCAAGCCAAGAAAAATGGAGCGGGCATTACTCACTGTGCTACCAGTAACAGAAGATAGTATCTCAGGTTGTGCCACAACAGCCACCAAGCCAGCCATGAGAGTGGAGAGAAAGAGCACAATCTGTGCAGGGGTCTTGCGCGCAATCATGATAGCGGTGAGCAATGGCACGATGAGCAACCAAGGCGTGAAGTGAAAATGCGCGGCCAAAGCGGTACGGAACATTTCAATATCAGCACCTACAGCTGTATGTTTTCCAAAACCAAGAAAAAGGAAAATCAAGAGAGTCAATCCAATGCTCGGTATAGTGGTCACCAGCATGTAGCGTATGTGCGTGAAAAGAGGGACACCTGCAAGCGAGGAAGCCAGTACCGTTGTTTCGGACATCGGCGATATTTTATCGCCAAAGTAAGCTCCAGAAATAATAGCGCCTGCCACCATACCGCGGGGCATGCCCAAAGCTTCACCAATGCCCATCAAAGCAAGCCCAATAGTGGCAATTGTTGTCCACGAGCTCCCCGTCATGAGCGACACTAAAGCGCAGATGCCGCAAGCCGTTGCGAGGAAGAAGTCTGGATTGATAGCCTGCACGCCGAGATAGATAAGGTAAGGAACGATACCACTCAGCACCCACGTACTCGACAAAGCCCCAATCATGAGCAGGATAATCAGTGCCGAGGACACCTTATGCACACTTGCGCTGATGGCATCTTCAAACTTAGCCCAAGGTGTTCTATAATACAAAATGGAAATAGCCACAGCAACACCACCGCTGGCGATGAGAGCCACCTGACTGGCACCTGCTAAGGCATCCGCCCCTAAGAGGGTGATGATGACCACTTGCTGAAGAATGAGCACTACGATGGGGATAAGCGCAATAAGGATGTCACGCTTGCGGGTTTGAATGTCCATAGAGATATACGTTGGATAGAATTGTGTTGTTTTGAACGTGTAAAGCTACGCAATTATTTTGAGTTAATCTTTTGGGGAGGAAAAGTTTTTATGACAGATGAGGTTAGAGCAATAGCTTCCACTAATCACGCTATGTCCCATTCAATCGTCCCAAAGAAACAAGTGGCGCATGCAGAAATTCCAAGTCAGTAACTTGTTTTTTCTGCATGCGCCACTTGTTTTGGCTTCCCTTGCCTGCAAGGCTCGTTGCTATAAGTTACTCCATTCGCACCTTATTATCAACCGAACCACTTCGCTCGGTCTCTCTTCCAACAATACCAAGCAGGCTGCCGGCGAAGATGCAAGATGCGGGTCATTTTGCGCCAAAGACGGCGAAGCTTCACCCAGAGAGAGAGAGATGGCAAAGGCGTGAAACGAAGATAATGAAAATACTCGTCTTCTAAAGGATGGTTGCACCGTAGTCGCCACGGCTTATGAGGGCCAATGAAGTGGATGATAACAGGGTCTTCTATCTCCGGCAACAACCCCTCCCATCCGTAGCGCAACTGCGGATAACATTCCGTTTTATAATACGACAGCGTACAATTATAGCGTGGTGCAAGATAATGCACCTTACCGCGCAACACAAGATTGAGCATATCTTGGTCGTCATAAACAATACGGGCACGCTCGCGATGAAAAGTGCTCACGCACTGCTCTAAAATTCCATGCTCTCGCCAGTAGCAGAGATTGATGAGTTGCACGCCTGCATTGAAATAGCCTTCTTCTGCCCCGTAACCCAAACGATTGAACATGCTTTGGTGTTGCTCCTTTAGCATGGCTTCTTCTACCGCCCCTATAGCCACATCATCCAAGGGAGTTTCCCACAAAACTTGTAAGCTGTGGCGCACCAGCAAATCGCAGTCGAGATACAATACGCGTTCGATGGTCTTGTCCAACAGCAGGGCTAAAAAACAGCGACTGAAAGTGTCTGCACTCAAAGAACTTTCTGCCGAATTTTGGAAAACGCTTTGCTCCTTCTCGCTAAGTTGATAAAAGTGTGCCACAGCTTTGAAAGGCCGACATGTAGCCTCAACCAAGGCTTTTTCTTTCTCGCCAAAGTCGCTGAAAACAATATGCGCCACAACCTGATACATAGGATTATTCACCAACACAGAAGCCAAGGTCACACAAAGATGGGAAACATAGGCGCTGTTGGCAGAAAGGGCTATGTGCAAAAGAGGGCGCTCGTTGGGCATGGAAAACTGCTTCAAAATTTATTCCGTAACTTATCGTTAATATACAATGACAAAGATAGCATTTTTTAGGCTATCCCTTGCTCAACAATGGTTCTTTTCTCGCACCTCCACGACACAAGTAAAACTTAACACAATCTCTCCTCGACAACAAGTAGCATTTGCTTACATTCCCTCTTTCAAGCAGAAAAATCGTATAAAACAAAGGATTTATCTCTTTTATTGACCACTCTGTACAGACTAATCCAATGAAAAATGTTAACTTTGCCCTACAACATTACCGCCTTTTTCCCAAGGCGATAACACTCCGTCTATGATTAAACGTATCAAAAACGTGCGCTTCCATCAGGAGGGCACAACCACTCTTACCCTCGGTGCCATCGCGCTGGCAGCCATCAACGGCTTGACCTATTGGCTGATGATGCCCGAATACGACTATCTCTTTTATACCATCTTGGCCATCACCGTGGCTATCTATGCCGTTGTCGTAAACTTCTTCCGTTGCCCTTTGCGCACCTTTGGGAGCGACGATGTTGAGAACAAGGTGATTGCGCCTTGTGATGGTCGTGTCGTAGTCATTGAAGAAGTGGAAGAGAACCAATGTCTCAAGGAACGCCGTTTAATGGTTTCTATCTTCATGTCCGTGACCAATGTGCATGCCAATTGGTTTCCCGTAGAGGGCGAAATCAAGCATATCAAGCACCACAATGGCAACTTCCACAAAGCATGGTTGCCTAAAGCCAGCACAGAGAACGAACGCACAGATACTCTCATTGAAACAGCCAGCGGACAAACAGTGTTGGTGCGCCAAGTGGCAGGCGCTGTGGCACGTCGCATTGTCAATTATGGTATCGAAGGCGACTGCTGTTTCATCGATGAACACATGGGCTTCATCAAATTCGGCTCGCGTGTGGATCTCTTCTTGCCCTTAGGTACAGAGGTGCACGTAAAGCTCGGACAAGCCACCACAGGTTGCCACACCGTTGTGGCCACCCTTCCCAGCAACAACTCTTAAGGTATGAAACGTCACATTCCTAACACCATTACGTGCTGCAACCTCATTTCGGGTTGCAGTGCTACTTTTATGGCTTTCCAAGGCCATCACGAAATGGCTCTTGCACTTATTGTACTTGGCGCAGTGTTCGACTTCTTCGACGGCTTTGCCGCCCGGTTGCTCCATGTGAGTTCGCCTATCGGAAAAGAACTGGACTCTTTGGCAGATGTCATCACTTTTGGTTTAGCTCCCTCGGCCATGGTGTTCAACGTTGTTTCTGCGGGCGCAACCTGCGTCTCCGACGGCACATCATCGCCTTGTGCCATCGCCCCTTATCTCCCTTACCTCGCTTTCGTCATGGCGGCTTTCTCGGCCTTGCGCCTTGCAAAATTTAATCTCGACGAACGTCAGACAATGGGCTTCATCGGCATGCCCACACCAGCCAATGCCCTTTTTTGGAGTGCCCTCATCGTGGGCTTCAGTGGCGAGGTAGCCCCTCGACTTCTCCTCGCTGGCACTTTTGTAGCCTCCTACCTCTTGGTATCGGAAATCCCCATGTTCGCATTGAAATTTAAGAACTTCACTTGGAACGACAACAAACTCCGTTACTCTTTTCTCATCGCAGCTGTAGGTCTTATCGCTGTGCTTCAAGTAAAAGGCATTGCCATGAGCATTCTACTCTACATCTTGCTCTCCTGCGTGGCCCATCTTCTCCAAAAGAAAGTAGCATAGCCGAAAAAATGGCACGCTATTTGCGATAAAGTATGTGAGGGACATTCACAAATCTCCTCAAAACAATTGTTTCTTTACGCAATGGCTTATCCTTTGCTTCCTCAATAAACATCGTATCCTATGGAAGGTCTACTCCTATTTCTTCTCCTCCTCGGCATTTTATACTATATAGGCCCAACACTTTTGCGCTGGGGCATGCGCTTCCTCATGGGGCGCGCCATCGAAAAGATGCAACAGCAAGCCTCGAACACGCAACGACAACAGCAACACCGTCAAGGCTTCCAACAGCACAGACAAGACAGTCCGAACGCACAGACGTCCTCCCACAAGCCACAGCAAGGAGAGAAAATTTTCAAGAAGACCGACGGCGAATATATTGACTTCGAAGAAGTAAAATAACCCTCCCTTTAAGCGCACAGCAAAGCATTCAAAACCTTTGCCGTGCGCATTTTATAAACCCACCAGTGTATGCTCTGTTCACAAATCATTATCTTTGCATCACTATCGGGGCAACGCTGCGGATAGACACTTCCTTTTTTCTACTCATCAATCGTTCAGTATCTATGGACTACATACTCATCTTCAATGGCTTAGGTAATCAGATGTCGCAATATGCTCTCTATTTGTCCAAAAAGGCAAAAGGACAGAAGGTCGATTATCTCTGTCGCAACACTGATCATAACGGCATCGAATTGGAACGCCTCTTTGGCATCGACTGCCGCACGACATTTGCCAAATGGTGCATGAAGCGCATCAGAAGGTTTATCATCACACATAAAACGTTCCTTGGACTGCAACACATTCGTCATTATTTTCTCCAAAAAGGCTATTCGTTCTACGATGAAGCAGGCAAATACAATTTGCACACAACAGCACTTGAAGAAGGTAAAGGCATCCGTTTCTTACATGGTGGCTGGCACCGTCAAGACTATTTCAGCAATGTTTTCGATGAAGTGCGCAAAACATACACATTTCCTCCTTTCACAGACGCACGCAACATAGAGATTGCCAAAGTTGCCAAAGCCCCAAACGCAGTGGCCATCCATATCAGAAAGGGCGACTACATGAGTAAAAATTTAATCAACTTCTTTGGGGCTGTTTGCTCTGACGCTTACTATCAAAATGCCTTGTCTGAAATTGAATCACGCATCGCCGATCCGCATTTCTATGTCTTCTCGAATGACGTTGCCGAGGCGCGCCGCATCTTGGGCAACCGCCACGCCACTTTCGTAGACTGGAACAAAAAGAAGGACTCGTGGCAGGATATGGCTTTGATGAGCCAATTTCACCACATCATCATCGCCAACAGCACCTTCAGCTGGTGGGCCGCTTGGCTGGGCGATGCAGACAACAAACACGTCATCCGTCCGCCTTTCTTCGTACACAATGACCCCAGTTCGGACATCTTCCCCGAAACGTGGCAAATGGTTGATAACAAATAGAGAAGCGTGTGCCCCTGTCTTTTTATGAATTAGATAAGGACACACGCTTATATTTTTGCTTCTTTATCAATTACGTTATACCTCCCAGATAGTGCGGAGATACTTCAACCGTTCGCCCAAAGTGTATTTCGTTTTTAACAGAATAGGGAGACTTCCTATAAAAAGCAACAGACGGAACAACTGAAAGGAGGTCTTGGTCTTTCTGTGATAAAGCAGAACACTACGCAAAGAGAGTAAACGTTTGTTCATGTTTGGAATGGAAGCTTGACTTCCCCCCTCCAAATGCACAATGCTGGGCTCTGGTAAAATATAAAGCTTATAGCCTGCTTCTAAAAAACGCTTTTGCATCTCGGTTTCTTCATAATACATAAAGAAGTCTGGATCAAAAAGGCCACATTCTTCTATGACCTCACGTCGTATAAACATGTCTGCACCAGAAACTCCTTCCACTTCAAAAAGCTCATTAGAGTTAGGCATATCTTTGCCTGATTCAGGTAAAAAACGCTGATAAATAAAACATTGTAGTGACTTCCACAGCGTGGGTTGCAATAAATAAGAGCGAGCTATATTGCCTTTATCATCACGTAGCTTACAACCCGTACAAGCTACTTTTTTAGGCAAAGCATCCATTGCTTTCACAAACAAGAACAGAGCATTATTTAGCAGTAAAGTATCAGAATTGAGTAAAAAGATGTAACGCCCTGAAGCATATTTATACCCCAAATTGTTGGCACGCCCAAACCCTAAATTATCGGGAGAAGCCACAAAGACAATACGCTTATCTTGTCTAAAAAATTCCACACTTCCATCGCTCGAAGCATTATCCACTAAGATCACCTCAAAGCTCACACCTTCCGTTTTCTCAAAGATAGAGTCAATACACTCGAGCGTCATCTGACGAGTGTTGTAATTAACAATTATAACAGATACATCCATAAAAGATTTCAAACTTTATTACATTTTCGTTGAAGCCAACTTTTGCTTTGCCCATAAGCCTCAAAAGCCAATGGATGACGCAAAGCGAAGAGCAAACCTGCATAAATTATTGCTCCTACAAATGGTGTAAGGTAAATAGTGTGCCATCCCAAAGAAGGAGAAATAGCCCAACAGAGCACTGACATTCCCAATGTAGACAGCAAGGTTACCAACATATTTCTCGTCCAAAGCTTGCACTTAAAATAAGGGCGACTCACAAAGTATAAGATTAAAAAGAACAAAATCTCAGAAAGAGTCAACGAAATTGCCGTACCAAGAAACGAATACTGAGGAACAAAAATAAAATTAAATATCAAGAAGACTATCACATTAACCAGCATACAGCGCAAAACCAAACGCTCTTGCCCAAGTGCATAGAGCACTTGTTGTCCCAACATATTGGATAAGGTAATAAAAGGGATGCCAATAACCAATATCCGTAAGGCAGGAGTAGCTGAGGTATACTGGCTTCCACTTAGCAATTGCATCACTTCCGACGAAAGGATAAAAGTACCTGCTGTAAGAGGAAGCATTACGCAAAGCAAAAGATCTATCGTCTGTTGAGCAATGCGCCCAAATTCTATTTTTTGAGAGGTCTCTGCAAGGTATGAAAGTCGCGGACCAAGCACTCCTGTAAAGGCCGCAACAAGCATTAATTCCGTTTCTCCAACCTTGTTCGCCGCTACAAAAAAACCGACCTCTGTATTCCCCTGTAAAAAACCAAGAATGATTTTCGATAAGTGAGGATAAATACTAATTATGACCGTTAGCAAGAACATTTGAAAAACCGGCCTTAAGTGTTTCTTCACTTCTATGTTCTTAAAAGAAAACGATTGAAAAATCGCATACTTTCGTAAGTGAAAGAAGTTGAATAAGTTATTCCCCACTACTGCAAATGCTACGTAAGTGGCATACCAGAGGATATCGTCTTTGGTGTGTACAAAAGCAAATAGAAGCAGGAGACTTAGTGTCCGCACAAGAACGCCACGAATAGTTATGTACTTAAAGTCTTCTATTCCTAAGAAAAACCATTCGCAACCTAACGAGTAAAGCAAAATTGTAGAACTGAGAATAAAGAAGACTTCCTTATGTTCAGAGATTTGTGGCACGGTAAAAGCCATAACTCCAATGATGCAATAGACTACAATATTCAAAACCAAGACTATTGTCAGAAGCGACTGCACCATAATCCGAAGCCGTGCAGGCGTGTCGCGCAGGCGAGCTGTTTCCCGTAAACCATACATGGGCACTCCCATCAACGTAAACAGCATAGCATAAGCAACAATTGAATACTGGAAATTAACGATACCAATATTCTCTGGTCCCATGACACGCACAGCGTAAGGGAAAGTGATCAGCGGGAAAAGTATTCCCGAAGCTGTGTATATGAAATTGAGTAAAAAGTTTACCTTTAGCGATTTTGCCATGATTTTTCTCCACGCCTTTGACAAAGGCCTAATTGCAAAGTTAAGCATTTTCGAGCAGATGTGTTTCCTCCGTAAAATAATTCTATGAAAACTCGGTAGTGAGACTTGCTTCATCCAGCAATTTAGCTTAACTTCGCAACTGATCAAGTAGTCTATAGAACTTTTCTATGCAAGTCATCAAAACGCCAATCCCTAATCTTGTGGTTATTGAGCCTCGCCTTTTCGTCGATGAGAGGGGCTATTTCTTCGAGTCTTTCTCCGAGAAAAAGTTTCGTGAACAAGTGGCCGACATCCACTTCGTGCAAGACAATGAAAGCCGTAGCACTTATGGTGTCGTACGGGGGTTACACTTTCAAGCGCCGCCCTATGCACAGAGCAAACTCGTACGTGTGATTGTAGGAGCTGTCTTAGATGTGGCCGTTGACATTCGCAAAGGTTCACCCACCTACGGACAACATTTTAGCGTGGAACTCACAGCGGACAACCACCGCCAACTCTTTCTTCCCCGTGGCTTTGCCCATGGCTTTAGCGTATTGAGCGAAGAAGTGGTCTTCCAATACAAATGCGACAACTTCTACGCACCTGAAGCTGAAGGTGCAATCGCTTGGAATGACCCAGCTCTCAACATCGACTGGCGCATTCCCGCCTCGGAAGTTGTCCTTTCGGCCAAAGACGCAACTCATCCACCTTTGGCCGACATCGCATCGCCTTTCACTTTCTGATTGTCTCTCTCGTCTTTCATGCACTCGGCACAGCTTTCCTCGCCGTCGTCCTCGGTGTTTATTCAACACCTGCGGCTTCCGTTGATGGTGGCCATTGTTTGTATCCACGCTTGGCAAACAGAGGTGATTGTCGATGGTCACGACTTGGTGCAAGAAGGGCAACTGCCATTTTTCTCGCTGGTCAAATGGCTACTTATTGATGTGCTTTGCAACACGGCTGTGCCACTCTTTGCCTGCTTCTCCGGCTTTCTGTTTTTCGCCAACACGTCGCAGGCTTTTTCTCTCTCTACTTATTGGCAAAAACTGCAACACCGAGGGCGCAGCCTGCTCCTCCCTTATCTGCTGTGGAACACCATCATTTTGATATTGACGGCTATCGGGCAAACTCTCCTCCCTTCTCTCGCCCCCGAAGGAACGAAGATGGTCATGGATTTTCGATGGAGCGACTTCGTCTATGCTTTTTGGGATATGCGTCAGGTACAACCCACTTGGCCTCCCTACCCCATCTGCTACCAGTTTTGGTTTCTCCGTGACATCATGCTCTTAGGGCTCGCGACACCACTCCTATGGCTCGGCTTCCGACAGATTAAAGGGATGTTCCTACTTTGCTGTATGGCCTTATATGTGTGGGTGTCTATGCCAACAATCGTCAATCCACAAATAGCCATTTGTTTTACCTTCGGTGCTTACTGCGCTATATCACAACGGAACATCGCCACCCTCCTGCTTCCTTATCGTTATCCACTTCTCGGAATAGCTGTTCTTTCCAATCTTTCCACATATCTTTTCCCCGCACATCTTTCATTCCTCTTTCCGCATCTGCCTTTGCTTAATGCCGCCACATTACTGGCTTTTGCTGGGGCGTATTTCAGATATTCAAAGGCTGTTGCCTTTCCTTGGACAGCTTCGGCCTGCTTCTTCCTCTACGCAGCGCATGCCTTACCGCTTCGACTATTGAGCATCACCATTGAACGTCTCTTCAATCCTCACACAGATCTCGCGCTCTTAGCCAGCTTCGTTGGGCGCGTCGCCTTTACAACGGTCCTCTGCCTTGGCCTTTACAAAGCACTGCACACCTACGCTCCAACGCTCTGCCAGCATCTCACAGGCAACCGCACAACGATGAGACTATAAACACAGCAGAACGGAGGCGCAGCTTGCAACCTCCTTCAACCCTTTTCCCCACAACGCAGACCGCTCTGCTATCTCTTGTGAGATAGCAGAGCGGTATCGCTTATTGTTTCATCATCTAAGGCCTAAAGCCTCATGCTCTCAATATGTAGAACTATTGACTTCCTTGACCATTTCATCCGTCAACACCTCGCCCACGTATTCAAACGAAAAACGACTTCCACGGGCACTGGGGTATTGGCTACGATAGTCGACATCTTGACGACCTTTGAGGTGCGCCACAATTTTGTCATAACAATCTTGTCCGCTCACTCCGCGCAGAAACGCACTAAAGATGGTATCTTGATAAGAAAACTTGCCAGAGTTGCCCATCATCACTACTCGTTTGAAAGTTAGCGAGCAATAGTACCAACCAGTTTGTTGTTCCGTCAGCATGGTGCTACGCAACTCTTTCTTTGACATCACAGTCATCTCAGGAGGAAGCGATTGTTTCTGTTTCTTATTGGCACGAAACTCCTCCATCGTCTGCGCTGTTGTCTTGATAAGGATGAAATAAACCCGTGGACGAATCTTATAACGCTTTGGATACATCAAGTTCCCGTTGACATAGTCGCGCACGTTTTCTACCAACTCTTCGTCCAGCTCCACATCGGGCAGAGAGGTCAAAAAATTGAGCAGCTCGTCAGCACTATATACCAAGGCTTCATGGTCAAAATAACGGACGTAGATATTCATAAATTGCAATTCAATCCAAGTAAAGTTATCTCCAAAACAAATTCCAAACGCAACGAAGGGAGGATACAAACGCCATCGCTACGTATTTTTAATAAAAACAAAGGGTCAGGCACTTCTAAAGAAGTCCTGACCCATTGAGCGGAAAACGAGACTCGAACTCGCGACCCCAACCTTGGCAAGGTTGTGCTCTACCAACTGAGCTATTTCCGCAACATAAGTGAAGAGGATGAGACTCGAACTCACACGTCACAATTGACACTACCCCCTCAAAGTAGCGCGTCTACCAATTCCGCCACCCCTCCAAGTTATGATGCTTTTCTATATGGGAAGAACCTGTATCGTGCCCAGAACAGGACTCGAACCTGCACGTCCGTAAAGACACCAGTACCTGAAACTGGCGCGTCTACCATTCCGCCACCTGGGCTCGAGTGTGATTCTTCCTTCTTTTTCAAAAAGTGAGCGGAAAACGAGACTCGAACTCGCGACCCCAACCTTGGCAAGGTTGTGCTCTACCAACTGAGCTATTTCCGCAAATTTTACTGTACTATCAGTAGCTCTTCCTCCGAAAAGCGATGCAAAGATACGGACTTATTTCAAATTGACAAGGGCTTCATCAAAAAAAATGCACAATCAACTATTTTTTTCGTTGTACAGACCCTTACAAAACCACAAAACGGCACAACAACAAATAATATGTGCAGACTATCTACTGCTTTTCGGTGCAATGTTTCCCTTTCGGAAAAGCAATCAATCGCTCTTTTGCACACACATTTTCCTATCAAAACATACCCTACCACTATTGTGGTATAATGCCATTTTGGTCTACGTGAAACACGAGACACTTAAATCAGCTGTTCTATTGCAAACGAAGGGTTTTCAAACCTATATTCATTTTTAACTTTTCAGTGCAATGTTTAAGTAATCTCTTTGTGCAAAACACCGAGGTTGCGCCAAGACAAAGATGAAGTAACGCACTTCTTTTCGCTAATGGCGCAGGCCGTTTTGTCTACTTGCGCCTCATAAAACGTCCCCCAAAAGGCAAAAAATAAGGGCAAATGCCACTTCTTAGACATTTGCCCCTATTTCTTATTACAAAGATAATACACATTTCCCCTTTTTGCAAGTCCACTTATTGCAAAACCTAAAAGGCAGACAACAAAACAGCGCACATAGGCTTTACAAAAAGGCGTGCGACTCACACATACAACAGCAAACATTGCAACGCCTACGGACTTTTGTCGTCAATAGATGCGCCTTTGTCTCATGTCTAAACTCGTTTTGCATTGCTTCCACATACAACTCCAAAACCTCTACCATGCGATGAAGATTTCTTGACCATGTTCCTAACATTTTTATTGCCCCGACAGCCCCACATATTCTGTCTAAAAAAGAAGAAGGACATTTGGCCATTTCAAAAACATTCTCTAACTTTGCAAAAGAAACAAGGGAGTAAATCCCTTTTTCTAAGCCTATATTGGGATATGGTGTAATGGTAACACAACAGATTCTGGTCCTGTTATTCTTGGTTCGAGCCCAGGTATCCCAACCATTTCAGTTCGGTGGATTGTTCTGCAATTCACCGTTTTTCTATCCATACGCCACTTCTTGAAAGGCTCTGCAAGCACTGAAAGAGTAGCCGTTTCAAACATTTCCGCTTCCCCTTGCAAAGCCGTTGCAAGAGGAGGCGGAAACGATTGATAGCGACTATTTCTTATTTTGCCACTGTGCTAAGGCATTATTTGCCCAAGAGTTCTTCCAACTTTTGTTGGAGAGCTTCGCCACGGAGATCGTTCGCAATAATTTTGCCATCTGGACCAACGAGCAACATCATAGGGATAGCATTCACGCCATAGACCTTTGCAGCTTCCGTTTCCCAAAACTTGAGATCGCTCAAATGATGCCAAGGGAGATTCAAACGCTTGACAGCTCCCAACCAGCTCTTGCGATCGCGGTCGAAAGAGAGTCCAACCACATCAAAACCTTTGGCGTGGAAACGATCGTAGGCGAGTTTCACATTGGGCATTTCACGAATGCAAGGACCGCACCACGATGCCCAAAAGTCGATGAGAACATACTTGCCGTTACCTACAAATTCGCTCAACTTGCGAGGAGTGCCTGTGGTGTCGGGAAGCGTAAGGTCTGTAAACTGCACGCCCGGCATTTGGCGTTTCCAACCAGCGATGCGCCCTTTCAACTTATTGAGCACAGAGGCATCTGCGAAACGTGGATTGGCCTCAACGATGGCAATAATATCTTTACGCTCCATATCGTTTTCGCTCATGGCCAAAAAATAAGCAGGGAACAAGCGATCTTTATTCTCGGAAAAGAGCTGAAGCAACACGCTATTGCGTGCTTCGCCAATGGCTTCGAGCTTCGCAATCAGACGTTCTCTGGTCGTGTCGGGAAGGTTTTGTCCATAGGGACGTGCTTCTTCATAAACGGCTTGCTCACGAGCATCAAATTCGCTCAGGCGCTTTGCCCAAGGCGCAAGTGCCTCATTTTCGGCTGTTCCTTTCAAAGCGTGATTGGAGAAGTCGGCCTCAACGTTCCCATCCAATATCACAAGTTGTCGGTTGCTGGCTTCGTCGACCAACAGCCCGAATACTTTGCCTTGTGCATCGCCTGAGAACTTGAATTTTCCATCTACGACAGCCACGCTGTCACGCTGTTGGCGGTTTTCGGCGTTAGAGAGATACATTTTCGTTGCTCCAGCAGGTGCAACACCAGTGATGGTATATTTCTGTGCCAAAGCAGGGAGCACTGCCCCCACAAAAGCCATTGCTAATAACGTCTTCTTCATATCAAATACTTTTCTATTATATTTCAACTTTATGGTGGTGCGTAAGCATACACTTTTCACAACCATCTATGGCGCAAAAGTACAAATTACTTAGCAGTTCCACCTCTTTTCAATTGTCAAGATAACCTATACTTTGTTATAAATCTGATGAATTCGGGCGAAGAAAAGCGCACTGTACCCGTGTCGTGGCGGTTGAGTTCGGCCAAGGCATCGCGATGTGCATCCGTAAGTTGGAAGTCAAAGATGTTGAAGTTTTCTTCCATGCGGTGCTTCTTATCCGACTTAGGAATGGCCACTATGCCACGGTCAATCAAGTAGCGGAGCGCTACCTGCGCCACGGTTTTCCCTTTGCTGTCGCCGATATTCGCCAACAACTCATTGGTGAAGATACCCTCATTGCCCTCGTTGAGTGGTCCCCAAGCCATTATCTTTGTGCCATAAGGTTCCATCACTTCCGCCAGTTCGAGCTGTTGTGAGAAAACGTTGGTCTCCACTTGATTTACGGCTGGGCGCGCCTCTGCGTTAAGCACAAGGTCGAGATATTGCGCCACGCTGAAATTGCTCACACCAATGGCGCGCACCTTGCCTTCTGCCAGCGCACGCTCCATGGCGCGCCACGTGCCATAATAGTCGCCATAAGGTTGATGGATGAGCAAAAGGTCAATGTAGTCCGTATCGAGCTTTCGGAGCGAATCGAGGATGGAAGCATAGGCACGCTCCTCCCCTGCATTGCTCACCCACACCTTGGTGACAAGAAAGAATTCCTTGCGATCAATACCACTTTTGCGCCAAGCACGGCCCACACCTTCCTCATTCATATAAGCTTGAGCCGTGTCGATAAGCCGATAACCTACTTCGATGGCATTGGTGACGCACCGCTCGCACTCATCGGGCGACACTTGAAAAACGCCATAGCCCAAAATGGGCATTTCTACACCATTGTTCAAAAGAACTGTTTGCATATTCTTTTTCCTTATTATATAATGACTAATTCAACAAGAGTTTCATTGCTTTGCGGATGCTCTATACCATATAAGTTCTGCCGAGGCCTCGCAAAAAACAATCGTTGTTGAAGACAACATTCCGAGCCTATATGTACGAAGCAAGCGCCTTTGCAATGACACCCGAAAGTCAAAATTAAACATTTAGGCCGAATGCGACATCACGCAAAGCCACTTTTTTCAATAAAGTTCCCCATTTGTCTTCCCTCTAAACCTGCCATCCTCATCTATGAGGAGAAAAGTTGTAAGGAATAGTGCAAAAAGTAAAAAAAACCTATTGCACTTTGAGCGCAAATATATATCTTTGCCAACATGAATACTCCTATAACAACTTTGAAGCGCATCTTCCGCTTTTACGTCGATGGCTTTCGAGGGATGACATGGGGGCGAACAATGTGGACAATCATCATCATCAAACTCATCGTCATGTTTGGTGTGTTGAAAGTATTCTTCTTCAAATCGGCCTTAGCTGGGCAGACCACAGAACAGAAACAAGAAACCGTCAGTCGAAATCTTACCCGCCCTATCGCCCCTTAGTGCAAAACTATCGTTTTGTGCCCATCGCAGGCAAAATGCCAGCCCTCTACACAGAACAAAATTAAGTACAACAATAATCTTTTAACGCTATGTCTTTACTCTCTGTAGAAACAACTGCTCTCATCGATTGGTCGAGAGCGCAGTTTGCCATTACAGCCATGTATCACTGGCTTTTCGTCCCTCTCACATTGGGCTTGAGCCTCATTGTCGCTGTAATGGAAACCATTTATGTCCGCACCAACGATGAGTTTTGGAAGCGCACCACCCAATTTTGGATGAAGCTCTTCGGCATCAACTTCGCCATTGGTGTGGCCACAGGTATCATCCTTGAGTTCCAATTCGGCACAAACTGGAGCAACTACTCTTGGTTCGTGGGCGACATCTTCGGCGCTCCGCTCGCTATCGAAGGCATTTTGGCTTTCTTCATGGAGTCGACCTTCGTGGCAGTGATGTTCTTCGGTTGGGACAAGGTGAGCAAAAAGTTTCACTGCGCCTCTTCATGGCTAACGGCCATCGGTGCATCAATCTCTGCTTGGTGGATTTTGGTGGCCAACAGTTGGATGCAGCATCCCGTTGGCATGACTTTCAATCCCGACACAGCCCGCAACGAGATGATGGACTTCTTCCACGTAGCCTTCCAACCCTTTGCCGTGTTCAAGTTCTTCCACTCTGTGCTTTCAGGTTGGATGACAGGCGCAGCATTCGTTATCGCCATCGCTTGCTGGTTCTTACTCCGCAACCGTGAACGCCGTTTCGCTTTGGCGAGCATCCGCATTGCCGCCATCGTCGGACTGATTGGCACAATCGGTGTGGCAGGTTCTGGCGACCAATCGGGCGTACTCGTAGCCAAATACCAGCCCATGAAGTTGGCAGCAGCCGAAGGTTTGCAAGATGGCGGTAAGGGCGCAGCTTTCTCCGTTATTCCGGGCGTTGAAATTCCCAAGGTACTTTCCATCCTTGCCACACACGATGCCGAAGGAATGGTGCCTGGCTATAAGCAAATTCTTGAAGGCTACACCGACAACGACGGCAACACGCACGCCTCTGTTGCAGAAAAAATCGCCAATGGTAAGAAGGCGCTCGAAGCATTCCGCCTTTATCGTGAATTGCGCGACACTGACCCCGCGCAAGCCGCCGTTCATCGCAAAGTGCTTGATGAGAATGTGCAATTCTTGGGCTATGGCTATCTCAACGCCCCAGAGGACCTCATTCCCAATAGTGGGTTGGTTTATTGGTGTTTCCGTTTGATGGTTTATGCTGGTGGCGCACTCTTGCTTATGTTCGCCTTGATGTGGTGGTTTGAGCGCAAGGGGAAACTCCCTGAGATGCGTAGCCTGCTTTATGTCGGCCTTTGGAGTTTGCTCCTTGTGTACTTGGCTGGGCAAGCAGGATGGATTGTGGCCGAAGTTGGTCGCCAACCTTGGGCCATTCAAGACCTTTTGCCAGTCAATGCTGCCATCTCCAGCCTTTCGGTAGAAGCGGTACAAACGACTTTCTTCTTGTTTGTGGCCCTCTTCACCATTATGCTCATTGCCGAAGTGCGCATCCTCTGCAACGCCATCAAGAAAGGCCCTGCAGGCGAACCCATCGAGGCTTAATCAACCACACGTTTGACCGTTAAAACACTATCGTTATGACTTACGAAATGTTGCAACAATACTGGTGGGTACTCATCGCTGTGTTGGGTGGCCTCCTCGTCTTCCTCTTTTTCGTCCAAGGGGCGAATAGTCTTATCTTCCGCTTGGGACGCGACGAGGCGGAACGAGAGATGATTGTCAATGCCACTGGACGAAAATGGGAACTTACCTTCACGACTTTGGTCGTGTTTGGTGGTGCATTCTTCGCTTCCTTCCCTTTGTTCTACTCCACCAGTTTCGGCGGTGCCTATTGGGTGTGGATGCTCTTGCTTTTCACCTTTGTGCTGCAAGCTGTGAGCTACGAATTTCAGTCGAAAGCAGGCAATCTTATCGGCAAGAAAACATTCCGCATCTTTCTTGTGATCAACGGCATTGCTGCGCCTTTCCTCGTGGGAGCTGCCGTGGCAACGTTCTTCACAGGCTCTGAGTTTATCGTAGACAAGAGCAACGTGTCGCTGGCCGAAGCTGGTGTCATCAGTCGCTGGGCCAACGATTGGCACGGTTTGGACGCCCTCTTCAACGTTTGGAACTGGGTATTGGGCTTCGCAGTCCTCTTCCTCTCTCGTGTACTCGGCTCGCTCTTCTTGCTCAACAACGTGAACGAAGAAAGCTTCCGCTTACAACTCCGCCACCAAGTGCTCGTGGACACGGTGCCCTTCCTCTTGTTTTTCTTAGCCTTTGTGGGTTTTGTATTGACAAAGGATGGTTTCGCAGTAGATGCTACTGGCAAAGTGTCTATGGAGGCCTACAAATATCTCCACAACCTTTTGGCCTTACCTGTAGCCTTGGTGAGCTTCCTCGTAGGCGTTGTGTTAGTGCTTTGGGGCATTCTTGGCACAATTCTTAAAGCCACCTTCCACAAAGGCTTTTGGTTTGCTGGCATAGGGTCCGTGCTTACGGTAATTGCCATCTTCTTCCTCGTGGGCTACAACGGAACGAGCTATTATCCTTCTACGGCCGACTTGCAAAGCTCGCTGACGATTCAAAATAGTTCTTCCACAGAGTTTACGCTCACGGTAATGAGCTACGTTTCGCTCCTCATTCCTTTCGTACTCGCTTACATCGCCTATGTGTGGCGTGCATTAAGCAGAGACATCACAAAGAAAGAGTTGGCAGAAACCGACCATAAGTATTAACTTCTCGCAGAGAGCCAACAAAAAGCCTCGCCACTCCGAGCCAATGGGTTTCGGGATGGCGAGGCTTTCGTTTCGTCCAAAAGTTAAGTCTAACTTATTCTGTGAGGTTGTGTTGTTAAAGTTCTGTGAGGCTGGACGAAAAGAGAAATGCAAATCTGCACTTATCACTGCACCGGGGCGTTTCACTTATTGAGCGATACGGCAAAACCAATAGTGCCCTTAATCATAGTGAGCATCATTTTCATTGGTGTATTGGCATGCACAGCATGGGGAATGTTTGCAGGCATAATGATGGTTTCGCCTTGGCGCACAACGTGAGGTGTACCACCAACAGTGAATGTTCCTTCGCCATCCAACACTTGCACTACTGCGTCAAAGGGCGCAGCATGCTCGCTCAAACCTTGCTCGGCATCAAAGGCGAAAAGGGTAATGTTACCTGCATCATTCTTTGTGAGCTGTGCACTTACAATGCTACCTTCGGCATAAGCGACCAAATCTGCAGCCACAAATACCATGTCATGTTTTACTGTTCCTGCCATAACACTTTCTTCTTTAATTGTGATTATAGATGCAAAGGTAGCGCATTTGCCATCTCCTTATCGTAACCTTTGTTACACAGACTAAAAAAGAATGTTACGAAAGGTCTAAAGTGGCATCGCCTTGATTACACCATTTCACACCCCCATCTGCCACGACCTCGCACGCATACTGACGGTCGCTCTAAGCGCCGAAATCCGAGAGGCGCAAGAAGAAATTACAGCATGCGCCTCCCGGATTTTCTGCATGCGCTTCCCGTTTTTCCTCCCTGCGGAACAAGAAATACAGGACAAAGCAAGGACATCACATTGAAAAGTAATGATAAAAATACCCAAAAATGGGTATTGCAACGCCTCTCCTAACTCCGTAACTTTGCATCCGAAATTAAGCATTTCCAGAGGGAACACACTACACTTTCCTTCTTCTGAAAGCACAACACACTCCTATCCCTAACAAAGTATGATTAACAAGAGTTTTGTTTTTGCCACCGCCATTGTATGTTCTGTCAGTGCTTTTGCACAAAAAACTGATGCC
>JALFTM010000114.1 GCA_022788345.1 Bacteroidales bacterium
GTAGGAGAAATGACGGCTTGCGCCACCTGTGATTTTTGCAAGCGCATGGCGAAATGTCTCGCAACGCTCCATGGTGTGTGGGCGACGCGAGAGGGGACGAAACGGATTGCCTCGTCCCCTCTTGTGTCAAGCCGTAGGCTTTAGTATTCGTCTTCGTTGAAAAGGAAGTCTTCTTTATCGGGATAGTCGGGCCATATGTCTTCTATGGTTTCGTAGACTTCACCTTCTTCTTCGAGCTCTTCCAAGTTCTCTACGACCTCCATGGGAGCACCAGAGCGGAGCGCATAGTCGATGAGTTCGTCTTTTGTTGCAGGCCATGGTGCATCTTCGAGTTTTGAGGCCAATTCAAGTGTCCAGTACATATAATTGATAATGTTATTTGATGACGATAAGACCGATAGGATGTTGGCCGAAGGCCGCTATCGTGGTTGCAAAAATAGTATTTTTTACAACATAAACGCCTTTCCCTACAACTTTATTTCGTCTGTATCTGATAAATAGTTCATTTTTTTGGCGAAGACGAAGAAGAAGTCGGAGAGACGGTTGAGATAGGCCAGTCCCATTTGGCGTGTGTTTTCGGGGCTTTGGCCTTCGATGGGCGGGAGGTTGTTGGCGATGGCACACAGGAGGCGTTCGGCACGGCGCGCCACGGTGCGGGTCACATGGGCTTGCGCAGCCGCTCGACAGCCACCGGGAAGAATGAAACCACTGAACGGCCGTCCTCGTTCCTCCTCTGCGGTGTCGATCCATGCTTCGAGTTGTTGGATGTGGGTGGCGGTGGGGAAGTTGTTGCCTCCGTTCCAACCGCTCACCCACGCACCAAGTCCGAAGAGTGTGCGCTGGATGTCGATGAGCAGGACATTGTCGGCTGGGTTGTCAACCTCTGTGCGCAGGAGTCCGATGTGCGAGATGAGTTCGTCTACTGTGCCATAGACTTCCACTTGTGTGTCGCATTTGGCGATGCGTTGCCCATTGGCGAGGTGGGTGCTACCACCATCGCCGCGGCGGGTGTAAATCTTCATACCAGTAAGGGTTAGATGTGAAGCCTTTTATCAAACGCCAGCCTGCTTTCTACGGACACTGGTGAGCCTGTGCCAACACAGCGGGAACAGACTCCGCCTTGGGCTACTCGACCATGATGGTGGAGTAGCCACCCGTAGGCGATTTGACGACATTGATTTGGGGCGATATTTGTGAGCGGATTTGTTCCGTGTGGCTGATGATGCCAACCTTGCGCCCTTGTGTGCTTTCGAGATGGCCGAGGGCAGCCATGACGAGATCGAGGCTCGTGGCATCGAGGTTGCCGAAGCCCTCATCGATGAAGAGCGACTCGATGTGGAGATTATGGCTTGAGAGAGAAGCCAATCCGAGGGCGAGGGCAAGGGACACAATGAATGTCTCGCCTCCCGACAGGGACGATACGTAGCGTTGTGTGTCGAGGAGGTCGCGGTCGAGAATTTCGAGGGTGAGTGTGCCGGGGAGCGTGCGCAAGACATAGCGGGGCGAGAGGGTGGCGAGGTGGCGGTTGGCCTGCTCCACGAGGGTGGCAAAGGTGAAACTCTGCGCCAGCTCTCGAAAGCGTTTGCCGTCGGCACTGCCGAAGACGCTGTCGAGGGCTATCCAGTGCTGGGCGTTCTCTTCCACCTGCTGCAACTCTTCCACAATCTGTGCGGAGCGTTCCAAGGCCTTGTCGTGTGCCGAAAGGCGGTTGTTGAGAAGGATGAAGCGTTGGTTTTCCTCTTCCAACTCTTTGGTGGTGCGCTCCAACAATTCTTGAAGGATGGGTTGGCTGTCGTCCTTTTGCGGTCGGTCGGGGTGGCGGTGATGCTCCAAGAGATCGTTCTGTGCGGCGTCGAGATGGGCTTTCGTTTGGGTGACAGCGTTGCGCAGGTCGGTCAGCATCTGGCGCAGGGCATTCCAGTCTCGTGCATCGGCAAAGATGGCATCGATTTGCTGTGGGAGCAACACTTCGTGCGTGCCGTTGTAGGTCGATAGCCACTGGTGCAGAGCGGTGTCTTCTTGGCGCAGGCGTTCCTGACAGTCTTGACGACGCTTCTCCAAGGCCTGCTGACGACCCAAGAGGGCGCTGTGCGACTGCTCCAGCAGGCTAAGTTCTGCCTGTGCTTTTTGTGCCACTTGTTCGGCCGCTTCGATGCGGGCGTTGAGTTGGCTCTGCTCCGTGTCGGGCGAGATTTCGGGGAAGATGCGACGGTATTCTTCGGCGTAGTTCTCCAAAATTTTTTGCTCATTGGCGAGGGTGTCACGGCTCGTCCGCTCGTTGATGCGAGCGGTGTGGACATTGTTCGTTGCGCCTTTGATTTGCTCGCGCAAACGGCCTTCATCGATTTCGCCTTGGGCGATGCCACTGTTCAACTCCGTCCATCGGAGATAGAGGTCGGTGATTTGACGACGAAACTCTTCGGGAGCGAGCATCCAGTTGTTGTACCAGTTGGACAGCGTGATGCTTCGCTCCAAGTCTTGATACAGATAGGCGATGCGCTTGCCACGGGTCTTTCTGCTTTCGTGGAGCGTCTTGGCTTGTGCCAAGGCCACGTTTTGGGCTTGCAACTGCTCGTTGTGTGCCTTAGAGAGGGCATCGCGTTTGTTGCGGGCTTCTTCGTGGTCTTTGAGCAGGTGGTCAATGGTCAGGCGACTGTGGTTGAAAATCCGTAATGTGTCGGCCGTTTCGTTGGCATCGCGCTGTGTGGAGTCGATGAGAGCCAAGAGGGTGGTGTGGCGGGCAGCGGCATTGACCGATGGGGAACATTCAAGGAAAGAAGCATCGAGGGTGGCATATTGCTGCCATGCCTTTTCGTTCTGTGCCAATGCCTGCTCCATGTTTCGAACGCTCCGCTCTGTGGCAAAGATGGCTTGCTCCACAGCGGTGCGATTTTGCTGGGTTTCATTGCGTTGCTGTGTGGCCGCAGTGAGGCGTTGGCGCGCTTCTTCGAAGTCCTCTTCGATTTGATTTTTGAGCCGTCCCAACTCTTGTTCTGTTTCTGTGTGATAAGGGTGGTGCGCACTGCCACAAACGGGGCAGGGTTGCCCTTCTTTCAACTCTTTGCGGAGGTTGATGATACTCTCAGAATTGGAGCGCACAAAGGCGTTGTGACGATTTTCATATTCCTCTGTGAGCACCTCCACACGGGCGTTGAGACTGATGAGGTCTTTGTCCAATTGCGACAGCTCGGTGTGCTTGCGGCGCACTTCGGTGCGGGCTTCAGCGAGGGTTTCATAGAGGGCGGAGAGGTTGCGCCACAACGTTTGTGCCCCCTCTAAGAGGGCGATGCGGCGGGTGAGACGGTTTTGTTTCTCTTGTAGGAGTTCGCCGTCTTGCCCCATGATGTGGCGCCGCTGGATGCTGATTTCGTGGGATAGGGAGGCGATGCGCTCTTCGGCTTTTTGCAGTTGCGCCGCCGTGTCGATGGATAGCTTTTTGGCCTGCTCGGCTTGGTCTTGAAAACGGATGAGGGCTTGGGAGTCGCGCTCGTCCTGTGCCGTGTCTTCTTGAAAGCTCTTGAGATTTTCGATGACCACATCGTGATTGTCGAACATCTGTTGGTGTACGGCCAACTTCTGTCGGTCCTCTCGGCGCGATGCCAAGAGCGACGAGGTGGTCTCCAGTCGGTGTATCAGTTCGGCCTCTTCTTCTTCGCGCTTCTGGCGTTGTTCACGCAATCGCTCGTAGGCTTCTGTGGCACTTTTGACATTGCGTTGCTGGCTGTCCATCTTGTGCAGAAATTCCTTGCCCTGATTGATGATGGGCGAGCGGTCGCGGAGCAGGCTTTTGGCTTCGTCGAGTTGCTCCTCGCTTTGCTTGCTCTGCATCTTGGCCACATCGTAGCGTTTGGTGGAAGCCTCCAAAAGGCGACTCAAAGTGGCTTCCTCGTCCTGTGTGTGCTCGATGTCGCGGCGGAGGTTAAGAATGTTCTGATGGCAGCCCTTGATGGGCGAAATTTCATCGTACACTTGCAAGGCTTTCTCCTCATTGCGATGGGCGGTGAGGGTCTTGTTGGCACGATCGTGGGCCTCCTCGGCTTGGCGCACGAGGGTCTCTTTCCTGAGCGTGTTGGCGAACCATTGTAGGCCGGCAGAGGCTTCCTTTTCTTTGAGTTGCAGGTCGCGCAACTTGATGCTCAGGAAGTCGCATTGGCTCTTGACTTTCTCCAATTCTTCTTCGGGGATGATGTCGCGTTGCGACTCGCCCAAACGGCTTTTGGCTTGCTCCACCTGTTCTTTGGCATCACGGCAAAGGCTGTGGATTTGCTGTGAAATGGAGGCATAGATCTCTGTGCCCGTCAGTTTTTCGAGCAAGGCCGACTTCTCTTCGTCCTTGGCGCGGAGGAAAGAGGCGAAAGAGTTTTGCGCCAAGAGAACGGTGCGGGTAAACTGATTGTAGTCCAAGCCAACGATGTGAACCACCGTGCGGGCAATCTCTCCGCTTGGAATGTCTGTTTTTCTGGGTGAAAGACAGCGCAGTGTCTGTTGCGGTGTGTCGTAAGTGCCTGTGCGGCGCAGTCGGATGCTCCACGTTGCTTCCCAACGGCTACCATCTTGAACGGTGAAGACCACAGCGCAATGTCCCTGCTTCTCTCCTTTGCGCAGGAAAATTTTGGATTCGGTGGGTTGTATGGCTTGGGTGTCGCCAGTGGCCACAGTGAGTGTGTCTCTTTTCACCTTGTGTGCCACATCGAGGCGAGGTGCACGGTTGTACAACGCCAAGCAAACGGCATCGAGGAGGGTGGTCTTTCCTGCGCCGGTGTCGCCAGTGATGGCGAAGAGGCCTGCCGAGCGCAGAGGTTCGGCAGTGAAATCGACGGTCACGCGTCCTTTGAACGAGGTGAGGTTCTCTATCGTGATTTGTTCTATCTTCATTGGGGTTGCTGTGGGGGCTGGCGATGGGCTGTGGGGGCTGGTTGGAGAAAGAGGGGAGGGGCTTAGGCTTCTTCGCCCTTGGCCACTTCGTCGAGGGTGGCTTCGAGGGCAGCGTTGAAGCGCAGTACGAGGCTTTCGGGCATGGGTTCGCCGAAGCGGTCGAGGTAGAGTCGTTCGGCCATGGCCAATGGCTCGATGGTGCGAAGCTCATCAATGGTGAGCTGTGGGGCTTCGATGGCTTCGTCACGCCCTGTGCGCTCTCGTTTGATGGCGCAGAAACGCACGGCTTTGTGCTCCAGCGCATTGTAGAGGGTATGGGCCAATTCGGGCTGAGGGTGAGTTTCGGCGATGCGGATTTCGAGATAAGGATGCGTGGCTTCGTTGCCCTCTTTGTGGGGAGGCAATTGCTCGATGAGACGGAGAGCTTCTTCGGCGGTGCAAGCTCCTTGTTCGGGGATGGTGATGAGGGCGCGTTGTGGTTCGTAGCGCAGTTGTTGCACCAAGGGTGCGCCCTCGTGGTCGAGTTCTACGAGATTGACGCTGTGTTGATAGTGCTTTTCGGAAAAAGACATCGGGAGTGCCGAACCGCTATAAGCTGTCATGGGGTCGTAGGTCAGGATCTGTTGGCGATGGATGTGTCCCAAGGCCACATAACTGACGTTTTGCCGACCAACGACGTTGGCATTGACACAGTCGGCACCGCCCACTACGATGCGCTCGCTTCGCCCCTCGGCCAGCATCTCTGCGCCACCTGCATAGAAGTGTCCCGCCACCACGATGGGCAAGGAGCGGAAACCGCTGTGGCGGTGCATCTCGTGGAGCTTGTCGAAATAGAGGCGTAAGCCTTCTTCGACCGAAAGCCCTGTGGGATAGTCGGTGGAACGGAGATAGGGCACGGCGAAGACCACGCACGAGGCCACCTCCTCGCCACGGCGTGCCAAGGGAATGAACATGGGGTCGACATTCGGCTGGCGTTGTGCATCTGTTCGGGGTGTGCCAACAACAAAGATGCCCCTATCGGCCAATAGGGCAGCAGGGGCTTCGAGGCGGGCGGCGGAGTCGTGATTGCCAGCGATGATGATGATGTTCATTCCCGGAAGGAGGGCGCTGGCGCGTGAGAGAAAATTATAGTAGGCCCGCTCGGCATCGGCAGAGGGGTTGGCCATGTCGAAGACGTCGCCTGTGACCAAGAGAGCATCGGGCTGATGGACTTCGATTTGTGCCAAGAGCCAGTCGAAGAAATGGACGTGTTCGTCCACCCGGCGGTGTCCGTGAAAGATGTTGCCAAGATGCCAGTCGGCGGTATGGATAAATTTCATAGGGAGAGGATGTGAGGATGGAGATGGGGCGCGGCGCGGGCAACAGGCTCGCTCCTGCTCTCTCCGAGAGGTAGCCCTGAGGGGAATCGAACCCCTATCTAAGGTTTAGGAAACCCTTGTTCTATCCGTTGAACTACAAGGCCAAGGTTTTTGCCAAGGCAAACGTGGCAAAGAGGTGTTGCAAAGGTAGTTATTTTTATTGATTGTGCAAGGCTGAACTGGGCCGTCGCCCCATTCCTACGCAACACTTTTGTAGACAAGGCTTAGTCCGATGCTTCGATGGCGTTAATGTTGCGTTGCAAGCCTTCAAACTTGGCGCGTTTGACGGCACTGCCTTTGAAGAGCAGGCGGTATTGCTCGACGGTGAGGCGTCTCCAGTCGTCGGCTGTCATGGCTTGGAGGGCTTCGGAGGGGTAAAACTCGTCCACATCGGTGGCGCGGGCAAACTTGTTCCAAGGGCAGGCTTCGGCACAGCGGTCGCAACCATAAACACAACGCCCCAGCTTCGCTTTGATGGCTTCGGGGAGTGCGCCCCGGTGCTCGATGGTCAGATACGACAGACACCGCCGTGCATCGAGGTGCTCACCGTCTAAGGCTTGTGTGGGACAGGCATCAAGACACCGCCGACACGTGCCGCACAAACTCTCCTCCATGGGTGTGTCGTAGTGGTCGCAAGGGTGTTTGAGGAGTAGTTCTCCGAGAAAGAAATACGACCCTGCACGCGGAATGATGAGCTGTGTGTTCTTTCCCGTCCAGCCCAAGCCACACCGCCGCGCCCAGTAGCGTTCGTCGATGGGGGCTGTGTCGCAAAAGGGGCGACCATCGGTGTGCTCCTCCAGCCCTAATTCTGCCATGAGCAAGCGCAGGCGTTGGCGCACCACATCGTGATAGTCTTTGCCATAGGCATAGCGGGCGAAGTCGAAACCTTCGGGCGAGAGTGTCGTTCGAGGGTAATAGTTGAGCGCAAGCGACACCACCGTCTGTGCGCCCTCCACGACAAGCCTTGGGTCGAGGCGCATCTCCAGCTGTCGTTCGAGGTAGTCCATTTCGCCATGTTGTCCTTCCGCAATCCATTGTTTCAAGCGTGAAGCATAAGGTTCGGCCATAGGCTCGGCCGGTGCGATGCCACAAGCGGCAAACCCCAGTTGCCGTGCTGCTGCCTTGATGGCGGAAGCGGAGAGAATGGTGGCTGGCTCGATGGCTGGCTCTGCTTCCCTTTCATTTTCTCGACAAGCGGAAGATGTTATGGAAGGTGTAGAACGATTGGACATTTATTGAAACTGAAAAGTCGTGGGATAGCTATTGAAATGCTCTCCTTGATGGGAAATTTATGGCAGTATATACCTCCCTTCTTCATCGAAATAGCTCATCCATTCGCCACCCGCTGGGGCGATGCGGGCTTGCATGCCACATTGGCGCGCCACCTCGCAGTTGCGCTCCGAGTCGTCCAAGAAGAGGATGTCGGCTGGGGGCAAACCGAGCCGCTCGATGACCTGCTCAAAGATGCGTACATCGGGCTTGCACACGCCGAGTTCGTAGGAGAGAAAAATGTCTTGAAAGAAGTCGTCGACATGACGGCCTTGATAGCGGAAATAGTCGTCCTTGGCCAAGCCCCAATGCACCTCGTTCGTGTTGGAAAGCACGGCTGTGCGATAGTGTTGCTTGATGCGCAAGAGGAGTTCGAGCCGGTTGGCGGGAACGCCCACAAGGAATGTGCCCCAAGCTTTTAGGATGTCCTCGTCAGTGGCTTCGGGCTGAATGCCGAGTTGGCGAATGGCTTGACAGAAGTCGTCCAGAGTGGTCTGTCCCGTTTCAACTCCCTCGAAAACGCCTTTTTGACCGAATGCACTGAGATAGGGCGACGCATCGAAGCCAAGGGCCGCAAAGGCTTCCAAACAGCGCTGTTTGTCAAGGTCGACAAGCACACCGCCAAAGTCGAAAAGAATGATGGTAGGCATCATGAAATGGAATTTGTCGTGCAACAACGGATGTCTCCTCACCACAAGGCGGAGAGGAAGGGGAGATGTTATCGTTTATAGGTTGCCCCGAAAGCGAAGATGACAACGAAGCACACCAAGGGAACGATGAAGCCCACAGCGGTGGAGAATGTGTCGGCCAAGAAGCCCATCAGTAGCGGAGCGAATGCGCCACCGACGATGCTCATGATGAGGAGCGATGAGGCTTGTTCTGTGCGTCCGCCGAGGCCACGGATGGAGAGGGCAAAGATGGTGGGGAACATGATGCTCTCGCAGAGATAAACCAAGAGTAAAGCACCCATGCCGATGGTGTTTGGCACAGCCATGGCTACGGCACAACCTACGATGGCGCCTACGGCACAAATGGCCAAAACACGCTCGCCACGCACACGCGCCATGACGAAACTACCGCCTAAACGACCGATGAGGAACAAGGCCATGCAACCGAAGGAAAGCACAAAGGTGGCCGCCGTGTCGCTCAGTGCGCTATGCTCTGTGGCATAGTTGATAAAGAACGAGTTGATACCCGTCTGCGCCGCCACATAAAGGAAGAGAGCCAAGAGGCCGAAGAGGAAGCGGGGCTGTTGGAGGAGCGGCAGGTCGGTGTGGGCTTGTTGGTCGGTGCTGGCGTTGCTGTTGTCCACTTGTGGCAGGCGCACAAAGGCAAAAACCATGGCCACAAGGATGACCAAAAGGCCAATGGCGGCATAAGGGATGGTGATGGCTGGTAGGGTTGTGAAACCGAGGTCGTAGCCCGCTTCGCTTTGGTCGCCAAACAAGAAAAGTCCGCCCACAAACGGACCGATAATCCAACCTAATCCGTTGAGCGACTGTGCCACATTGATGCGCCGCTCGGCTTGCGAGGGGTCGCCCAATACGGTGGCGTAAGGATTGGCGGCTGTTTCCAAGCAGGTCAAACCGCATCCGATGATGAATAGGGCTACGAGATAGAATGCAAAACTGCCCATTTGTCCGCCGGGTACGAAGAGGAAGGCCCCCACGGCATAGAGCACCAATCCCGTTAAAACTCCTGCCCGATAGCCAGCCCGACGGATGATGTAGCCAGCAGGCAAAGCCATGAGGAAATAGCCACCATAGACCATGAATTGCACCAAGGCCGACTCTGTTTTTGAGGCGTTGAGGGTGTTCTGAAAATGCTTGTTG
>JALFTM010000115.1 GCA_022788345.1 Bacteroidales bacterium
GAAACGGGAAGCGCAAGGCGAAAAATCTTGAAGCGCATGGAGAATTTTCTTCTTGCGCCTTCTGTTTGCGCTGATACCGCATAAAGAAAAATGGTGATGATAGTCCGGTTGAACATATAACTTATTCGCTCGAAAAGTCGTATATTTGCCTATATTTATAGAGGCTGCATAACGTGGCATGCCTATACCACAACTCTACAACATCGTTTTGCAAATGTTTCTTTTCAAAAGGTTAGATAGATTTATCCTCGGAAAGTTTGTCCTCATCTTCATGGGGGCCTTCTTTATCTGCCTCTTTGTGTTCATGATGCAATTCACATGGAAGTATGTTGATGAACTGATAGGCAAGGGTTTGACACTCGATGTTTTAGCACGTTTCTTTTACTACATGGGCATTACGTTGGTTCCAAACTCTTTGCCCTTGGCGGTGCTTTTGGCTTCACTCATTACGTTTGGCAACATGGGGGAGCAACTTGAACTTTTGGCAATGAAAGCAGCTGGTGTTTCGCTGTTTCGTATCATGGCACCCATTGGGGTGTTTGTGGCGATGCTTACAGCTACTTCATTTTACTTTCAAAACTATACATCTCCAGCGGCGCAACTCCAATTGCGCACTTTGCTTTTCAGCATGAAAGCCAGCTCGCCTGCGGTGGAAATTCCAGAGGGCGTTTTTTATACAGATAAGATACCTAACATCAATCTTTATGTGCAGTCGAAGAACGCGGAAACTGGGATGCTCTATCAAGTGATTATCTACAAAACCGACCAAGGCTTCGATCGTGCACAGATTGTGCTGGCAGATTCTGGACGATTGGCTGTCACTGCGGACAAACAACACTTGACATTACGTTTGTGGCAGGGTGAAATGTTCGAAAATCTTCAAGGACAGAGTGCTCCGGGATTGACATCAACTGGCGTGCCTTACGACCGCGAAACGTTCATTCAGAAAGACTTTATTATCGATTTCGATAGTAACTTTAAGGAAATGGATGCCAATCAACTTGCTGGTATGGCGCAAGCAAAAAGTATGACGGAGATTGAGACCAGTGTCGATTCGATGCAACATCGTTTAGATAGTATCGGAAAAGAACATTTTGACTTCCTGAAACGAAGCACATTCCGTACTATCCATCTGACAGGAAGTGATAGTTTGGCTTACTTGGCTTTAACAAAACGTGAGCATCGCTCTTTCGACGAACTCTTGTCTGTCTATAGCAATAACCAACAGACTGCTGTGGAACAATCAGCGGCGATGGCTGTGGCACAACAACGAGCAGACTTGGAGTTTCGTCGCGACATGACGGCAGACACAGAAGGAATGGTGCGTCGCCATTGGATAGAGTGGCACCAGAAGATTACCTATTCATTGGCCTGCTTAATGTTTTTCTTTGTTGGTGCACCTTTGGGGGGCATCATTCGAAAAGGTGGTTTAGGAATGCCTACAGTTATTAGTGTTGGCATATTTATTGTATATTACATTATTAACACCTCTGGCATGAAGCTTGGACGAGATGGCACGATCAACATCGCCTTTGGTATGTGGATAAGCACTGCCATCTTGACGCCGATAGGTCTGTTCTTGACCTATAAGTCGAACAATGATTCTGTAGTCTTTAATGCAGAGGTGTATCAACGCTTCTGTCGTAATCTTTTAGGTTTGCGTCCAAAACGCTTTTTGACTCGTAAGGAAGTTATTATTAGTCCTCCCGATTATACGAAAGCACTTGGTGAATTGGATCAAATAAAGGCAGAAACAGAACAACTGTTGCAAATTGTAGGAAAGAGACGCTTTACGAGTTATTGGCAACTTTTCTTCAAGCCTATGGTTGATGATGGAACGCCAGCTTTGGCCGATCACTTAGAAGCGTTTGTTACGGAATTGAGCAATAGTCAAAATCATCGCATTGTTGAAACACTCAATGGCTATCCGCAATTTTTTAAGCGAGAACATATACAGATTATGCGTCGCCACAGGGCGAATAAGATATTAGGTATCTTCTTCCCCATAGGTGTTGTCTTATGGGCGCGTACCAACTATTTCCTCCGGAAATTAAAGAACGATTGCAAAAAGACATTGCAAGTGTCGGAACAATTGCAACAGTTACTTCGTAATGAAATTAAAAACAAAATTTCTTCGGGCCATTCATGAGCAACGCTTCGCTCTTGAATTATTCCAAGAAAGATAACAATAAAAACAATGAACATCTCCACTATTGAAGAAGCCCTTGAGGACTTCAAGCAAGGAAAATTTCTCGTTGTTGTAGACGATGAAGATAGAGAAAACGAGGGAGACCTCATTATGGCCGCAGAACTTGTTACGCCAGAGCATGTGAACTTCATGTTGACAGAAGGTCGTGGAGTACTCTGTGCGCCTATTACGTTGGAGCGTTGCCGTGAACTGAAACTTGAACCACAAGTGACGGATAACTCAAGCATGCTTGGTACGCCTTTTACAGTGACAATAGATAAGTTAAAAGGATGTACAACAGGTGTGAGTGTTGCCGATAGAGCTGCAACGCTTCGAGCCATTGCAGATCCAACGAGCAAGGCAGAAGATTTCGGACGACCCGGCCATATCAATCCGTTGTATGCACAAGATCGTGGTGTTTTAGTACGTGCAGGTCACACTGAAGCTGCTGTAGATTTAGCAAAATTGGCAGGTTTGCAACCAGCCGCCGCTATCATTGAGATACTAAATCCAGACGGAACAATGGCTCGTATGCCCCAGCTCATGGCTTTTGCCGAGAAACATGGCTTGCGGATTATTACAATCAAAGACCTTATAGCCTATCGTCTGCGAAGCGAATGTCTCGTAGAGCGTGGCGAAGAAGTCGATATGCCCACAGACTATGGACATTTCCGTCTGATTCCTTTCAAGCAGAAGAGCAATGGGCTGGAACATGTTGCCATTATCAAAGGCGAATGGAAAGCTGGCGAAGCGATTTTGGTACGTGTACATTCATCCTGTGTGACTGGCGATATTTTTGGCAGTCATCGTTGCGACTGTGGAGATCAACTCCATCGGGCTTTGCAGAGAATAGAAGAAGAAGGAAAAGGCATGGTGCTATATCTTAACCAAGAAGGACGTGGCATAGGCCTAATGGCGAAGATTGCTGCTTATAAATTGCAAGAACAGGGCTATGACACAGTAGATGCCAATGTGCATTTAGGTTTTGATCCTGATGAACGAGACTATGGTGTTGGTGCGCAAATTTTAAGGCTTTTAGGGGTGACCCGAATGCGTCTCATGACCAATAATCCCGTAAAGCGTGTTGGGTTGGAGGCTTATGGTTTAGAGATTACAGAGAATGTTCCCATTGAAATAACTCCTAACGCAGATAATGAACGCTATCTCCGCACCAAGAAAGAACGCATGGGGCACACTCTTCATCTGAAGAAATAAGTTTTCCCCCTTCATAATGAGGAAGCTCCTCACAGATAATCTTGTACAACAAATATAATCATTACAACTATGCAAGAAGAAAATCGTTTTAATGTGGCTACAGAAGTTCCTTATGGACATATAGCCAAACCTGCAGCTTATGCTACGCTTATGCGTAATGTCTATTTATGGATGACCCTTGCGTTATTCATGACAGGCATGACGGCCTATTATGTGTCTAATAGCTATGACATCATGAACTTTGTGTTCTCCTCACAGGCTGTATTCTTCGGTTTCATCATTGCAGAATTGGCATTGGTCTGGGGTATGTCGGCTTTCATCAATCGCATATCTTTCCCCGTTGCTGGTATCATTTTTGCGATTTATTCCATTCTAAATGGTATCACACTCTCTGTGGTATTTATTGCTTATGCAGAGGCAACAATCATAACAGCATTCTTTACCACGGCAGGAACTTTCGGTGCATTGGCTTTGTTTGGAACCATAACAAAGCGCGACCTCTCTATGGTTGGACGCATTGCTTTCATGGCCCTAATAGGATTGATTATAGCCTCCGTTGTGAATATCTTTTGGGGCAACGGCATCATGGATTTAGTTATCTCTTATGCAGGTGTGCTTATTTTTACTGGACTAACGGCTTATGACGCACAAAAGATCAAGAATTTATTGCTTGAGCATGGCACAGAAGAGAACGATAGCACGCTGAAAATAGCCCTTTTGGGGAGTTTGACACTTTATCTTGACTTTATAAACCTCTTCCTTTATATTCTCCGTCTTTTAGGCAGAAAGGATTAAAGAATAAATTGGTCGCAAGAGCGGAGCAATCTGTTCTTGCGACTTTTCAAAAGAAATACATTTATCATCTATAATATCAGCTGTATGATTCTTTCAGATTGCGTAAACCGCCTCTCGCCATCGGCAACGTTGGCCATGGCACAAAAGAGTGCAGAGCTAAAAGCACAGGGCGTAGACATCATTAACATGTCTGTTGGCGAGCCAGATTTTCCAACACCGACACATATCAAAGAGGCAGGTAAACAAGCCATCGATGATAACATCACTACTTATTCTCCAGTGCCCGGTTATCTCGCCTTGCGCAATGCCATCGTAGATAAGCTCAAGCGTGAAAATGGCTTAGAGTATGCCCCAACAGACATTAGTGTCTCTAATGGTGCAAAGCAAGCAGTGTGCAATGCACTTATTGCAATAGTAAATACAGGTGATGAAGTGATCATTCCAGCCCCTTATTGGGTGAGTTATCCTGAAATGGTGCTGATGGCTGGCGGAACACCTGTTATCGTGGAAGGCACTTTTGAGCAAGACTTTAAGATTACTCCAGAACAATTGAAAGCAACCATCACTTCTCGTACTAAGGCGATCATTCTTTGTTCTCCTTCCAATCCAACAGGTTCGGTTTATACAGCAGAGGAGTTAGAGGCTTTGTCTGTTGTGTTGCGTGAACATGAACAAGTGATGGTGATTGCTGATGAAATTTATGAACACATCAATTATCTTGGTAAGCACGCCTCTATTGCCAACTGCGAGGGCATGAAAGAACGTTGCATTGTAATCAATGGTGTTTCAAAAGCTTATGCAATGACAGGTTGGCGCATAGGTTATAGTGCAGCCCCTACAGCAATAGCAAAGGCAATCAACAAATTGCAAGGACAATATACCAGTGGACCTTGTTCTGTTAGCCAAATGGCTGCTTTAGCCGCTTACACTGGCCCTCAAAGCTGTGTTAAGGAAATGCGTGAAGCCTTTGAACGTCGCAAAAATCTTATTGTGCGCTTAGCAAAAGAGATACCCGGATTTGAGGTGAACGACCCTAAAGGTGCATTTTATCTTTTCCCAAAATGTAGTGCTTATTTTGGGAAAACAGATGGTACGCACGTGATTAACGATAGTCGCGACTTTGCAATGTTCCTATTAGAAGTTGCACATGTAGCAACTGTTGGTGGTATTGATTTCGGTAGTCCTGAATGCTTTCGTATGAGTTATGCAACCAGTGATGAGAAAATTACAGAAGCTCTCCAACGCATAAAGAAAGCTTGTGCACTATTGCACTAATCTGAGTAATGCTATATCCGAAAGGTGTGATGCCTCTCTTCTTTTCCCTTGGATTGGAGTGAACCAGTCCAAGGGAAAAGTTTTTTATGTTTGTAGTTAGCCCTTTAGAGCGAATCCTGTATCTTTGCATTAAGTAAAGAAGAAAGCTCGCATTATGATTATTTTACCCGATGGTTTACAAACTGCCAATGAATTATTAAAAACTTTCTCCATTGTGCCACGCTCGCAGTGGAAAGGCAGTTGTTTACGAATACTGTTACTTAATCTAATGCCTGAGAAGCAGATAACGGAGGCTGATATTGTACGCATGCTGGATAGTTGTAATGATGATATAGAAATTATCCCTATGCGCATTGATGGCCAGCAATATAAGACTACGTCGCAAGCCTATGTTGAGACTTACTACATGGCTTTCGAGTCTTTACGAAATGGTGAGTATGATGGTCTCATAGTAACGGGTGCACCCATAGAACATTTACCTTTCGAGGAAGTGCGGTATTGGAAAGAACTTTGCACCATTATGGATTGGGCTAAGAGCCATGTTCGTTCATCGCTTTATATCTGTTGGGGAGCACAAGCAGCATTGTATCATCAATGGCAAATACCAAAGTACGATCTGTCAGAAAAGATGTTTGGCGTGTTCCCTTATGAATGCCTTCAAGAGGTTGCTTTGCTTCGTCGGATAAGCTCTCCCTTTAATATGCCAACCAGCAGACATACAGAGGTGCGCAGTATAGATTTTCCTATTCATAACGAGTTGCAGATTGTGTCAGAAAGCCAAGAAGCAGGTGTAGGAATAGCCATCGCCCATAAGGGGAGGGAGGTTTATGTAACAGGCCATTTAGAATATGCAGCACTTCGTTTGAATGATGAATATCAGCGCGATTTGTCTAAAGGGAAGGCTATAAAAACTCCTCGCTACTATTATAGTGAAATGGGAAGCCCACTATTCCAATGGCAGGATACAGCATTGCAGATCTATCAGAATTGGGTGAAATGCTATGTGTGTCAGAGTTCTAACAACCTCACGTAGTGTGTGAGTGCAAGGCTGTTTACCTCAAGAAAAGGCGTATTTTCGCAAAGTTAATTATACGTAAACATTTTATATAAACACGATTATCATATTCTTATGTCTACAACTGACGATAAAAAAAATATCTTCTCAATGGTTGGGCTGAGTAAAACCATTCAGCAAACTAACAAACAGGTACTCAAAAACATATATCTTTCATTCTTTTATGGTGCAAAGATTGGTATCATTGGTTTGAATGGCTCTGGTAAATCAACCTTGATGAAAATCATTGCGGGGTTGGATGAGCAATACCAAGGGGAAGTCGTATTTTCTCCAGGATACAGCGTTGGTTATTTGGCACAAGACCCTTATCTTGATCCAACCAAAACAGTGCGTGAAGTCGTAGAGGAAGGCGTTCAGGAAACTGTGAATGTACTTCGCGAGTACAATGAAATTAACGATAAGTTTGGATTGCCAGAGTATTATGAAGATGCCGACAAGATGGACAAACTTATGGCACGTCAAGCCGAGTTGCAAGACATCATTGATGCCACTGATGCTTGGAATTTAGACTCTCAACTCGAACGTGCAATGGATGCGCTGCGTTGTCCGCCAAGTGATCAATTGACAGAACATTTGAGCGGTGGCGAAAAACGTCGCGTAGCGCTCTGCCGTTTGTTGTTGCAAAAGCCCGATGTACTACTGCTTGATGAGCCAACCAACCACTTGGATGCAGAATCGATCGATTGGCTGGAACAACATTTGCAACGCTATGCGGGTACAGTGATTGCTGTGACACACGACCGCTACTTTTTAGATCATGTTGCAGGTTGGATCTTGGAGCTGGATCGTGGTGAAGGTATCCCTTGGAAAGGCAATTATAGCTCTTGGCTGGAGCAAAAGACCCAACGCATGGCTCAAGAAGAAAAAACAGCCAGCAAACGAAGAAAGACCTTAGAGCGAGAACTCGATTGGATTCGTATGGCTCCTAAAGCCCGACAAGCAAAAGGTAAAGCCCGTTTGAACTCTTATGAAAGCTTGCTCTCTGAAGACGTGAAAGAGAAAGAACAAAAGCTTGAAATTTTTATTCCCAATGGTCCAAGATTAGGCAATAAGGTTATAGAAGCCCATCATGTAAAGAAAGCTTTTGGTGAAAAACTTCTTTTCGATGATCTGAACTTTACGCTACCTCCTAATGGCATTGTTGGTGTTATTGGCCCTAATGGTGTGGGAAAAACAACTTTATTCCGTCTCATTATGGGACTGGAGCAAGCTGATGCAGGAACGTTCGAAGTTGGAGAGACAGTTAAAGTCGCTTATGTAGATCAACAACATAAGAGCATTGATCCTGAAAAGACTGTTTATGAGGTGATCTCAGGAGGTAATGAGCTGATACGTTTAGGAGGGCGTGACATTAACGCACGTGCTTATCTTTCTCGCTTCAATTTTGCAGGGGCTGACCAAGAAAAGTTGTGTAGCGTTCTTTCTGGAGGCGAACGTAATCGTTTGCAATTGGCTTTAGCACTGAAAGAGGAAGGAAATGTGTTGCTCCTTGATGAACCAACCAACGATATAGATGTCAATACACTCCGTGCGTTAGAAGAGGGTTTAGACGATTTTGCAGGCTGTGCGGTGATTATTAGCCATGATCGCTGGTTTCTCGATCGTATCTGCACTCATATATTGGCCTTTGAGGGCGATAGCAATGTTTTCTTCTTTGAAGGATCTTACTCTGACTATGAAGAAAATAAACTTAAGCGATTGGGCAAAGAAGAGCCGACACGTGTGCGCTATCGTAGCTTGATGGCGGAGTAAAACATTTCGCAAATAGACGTTGAGGTATGTTCTCTATATAAAACGAACATACCTCAACGTTTTGATAAATAATTATGGGTAGCGAAGAATTTCATTGAAGCAAAGCCTTATAGCTCTATCTTTTTTCGTAAATTTGTGCTTTATTGAATAGGTATGTCTTCATTCTAAAACTATATCATCGTGTCTGAAACAAAGTATATATTCGTAACAGGAGGTGTTGCCTCTTCTTTGGGTAAAGGAATTATTGCAGCCTCTTTGGGCAAACTCTTGCAAGCACGTGGATTTAATATCACAATTCAGAAGTTTGACCCTTATATAAATATAGATCCAGGAACGCTCAATCCATATGAGCATGGAGAATGCTATGTGACTGAAGATGGTAAGGAAACAGACCTTGACCTTGGACACTATGAGCGATTTACTGGGATAAAGACCACTCAATATAATAATTATACCACAGGGCGTATCTATCAAAGCGTGATAGATAAAGAACGTCGTGGCGATTACTTAGGGAAGACAATTCAAGTAATTCCCCATATAACAGACGAAATTAAACGTGCTATGCTCTATATGGGCAAAAAGCACCACTACGATTTTGTAATAACAGAAATAGGGGGTACTGTTGGTGATATAGAAGGGCAACCTTTCTTAGAGGCTATTCGTCAACTGAAATGGGAGCTTGGAAAGAATGCTTTGACAATTCACTTGACTTACGTGCCTTATCTCGCAGCTGCGAAAGAATTGAAGACAAAGCCAACACAACACTCCGTTAAAGAATTGCAACATGTAGGTATTCAGCCAGACATGTTGGTTCTGCGTGCTGAACACCATTTAAGTGCCAGTTTGCGTGCAAAAGTAGCAGCTTTTTGCAATGTAGACGCTGATGCCGTGGTGCAGAGTTTGGATGTACCCAGCATCTATGAAGTGCCTCTTCGTATGCAAGAACAGGGCTTAGACACTACGGTCTTACGTAAGTTTGGCATGGAAATAGGCGAAACGCCATCTCTTGGCCCTTGGCGTTCATTCTTGGAGCGTCGCAATAAATCAAAGGAGACAGTAGATATTGCACTTGTTGGTAAATACGACCTACAAGATGCCTACAAAAGTATTCTTGAAGCACTCTCTCAAGCAGGGACATACAATGACTTCAAGGTGAAGACACACTATGTCAATAGCGAAAAATTAACAGCTGACAATGTTGGAGAAATGTTGGGTAAGATGCATGGTGTTGTTATCTGTCCCGGATTTGGACAACGAGGTATTGAGGGCAAGATAGTTGCAACTAAATACTGTCGCGAGAACAATAAGCCAACTTTTGGTATTTGCTTGGGCATGCAAATGATGGTTATTGAATTTGCACGCAATGTACTTGGCTATGCTGATGCCAATAGCGTTGAAATGGATCAGAAGACCGCGCACAACGTTATAGATATCATGGAGAGCCAAAAGAATATCACCAACATGGGAGGAACAATGCGCTTAGGAGGGTATGAATGTAAACTTCGTGCAGGTAGTTTGGCCCGTGATATATACGGCTCTGAGTTCGTTAGTGAACGCCACCGTCATCGCTATGAGTTTAATAGCGAATATATTTCAGAGTTCGAGAAAGCTGGCATGCAATGCGTAGGTATAAACCCCGAAAGTTCATTGGTGGAAATCGTAGAAATTCCAACTCTCAGCTGGTTTATTGGCACGCAGTTCCATCCAGAATATACAAGCACGGTGCTTAAGCCTAACCCTCTTTTCTTGAGCTTTGTAAAAGCTGCAATTACTTATAAAGGCAAAAAGGCATAATCGGATATTTTATATTTCGTAGTATTCAATCAAATAACATAATCACGTGGATAAAAACACCATTCTCGGTCTTGTGCTGATAGTACTGGTTATCTTTGGCTATAGCTACTATAACTCGCAAGAGCGTGCAAGTGAAGTGTCTTCACCAGCTCCAACAGAGCAGGTGAAAAAGGCTGAAGTAACGGGTCAAGCTATGGCACCTGTTGCAAAAGTAGACACAAATAGCGTTTTCGCTACAGGTATAAATGGCAATGCACAAGAAATTACTCTGAAGAATAGTAAGATAGAAGTTACGCTTTCCACGAAAGGAGGAGTTGTTTCTCGCGTTCTTCTCAAAGAGTTTAAGAGCTATGAGGACTACGTCAATAAGCGCAACAATGCCTTGGAACTTTACAGCAAGGAGAATGCTTCTTTGGCTTTCGCAATTGATGGTAAGACGCAGAACATCAATACAGAGAATTTTTACTTTACACCAACTGCGGTGACAGATACTTCTGTGACAATGATTTTGGGAACACCAGAAAAGCACTTGGCTTTAGAATATCATTTGGTCTCAGATTATTTAGTAAATTTCTCTTTGAAATCTGTGGGCATGGAAAATGAATTTCCTTCTGCTACCAAAGTCATGCACTTGAAGTGGAAAGATAAAGTGCGCCAATTGGAGAAGGGAGCTTATTTTGAGGACCGTTATTCTACTTTGTCTTATAAGCTATCAGATGGCAGTGCAGAGCATTTGAGTGAGCAAGAAAGCGAGGCAGAGAAAGCTGAAGGAAGCGTGGATTGGGTAGCTTTTAAGAACCAATACTTCAGTGCAGTGTTAATGTCTCCCTCGAAGTTTACGGAAGCCAATTTCAACAGCGAGAAGTTGAATGACACCAAAGGTTATCTTAAGAGCTATACTGCTGAAATGGATGTGCCTTTTGATCCTTCAGGTAAGCAGGCTACACAATTTCAATTCTACTTTGGACCTAACAAGTACCATCTTTTGCAAGCTCAAGATGATCATAAATTAGGTAATGTGGATCAAGATTTAGAAGAACTTGTGTATCTTGGATGGCCTATCTTCCGCTGGATAAATCGCTATTTCACCATTTATGTGTTTGATTGGTTGACACAATTTGGTATTCCTATGGGTATCGTTTTGCTGTTAATCACTATTCTTCTGCGCGTTATTGTTTACGCCCCGACTCGCAAAAGTTTCTTGAGTAGTGCGCGTATGCGTGTTCTAAAACCACGCATAGATGAAATTGCCACTAAATATCCGGGACAGGAAAATGCAATGAAGCGCCAGCAAGAACAAATGACTCTGTATAGTCAATATGGAGTAAGTCCTATGGGGGGATGTTTGCCCATGCTTATTCAAATGCCTATTTGGATTGCGATGTTTAATTTTGTGCCTAATGCATTTGAATTACGTCAACAACCTTTCCTCTGGGCAGAAGATTTGTCTACGTATGATAGCTTGATCACTTGGGGAACAGAAATCCCTTATATAGGTAATCATTTGAGCTTATTCTGCATTCTTTTCGTTGCAACAAACTTGCTCTATACTTTTATGACGATGCGTCAACAACAGGAGAGCATGTCGGGCGAACAAGCGCAACAGATGAAGATTATGCAATGGATGATGTATATCATGCCTCTGTTCTTCTTCTTTATGTTCAACAACTATTCCAGTGGCTTAAATTACTATTACTTCCTATCTTTGTTGCTGAGTGCTGGCACAATGTGGTATCTTCGTCGCACAACAGACGATGCTAAACTTTTGGCCAAACTTGAGGCAAACTACGAGGCCAATAAGAACAATCCCAATAAGAAAGCCAGTGGTCTTGCTTCTCGCCTCGAAGCTCTTCAAAAGGAAATGGAAGCGGCTAAGAAAGCACAAAAGTAATGACGGCCTTCCCGCTTTAGTAAAATAACTCTTATTCAAGCCGTGCCGTTTCGACACGGCTTGAATTTTAATTATGAAACTATGTTCATCAAGTATTTTTTGCCAACTCTTGCTATGGCAACAACATTGACAGTTTCGGCTCAAAAAATAAGCCAAGGAACAACATTCCCTTTTGGTCAGCGCATGACCCCAGAGTCGCTTTGGGCAATGGGACGTATCGGAAGTTTTCAAGTAACAGCAAATGGTAACTCAGCTGTTTACTCTGTGAGCTATTATAATGTAGAAAAGAATAATAGTAAAAGCGTTCTCTATAGTCTTAATTTGAAGACATTGGAGCAAACTCAACTTACAGGTAAGGAAAATAAAAGTGAGCGTGGTGCTGTTTTTATCAATGATGGCAAGCAAATCGCTTTTCTCTCTTCTGCTTCTGGTAGTAGCCAAATATGGGTGATGAATGCTGATGGTACAAATCGCCAGCAAGTCTCTTTCGAGGCAACAGATGTTATTGATTTTCTCTTCTCTCCTCAAGGCAATCAAGTGCTACTTGTGAAAGAGGTGCCTTTTGATAAAGTCATTCAAGAAAAGGAAAAGGATCTTCCCTTAAGCAGTGGCATGGTTATAAATGATTTGATGTATAAGCATTGGGACACTTATGTCACTTCTATCCCTCATCCTTTTGTAGCTTCATTCGATGGCAATCGCATAACCAATGCAGTTGATGTTTTGGAGGGAGAACCTTTTGAAAGTCCCATGCTTCCTTTTGGAGGAGTGGAACAGTTTGGTTGGAGTCCTGATGGTAAGACTTTGGCCTATACTTGTCGCAAAAAATATGGTCGAGACTATGCCATTAGCACAGATAGCGATATCTTTCTTTACGACACGCAGAGCAATAAAACGACTCGCAATTTATGTAAGACAGCAGCATTCGTTGAATACACGGCAGATGCTACTCGCTCCTTGCAAGATCAGTCTGTCAACAAGCAAAACGGCGACCAGAATATGGGCTATGACCAAAATCCCCAATTTTCTCCTGACGGAAAGTATGTGGCTTGGTTAAGCATGGAACGAGATGGCTATGAAAGTGATCGCAGTCGACTTTGTGTTTATGAATTATCCACAGGTAAGAAGACTTATGTAACAGAAACTTTTGAGAGTGGGGTTAATGAATTCTGCTGGAGCAAAGATAGTAAGCGATTATTTTTCACAGGAACATGGCATGGTAAAACGAACATCCACGTTACAAACCTGCAAGGAAAGGTGCAACAGCTGACCAACGATCAAGCCGACTATGTTTTGATAGGCCTTAGCTCTTCTGATAAAGAACTTCTTGTGAAGCGCCATAGCATGGCGCAGGCCGATGAAGTCTATGCGTTGAATGTCGACAAATTGTTGAAAAAGAAAGAAGCCAGCAGACAGATTACTTTTGAGAACAAAGCTTTTTATGATAATCAAACTTTTGGAGAAGTCAAAGAGCGTTGGGTCAAGACTGCTGATGGTAAAGATATGCAATGTTGGGTGATTTATCCACCTCATTTCGATCCCACAAAAAAGTATCCGACACTACTCTTCTGTGAAGGTGGTCCACAATCGCCTGTCAGCCAATTTTGGAGCTATCGTTGGAACTTTCAGATTATGGCTGCGAATGACTATATAATTATAGCTCCTAATCGTCGCGGACTGCCAGGATACGGCATGGAATGGTTGGAGGCTATTAGTGGTGATTATAGTGGCCTTTGTATGCAGGACTATTTGAGTGCCATCGATGATTTGGCCAAAGAGCCTTATGTCGATAAGGAACGTCTCGGTGCTGTTGGTGCAAGTTTTGGAGGATACAGTGTCTATTGGTTAGCAGGGCATCACGATAAGCGTTTCAAAGCATTTATTGCCCATGATGGTATCTACAACACGGAACAACAGTATGTAGAGACTGAGGAAATGTGGTTTGCTAACTGGGATTTGAAAGCGGCTCCTTGGTATAAAAATGCTCAAGGACAACAACAAAAAGCTTTTGAGCAAAGTCCACATCTTTATGTAGACAAATGGGACACTCCTATCTTGTGTATTCATGGGCAAAAAGATTATCGTATTGAGTACACACAAGCAATGAGTGCTTTCAACGCTGCACGTTTACGAGGTATTCCTGCACAGCTGTTGCTCTTCCCTGATGAAAACCATTGGGTGTTGAAGCCTCAGAATGGTATTCTATGGCAACGTACTTTCTTCCGATGGTTAGACAAGTATTTGAAAAAGTAATCTTTCGAAGGAGCGAAGAATACACTTTGTTCCGTTGAGAGAGTTCTGTAATAAACAAAATTATCAATCTCATAAATTAGAAAACAGAAAATGACAACTCCAAATCAAAGATTGAATGACAGCGCAGGCATACGCTGGGGAGTGCTTCTCATTGTTGCTTTTACAATGATGGCAGCATACTATGTAAATGATGTTATGGCCCCCTTGAAAGGTCTGTTGCAAGGACAACTTGGCTGGACAAGCGATGAGTATGGTACGTTTACAGGAGCTTATAGCTTCTTGAATGTGTTTCTTCTGATGTTGCTCTGGGGCGGACTTATCTTGGATAAAATAGGTGCTCGCCTTACAGGTATATTTGCAACTCTTCTCATGGTAGGTGGTACTGCTGCTGAATGGTATGCACTGAACTATATGGGAGGGACATCGGAAATTTTCGGGATGAAGCAAAACCTTTTTGTTGCCTCTGCTGGTTACGCCTTTTTTGGCGTAGGGGCTGAAGTGGCTGGTATCACCGTAACTAAGGTGATTGCTCGTTGGTTCAATGGCAAAGAGATGGCTTTGGCCATGGGTGTACAAGTTGCTTTAGCACGTGTAGGCTCACAGGCTGCTTATGGTGTGGCACTTCCTTTGGCCAAAAGTGAAGGACTTACCTTTCCGCTCTTTATCGGCTTGGTTGTGCTTGTCGGTGGTTTCATCTCATTCTTGGTCTTTACTTTCTTCGATAAAAAGCTGGATCAACAAATCAAATCGGACACAAAGGTTGGTGACGAGGAGAAATTTTCCTTTGCCGATGTTTTGGATGTAGTGAAAAATCCGGGCTTTTGGTTTATCGCTTTGCTCTGCGTGTTGTTCTACAGCTGCGTGTTCCCTTTCCAAAAGTATGCAACAGAGTTGATGATCACAAAATATAGCGTTAGCGAAGATCTCGCAGGAACATTTGTCGGATTGCCTGCTCTGGGCGCATTGATTTTGACCCCGATTTTTGGTGGAATGATTGATAAAAAAGGACGTGCTGCTTCCATCATGATACTTGGGGCTGCAATGCTCATTTTCGTACATGCCACTTATTCTATTCCCTCTATTCATTCCTCTGCGTTGGCCATTGCTTTGATGATTGTCTTGGGTATTGCTTTCTCGCTTGTTCCTTCTGCGATGTGGCCATCTGTGGCTAAAATATTCCCTGCCAAGCAACTCGGTACAGCCTATGCTTTGATTTTCTTAATCCAAAACGTAGGACTTTGGGGAGTGCCCACACTCATTGGTGCTGTGCTTGAAAGCTATTGTATCACAGGACAGCAGGTGGTCAATGGCCAAACGGTCAATTTGTATGACTATACATTACCGATGCTCATCTTTACAGGGCTTGCCGTAGCAGCTCTGATTGTAGCATTGCTCTTAAAGGTTGCTGACAAAAAGTTCGGTTATAACCTTGAGAAACCAAATATGAAGAGCTAAATAGAGTGGCCTTATCTCCCTTTGAGATAAGGCCACTCTATTTAGAAGATATTGATCTATAATAGAAAATGTGTTCGTACATGATAGAGAGGATAAATCTATTCCTCTATGAAAGGGATGCTAACTCTTTTCTGTGATGCCAAACTTCCTTCCCAAGCCGAAAAACTTTACTCTTACCGCAAGAAAAGTTTAGAACGCAGTGCGAACTATATAGACTGCACTGCGATTTATATAACTTGCAGTGTAGTTTATGTAACCCACACTGCAATTTGAACTTTTGTAGCACAAGTTGACAAATTACTTGATGTATGAAGAAAAGTTTCTTAATGTAAGCTACAATAAAATCAAGGCATGGCGAAACATTGTCGCCATGCCTTGACCATTTTTATATGGAAAGAAAGGCATTGATATTAAAAGCGATAAATAGCACCTGCCATTAAGAGGAAGCCTGCTTGACGCACATTCCCATAATCATAATAGCGGTGAGAAGTGAGATTTGTTAAATCGAGGCTCAGTGTATAGCGAGGACGCTCCCAAGACAGGCGGCAGTCGAGTTGGGCGTAAGTGCCGTAGGGGAGGAGAGTGCCTGTGCTTTTACCATTTTCATAGACCTCGTAATGGCCCTCGCGGTGCTGGATTCGGAAATTCCATGCTGCATGTAAATCTGCAAATAAACGATGGGAAAGCGTGGCTGTAAGCTTGTGGCGCAAATACTCCAAGGCATAATTCGCTTTATAGACTTGGACATCGTCTTTGCGGTCTTGATCAATGTAGGCATAGTCCATAGTGAAACGTTCAAAAGGTTGATTGAGACCTAATAAAGACTTCAAACTTAATTCCGTGCGCAGACTGATGCCATAGTTGTCAATTGCAAAATTTGCAGACTGCCATTTGCCATTAGCTTCACGTTGCACCCAGTCAATCATGTTGCTACCATGCTGATAGAAGGCTTTCGCACTAATAGTAAGCGCTTTTGTTTGAAAGTTTGCACCAATACGGAAAGCTGAATTACGTTCTGCTTTCAGACTGCCGTTACCCTCATGCGTAGGACTTTTATACCACAAATCCGTGAATGTAGGTTGGCGCATGGCTTGATTCCATGATGCGAAGAAAGACCAATTGGCATTGGGACGATAACTGATATCTGCACCTCCTAACAGATGAAAATGCTTGTCTGTCAGCGTATTCTTTTGTGCAAAAGCCCCTAAAGAAAAGGTCCAACAGCGTAGGAATACATTGTGTTCTGCATAAAAACTTAGGTTTGTTCGATTTGCTCCACGTGTATAGTATAGAGAGTCTTGTGAGGGAATTTTTGTCCAAAGATTTTTGTCCAAATCGAAACCCAGATTGCGGCTAAGAAGATGCTCATTTTGCATCTCTGCTCCAATAGCAGTGCGCCCAAGCTTCCAATTGGTCCATGCACCGACACCTATCGTGACGACATCTGTGCGGTTAAAATTTTCGTAAGCTGTAGGCTTTGCGCGATTAAGAAGATAATGATCAGTGGAGCGCACCCATGATATTTTAGGTGTGAAGTGGACTTTTGTTCCAATCTCCGCTTGGATCGCCCCTAAGTAGCGGCGTGTTGCTTCCCATTGGTTGTTGTACGCAGCGGAATAGAAAGTGTTTGCACCAAAATCTTTTAATGTAGCTCCCAGTTGCCATGAAAGGTGCAAGTCGCTACTATGATGCTGCCCTTGCCAAAAGAGGCTACCGCCTTTGAAGTCGCTGTTTTCCACAGCACCATCACTTCTAAAGAATCGGCTGCTCAAACTTGTTGTTGCTTTTCCAATGTGAAAAGCACCTCTGGCATCGACCATAGCTGTACCATAGCTACCGCCTTGGAGTTGAACCATCGAACGACCATTGGAACGTGTCACAATGTTGATAGCACCGCTAAAAGCTTGTGCACCAAAAAGTCGTGCAATAGCCCCTTCTAATACTTCGATGCGTTCAACGTCTTCTAAAGTAAAAGGAAAGTCGGCCGCATTGTGACCTGTCTGTGGATTGCTGAAAGGGATGCCATTGACATATAAAGCAATTTGGTCAAAGGTACCGCCATTGATAGAAATGTCTGTTTGAATACCAAATCCCCCACGTTGTCGGACATCAACGCTGGCAGATAGTTTTAGTGCGTCATTAAGTGTGGAGACCCCCGCAGCAGCAAGATCAGTGCGACTCAACACGGTCACTTGACGCGCTACTACTTCAGCACCAAAGGGTGCACGAGAAGCAGAGACTGTGGCTTCATCCAAGAGAGTCTCGTCTTTTTCTGGCGTTGGAGGCGTTTGTTGTTCTATGAACTGTGCATGAATCGCAGGAGTAGCGCAGAGCAACGTGGCAACGCTCAACACCCCAATACGTACTTCACGCCCCAAACAATTGAAAAGCGCATAGCTCTTACGGCTGAAACAGCGAAACGTAATAACTGGTTGTGATTGAATGTTTTGTTTCATTATTAAATGAGATTAGAAAAGAGTTTTCAAAAGCACGTTCTTCTTTCCAAGTGCAAACGTGCAGTTCTTATGCCTTTCTTTCCGTCTTGCAAAGTTAGCTGTTTATCTCGCTTTTATAAGAAACTACAGGGGATTTTTATGTTTTTCTTTAGAGAATACAATGAGAGACATAAGTAAGGCATATAAAAAGGCAGAACATAAAGTTCTGCCTTGGTACACTCTCAGGGATTCGAACCCTGGACCCACTGATTAAGAGTCAGTTGCTCTACCAACTGAGCTAAGAGTGCAAGTATCAAGTATTTCTTATCGAAAATCTAATAACAATTACAGCTACAAAGTTAACAGATATTGCTTGATTGACAAAACGTTTTGTTGTGTTTCTTGTGAGAGGTGGATTTTTGAGAAGCTATCGGGCGAAAATACGCACTAATGTTGTATTTTTGCTTATTAAAGAAAGAGTATATAAGATACTATGTCAAAGAAGAAACTACGTTTTATTATCAATCCCATTGCAGGTACAGGAAAGAAAGGCGCTATCGCCCGAAGCATTCAGCAGTTGATAAATAAAGAAGCGTTCGACTATGAGATTATGTACACCCAAGTAGCTGGACATGGTGCGACCTTGGCGAAGGAGGCTGTAGAGTTGGACTATTATGCGGTTGTTGCTGTGGGAGGTGATGGAACAGTCAATGAAATAGCAAAAGCTATCTCTCATAGCAAGACAGCAATGGGAATAATACCTTGTGGCTCTGGCAATGGGCTGGCACGACATCTGAGAATTCCACTTCAAGCAGAGCGTGCTATACGCTTGCTAAACAAAGGAGTTGTTTATGACTTGGATTATGGTATTTGCGCAGGAGAACCATTCTTTTGTACTTGTGGCATGGGATTTGATGCTTTTATTAGCGAAAAATTTTCGCACACTTCTAAGCGAGGCCCTTTGTCGTATATGGAACATATCTTAAAGTCCGGATTAAGTTATGAGCCAGAACTATATACAATTACAAATAAAGAAGGTAGTATTCATAGCAAAGCTTTTTTGATCACTTGTGCCAATGCGTCACAATATGGTAACGATGTATTTATTGCTCCCAAAGCTTCAATGCAAGATGGGCAGATGGACATTATAATGATAGAACCTTTCAAGGCCATTGATGCTCCACAAATTGTGATGCAACTGTTTAGTAAGAACATAGAAAACAATGAGCATGTTCGGAAGTATCATGCAAAAGCCGTACATATCAGTCGCAAACATGAAGGACCATTCCATTGTGATGGTGAACCTTTCTGGGGAGGGACAGAAATAGATATAACCATTGTTCCTAAAGGGTTTCGTGTCATAGCCAATCCTCGACTTTTTGAAAGAAAAGGAACACCTTTGCTCTTTTCACCTACAGAATGGTTAGAGGGACTGAAAGAACTTCAACACAACTTCATGAACAAGAATAAATCATTAGGGAGGAATTTAGTTTCAACACTCTCTTCAACATCCCTTCTTAAAAGCTTAAGAAACGAGAGAGAGCAAAGAGAGCAAAAAGAATGAATGCAACAGATTCCATTTTTCACATAATGGCCACTATTCTCTTTGTAGAATAGTGGCCATTATGTGAAAGGCTTGTAGAATTTTATAAATCATCTTCCAAAGCAGTACTCTTTGCGTAGGC
>JALFTM010000116.1 GCA_022788345.1 Bacteroidales bacterium
CATGATCCCACAGAGCTATGATGCGCGATTGGTTGTTAGCGTTTGAAAAGGCAGGGTGGTTGTACTGAAAGCCTTGGTCGATAACAGCTACGATAACATCTTTCCCTTTATAGGGAGTGTCCAACCCCTCGCCTGTGTGCACCTGTGTCACCTTGGTGGCCTCGCGGGCCTTATTCAAAAAAGGGCGGTGCTTACGTGTCGAATTGATGAAGCGCAACAGTGGATGTTTGGCCACAGTTGGCACTGCCGAAAGGGGCAAGCGAGCTGTCAAGACGGTGGCGGAAATGGCCTTTGCGCCATAGCCCTTTGCGTTCAATTCTTTGGACATAGACTTGGCATCTGTTGCTCTGATAATGACACGCACAATTGTGTCTGCAGCAGTCGTTGTCTTATACTGTGCAGGGCTTTGTGCTTGCGCCTGTTGCTGGCGCAAAAGTCGTTCGATGCCTTGATCCCACTTTTGTGGCACAGTGTCTGTGGTCTGTCCCCAAGTTGCTGTGGCAAGACCGAAAAGGCCGAGGAGGAGGAGTTCTTTTTTCATAAGCAAATGATGTATTAAGTCTAATAAAGCCAACCAAGAGAAATCTTGTTTGGACCATTTCCAAAGCCCCATTCTGGTGTGTGCGTTTCAATTTGGGGCTGATTACAAAAGTAATAATTGTTTTTGAATATGATTGCGCAAAGAATACAAAACTTTCTGATTGATGAAAAAAGGTAGAAAAAACCTCTCGCATCTACGCCCACTGCCCTCCAAAACAACCTTTCGTTTACTTATTATTATTTAATACTGGTTAAATCTCACACCCCCAATTGCCTTAGCAAGGAGAAACGAGTTGTAGCGTCTCCTCATTGTTTCAAGCCCAACGTTGCGACCTCTCTATCCGTCCGCTAAACTTGCGCATGAATCCCCTTGACAAAGCCCCTCATTTCGGGAAGCGCAGGAAAAAATTTCTTCTTGCGCTTCCCGTTTTTTCTTCTTGCGCCTCCCGAAAATCCGCCCTGCGCCACTTGTATAATCCCCTTCCCCATACTTTGCCACAACCACCGCCACCAGCATCGCAGCTTCCCTCATTCCTCCCCTTTTGTATATCAACAAAAAGTATTACATTTGCATATAAACAGATACATAAAATAGCCAATGAAGCGACTCTTTACCCTCTCTGCCACAGCGTTTGCAACACAAATTGCCTCTTTCGGGCAAACCACCACCACTGCGCCCCAAGCAACAGCTGAAAACGAACGCCCCAACATCCTCTACATCATGTGTGACGACATGGGCTATGGCGATCTCGGTTGCTATGGCCAGCGTCTCATCGCTACGCCAAACATCGATCGTCTCTCCGCTCAAGGTATGCGCTTCACTCAAGCCTACGCTGGTTCGCCCGTGAGTGCGCCCTCTCGTGCCGCCTTCATGACGGGGCAACACACGGGACACACCCATGTCCGTGGCAATCGGGAGCACTGGCCCAATTCGCCCCTCATCACCTATGGCAAAAACCAAGATTACGCCATCGTGGGACAAGAGCCCTACGACACCGCCCATGTTATTCTACCAGAAATCCTCAAAGACAATGGCTACGCCACAGGCTTGTTTGGCAAATGGGCTGGGGGTTACGAAGGCTCGGCCTCCACTCCCGACAAGCGGGGCATTGATGAGTTTTACGGCTACGTTTGCCAATATCAAGCCCATCTCTATTTCCCCAACTTCCTCAACAGCTACTCCCGTTCTAAAGGCGACACAGCCGTTCGTCGCATCGTCTTGGACCAAAACATACAGCACGACATGATAGGGGGCGATTATGCCAAACGCCAGCAGTATTCTGCCGACCTCATCCATCGTGAAGCCCTTGCTTGGCTCGATAAGCAAAGTAGCGCACAACCTTTCTTCGGCATCTTCACCTACACCCTGCCCCACGCAGAACTGTCCCAACCCGACGACAGCATCGTCAAAGCCTATCGCCACCGCTTCTCCTCCGAAAGCAGTTATAAAGGCAACGCTTCGTCGCGCTACAACTCCACAGCCGAAGGGCACACCCAGTTTGCCGCCATGGTGACACGCTTGGACGCCCAAGTGGGAGAAATCATGGCCAAACTCGAAGAAAAAGGCTTGGCACGCAACACCATAGTCATTTTCACCTCCGACAATGGGCCACACGAAGAGGGCGGCGCAGACCCCGCTTTCTTCAACCACGATGGCTTGCTCCGTGGCACGAAACGCTCCACCCTCGAAGGAGGCATCCGTGTGCCTTTCATCGTTCACTGGCCTGAACACATCAAGGGCGGACAAGTGAGCGACCAACAAGTGGTTTTCTACGACCTCATGCCCACTTTCTGCGACATCGCCGGCATCGACAACTATCAGTCGCGCTATCGCAACCCACGCTTGGAGAAAGACTATTTCGATGGGGTGTCCATCCTTCCCACACTCACGGGGAAAGGACAGCAGATGCAACACGACCATCTCTATTGGGAATTTCATGAGACAGACATGATTGCCGTGCGCCGTGGCGATTGGAAGCTCGTTGTGCGCCGTGGCAAATGTGCACTTTACAACCTCGCCAACGACCTTCACGAAGACCACGACCTCGCCGCTCAACACCCCGACATCGTGGAACAGCTCAAGGTCATCATCCACCAAGAACACACCGACAATCCTTTCTTCAAAGTGACCCTGCCCCCACTTTCAACCGCCCCCTAAGGACCTTTAATACAAAATCATCCCCACAAATGTTTCTACATCTGTGGGGATGATTTTATGTGCGCTCACACATCGCTATGGGCACTATGCTTGTCGCACCGCAGTGGGTTGGCAAGCACGGGCAAAGTAGCGCAAAAATTGAAGTGTTGCTTCGCAGGGCGAAGGCATAGAAGGAGTAGTTTGCGTCATAGGCAGGGCATATTAAAAATGTATCACTGATACTATAACGCAAAAGGCGAAGATTTAGTGTATCAATCTCTCATTTCTTCTTGTCTCATGCGCCAATCGCTTCTTCGTCCATGGTTCATAAATCGTACAACAGGGCGCAAAGTGTAGCACGCAGGTTCAGTCGTTCAAATCTTCCAAGAGTTCAAAAATCAAGTCCAATTCAAAACCACGACGTTGGGCAAAGGCGGCCACTTTCTGACGGCAATCCCACTCGCTTTTGCCACGCACAGTGCGTTGTTTGCCTGCAAGCACTTGGCACAGAATAGAGCGATATTCCTCTGCATCTATCTCCTGCAATGCTTCCCGTATGTAACGTTCAGGAATATCTTTCATGCGGAGAGCATAAGCCACCTTGTGGCGTCCCCAGTGGTCGAAGCGGATTTTGTCGCGTATAAAGGCTGAAGCATAGCGTTGAATATCGATGTATTTCTCTTCTACAAGGCGATCGATAACAGCGAATATGTCTGCTTCCGCAGTGTCGAGCTGTCGGAGCTTCTGTTCGATGTCGAATGGGCAAAGCTCCCGCAGTGCGCAACGACGAGCCGCCCACGAATAGGCTTCTGATAGGGTCATAGTGAGAGTTTCTCTGCAAGGAATTTGGCCGTGTGCCCTTTGCCAGCTTTGACGATGGCTTCGGGTGTGCCCGTGGCCACGATTTGTCCGCCTGCGCGCCCACCATC
>JALFTM010000117.1 GCA_022788345.1 Bacteroidales bacterium
CTTGTCCACGAGCGTGGTTTTGCCATGGTCTACGTGGGCGATGATGGCGATGTTTCTAATGTCTTGCATTGAATTGTTTGAGAAATCTATATAAATGATGGTGCAAAGATACGAAATAATCGTGAGGGAGGCAGAAGGGCAGGGCAGGAGGTCGCCATTGTGCTTGCTTTCTTTTAGGAATTGCAACACTCTGTTTGCATTTTGCGCTTCGAGGTGTTATCTTTGCAGTAGCGACGACGGGCGAAGCGGTCAAGATTGGCCGTTTCGCCCGTCGTTTGTGGCTGAAAAAAGGTTTTTCGGGAGGCGCAGTGTGGATTTTCTTGTGGCGCAACCCCAAAATTTTCCAAGCCTTGGCGGAAAAATTGCAAGCAAGGAATGTGAAAGCGAGACTTGCTGAATGTTAAACTTTGTTGCGGATTTATATTGTCTATGCCCATCCAAGAGGCAATGGTGAGCATGAAGTCTCCAACGAAGGTTTTACCCGTTATGACGCAGGTGGGGAAGGAGAAAGACAATTCGCCTTTATGGGATGACTTTGAACGCATAGCCCTCTGCTTGCAACCATTCGATAGCACGGGGGAGGGCGTATAGAATTTTATCGTGACTTTTGAGGGAATCGTGAAAGGTGATGATGCTTCCCGGACGTGCCATCCGACGGACGTTGCGTAAAACATCGTGGCCATTGAGCAACGTGGAATAGTCGCGGGTGACAAGGTCCCACATCACAACCTTATAGCGCAACAATACGGCGATGTATTGACTCCATTTCATCCAGCCATGAGGTGGCCGAAAAAGATTGGTGTGCAGAAGCTCGTTGGCCATCTCCACATCATGCAGATAGCTACGGATGCCATGACGCAGACCTCCGATATGGTGATAGGTGTGGTTGCCGATACGATGGCCACGGCGCACCACTTCTTGGTACACCTCTGGGTGTTTGCGCACGTTGTCACCTACCATGAAAAAGGTGGCCTTCACGCCATATTTATCGAGTACATCGAGCACCCAAGGGGTCACCTCAGGGATGGGACCATCGTCGAAAGTCAGGTAGACGGCGCGCTCATCAGGGTTAATGCGCCAAAGAGCGCGTGGATAGAGCCAGCGAAGCAGACGGGCAGGTTGTTCGATCAGCATGGAATGGTCAGTGTTATGACTAAAAAAGCCTCCTCCTTGTCGGAGAGAGGCTTTTCGTTTGGAGATATATTGCTATTAGAAAGGGCTCTCTATGCCTTGCTCTGCACCTCCTGTGGACGGAGCAGGCACGGCAGGTGCTTGTTGCTGTTGAGGTTGGAGCAGTTCCAAACCTACTTGGGCGGCTGGGGTTTGCAAAAGGGCGTTGCCTTCAGTGGCCAAAGCGTTGGCCTTAGCCGACTTCATGGTGGAGAGCATTTGCACTGCGTTGGAAAGGGTCATCACAGCACGTGCCACGCCTTCTTGTACCAAGCTTTGACGCGTAGGGTTGAAGTCGCCGATGTAGGAGTTTGCCCAGTTGATATATCCTTTGGCGTAGTCCATGCCCATGAGAGCATAACTCTCGGCCTTTGCCTTGTTGCCAGCATCGAGCCAAAGCTTACCGATGTTGAGGTCGGTGGGTTCAAAAGGAATTGTGCTAAATGGCAACACTTCTTCCATCTTGGTCAAGGCCTTGATGGCCTTTGCCTTTTCGCCTTTGTCCAAGAGGGCACGCACGAGAGAGGAGAACATCATGCGGTGGGTGCGACACATACGGAGCACAGTCTCGTCGAGATATACATTCTTGCTTGCCACATTGCCATAGCGGAAGCGCTCCATCATGTTCTTGTACATGCGATCTGCATCGATTGCACCGCTTTGTTTGAATGGTGTGATGCGATAGGCCAAGCCTTCGAGCACGAGGTAATCGCCTAAGCCTGCATAGTTGTCTTCACCAAGGGTTACACTCATGTACAGCGGACGCTTCCAATCGCTTCGCACCAGCATCTCGTAAATCATCATCTCGGACTTTGTTACAAATTCCTTGCCTTTGAAAGAGATAGTGATGTGTTCGGGGATGGAATCTTTCCCACCGGGGAGTGCCATGCCACTCTTGATAACATTTTCTTTATTGACAGGCACAACGACAGAGTCCGTAGGGATGCCCTTTCCTTTGCGCACAAAGTTGTCAATGATAAACTTCAAAGAGTAGACATTCTCGCCCGGATGTGAAGCAGCCATGGCATCGAGTTCAGACTTGCGTTCGGGCTTGATGTAAAAGACATCGTGTCCCATGTTGTCGACATACTCATAGCGCTCCCAAGCGATGGGGAGGGCTGGCGAGTTGTAGGCTGGGCGACGCATCTGGTCGGTGTACCAGTCGGTTTGCAAGTAAGAGAGGTTGCACACGCGTGCATCGGTGCGCATACCTTCCACTTCCTGAGAATACCACAAGGGGAAGGTGTCGTTGTCGCCATTAGTAAAGATGATGGGTGCATTACCATCATCGAGGGTAGAGAGGTAGTTGCCACCGAAGTCGCGACACGCATAGCGGTCGGAGCGGTCGTGGTCGTCCCAAGTTTGACTCACCATCTGCAAAGGCACAAGGATGCCCAACACGGAAGCGAGGGTTGCAGGCACAAGTTCGTTCTTGCCTTTCAAAAGTTTCTTGATGCCTTCTGCAATGGCCGCCACACCGAGACCAATCCAAATGGCAAAGGCATAGAACGAGCCTGCATAGGCATAGTCGCGCTCACGAGGTTGTGAGGGTGTTTGGTTGAGGTAGAGCACGATGGCAATACCCGTCATGAAGAAGAGGAAGAAAGTGACCCAGAATTGCTTCACACCTTTGTCGCCACGGAAAGCCTGCCAAAACATACCCAAGAGACCGAGGAGGAGTGGGAGACAATAGAAGACATTGTGCCCTTTATTATTCTTCAGCACGTCGGGCAAGAGGCTTTGATCACCATAGAGCGCATTGTCGATGAACGAGATGCCGGTGATCCAGTTGCCTTTATCGGGAGTGCCATGGCCTTGAATGTCATTTTGACGGCCGGCAAAGTTCCACATAAAGTAGCGCCAATACATGAAGTTCAACTGATAGCTTGTCAAAAAGCGCAAGTTGTCCCACTGTGAAGGCATCTGGCCCATATAAGGGCCTTGTTGTGCGCCTGTTTGAGGATCTTCAACGTAGAACTCTACGGGCGTCAAGTCGATGCCGCCGAGCCAGCTCTCATATTGGCGCGCCTTGCTGGCATCGTACATACGTGGAAAGAACATCTTTGTGCCCGAAGGATAGATGTAGTTGTCGTTTACTTCCACCTCGTCGTACATATCAGGCTCTGCGGGGTTTTGCTTCTCGTGCTTCTGCACTTTCATCTTCTTACCCATCGCCACGGGTTGAGAGGTGTAGGCTTGACCATAACCCAAGGGGCGGTAGCCATATTGGTCACGGCTAAGATAAGAACCAAGGGTAAAGATGTCTTCAGGCGAATTTTGATCCATGGGCGTATTGGCTGCTGAACGTACCATTATCACAGCATAGCTCGAATAGCCGATCATGAGCATGAGCATGCACAAGAGTGAAGTGTTGAGGAAGCGTTTGCGGATGAAGTAGTTGCCATCTTTGCCCTTATAGCCGAGGGCATAGTAGAGCAAGCCGAGGAGAACAACGCCCAAGCCCACTGCTACCCAGCCTTCACCGATGAAGGGGATACCTAAGAGTGCCACGGAGAGGGTGTAGAGCACTTTCATGAGCGTGCGATCGCTACGGAGTGTGCTCCAAACGGCCGTCAAAACTACGGCCACCAGCACTACAACATAGATAACCATACCTGCGTTGAAGCCGAAGCCCATTGTATTGACTGCAAAAAGCTCGAACCAGCCACCGACCTTTACCAAGCCCGGCACAACGCCGTAGAGTACAGCCACAATGACCAAGAAGCTCACTGCCAAAGCCACCAGCGACCCTTTGGTCTGTGCTTCGGGATGACGCTTATAATAATAGACCAAACCGATGGCGGGCAGACACAAAAGATTGAGCAAGTGTACACCGATGGACAGGCCCATAAGGTAGAAAATCAGTATCAACCAGCGATCCGATCCTGCTTCATCTGCATGGTCTTCCCATTTGAGGATGAGCCAAAACACCAAAGCTGTGAACATGGACGATGTACCATACACTTCGCCCTCCACAGCTGAGAACCAGAATGTGTCGCTCCATGTGTAAGCCAAAGCACCTGTGATGCCACAGCCCATGATGAGCAACGTTTGCGCCATCGTTTCCACTGTGCCATTTTCCGTTAGGAGCTTGCGCGCCAAGTGGGTAATGCTCCAAAAGAGGAATAAGATACAGAATGCCGACATGATGGCGGTCAAATAATTGACCATAAGGGCTACCTTGGTGACATCGTCAGTGAACTGCGAGAAAAGGTTGCCCATCAACATGAAGAAAGGTGCACCGGGGGGGTGTCCCACTTCCAGTTTGAAAGCAGAGGTTATGAACTCAGGGCAGTCCCAAAAACTGGCCGTCGGCTCCACCGTGGCACAGTAGGTAAAGGCCGCAATTGCAAAAACAAGCCAGCCCACCACATTGTTGGTCAATTTGAACTTAGACATTCTTTTATTATATATCTATGATGTAGTTTGGTTGCAAAGATACAAAAAGCCTCTTATATGCACACGGACGAGGGTCTGAAAAATACCTCTTCGGCGCAGTTGTCAGCCAATTGTCAGTCTCGCTGTTGCTTTTTCCCTTATGGAGACTTTGTGCAAGAGCCAGTACGTCCCCCTTGAACAATAAATCAGTGGGAGCACCATCACTCTGGGGCTCCCACTAACCAACACAAAAACTAAACTAGACTTAACTAAACTATTTAGACTGACGTTGTCTCACGACAAGTATTGTCATGTGCAAATATATAAACTAAAATCCAATTAACAAAGGCTTTTC
>JALFTM010000118.1 GCA_022788345.1 Bacteroidales bacterium
GCTTTGTTCAACGAAAAGGTTTCACTTAAAATTTTAATTTTCCCATGAAGTATCAACATCTCAATCTCGGCATCCGTCTTCGCAATCCTTTGAACATTCGCTACAACAGCCGCAACCGCTGGGTGGGACTGTCGCACCGCACGCCTTCGGTCAAGGGCTTTTGCCATTTTCTGCATTTCGACTATGGCTATCGGGCGGCCATCGTGTTGTTGAAGAATTATATCCGTCGCGGTTTCGACACGCCAACGGACATCATCATGCGGTGGGCGCCACCTTCGGAAAACAACACTGTGTTGTATCTCGCTGCCGTCTGTGGTCGGGCACGCCTTTTGCCCACACAACGCTTGCGCATAGAGGGCACAGACATTGCCCATCTCGTTTCGGCCATGGCACGCCAAGAAACAGGGTTGCGCATCACCCCCAGTCAGGTGATGGACATCAGAGAACGATTTGGTGTGTAGAGGCGTATGTGATGGCGAAAAACATTTGTTGTCAAAACAAATGCGCTTTTAGTCGATAACAATAGAGCAAAAACTATGCGTTGCAAAACTTTATATCCATCCGATTGGATGAGTCGTCGTGAAGTGGCATTGATTATTTTTCCCGGTCCTCGCGCCGACACAGCGGTGGCACGCTTGCGCCGATGGATCAACAGCGATCCCGTGTTGCTGAACACCCTTCGAGAGTTTGGCTATCGGCCGGGTATTCACTACTTTTCACCTACGATGCGCTTGGTGCTTCGAAAATACTTTGGAGGCGTTTGAGTGCAGGTTCGTGGGATAAATGTGCCCATAGGTCGTTGCAAATCATTATATTTGCATCCGTAATTCATGATTATAAATTGATACCATGCGTTTGAGATGTAGCGATACTTCTTTTAAGCGTAGAACTTTTTAATGTTAATAACAAAGTGTTTTGGAATGAATATGAAGTATATGAAACCCACTTCGGAGTGTCTTGCGATGTGTCATGAACATGTGCTGGCCAATAGCGACCGCACCACCCTTTTGGTGAACAAAGAGAAGCCTGCCACTTCTTTCAGCGAGTCGAAACGCCTTGGGCAAGGCCATTTCCCTTGGACAGAGGATTAAGACATTTTCCGCAGCGTACAAATAGAAACATATAAATAGAACTGACACACTTCCCCAAAAAGTCATGGGAGGTGTGTCAGTTTATATTTTGCCAAGGTTGAGCCTTTCTTTGATGGGCTTTTCTTGGGGTTAGTAAACTTCTTTAGCAATGTCGCTGATGGCATCGGCGGCGCCCATGCTATAGAAGTGGATGCTGGGCACGCCGGCGGCGATGAGTTCGCGACACTGGGCGATGGCCCATTCACGGCCGAGGGCGCGGAATTGCTCGTCGGTTCGACAATGACGGGCTTCTTGCATGAGGGTTTCGGGCAGGTCGCAGTGGAACATTTTGGGCAACATCACGAGTTGGTTCAGTCGGGTCAAAGGCTTGATGCCGGGGATGATGGGTGCATCGATGCCCTCCGCACGGGCGCGCTCTACAAAGCGGAAATAGACGGCGTTGTCGAAAAACATTTGGGTCACGCCATAGTCTGCTCCAAGGTCTATTTTTTCTTTGAAATAGCGGAAGTCGCTGTCGAGGTTGGGGGCTTCTTCGTGCTTTTCGGGATAGCAGGCCACGCCGTAGCTAAACGGCATGGTGGCATCCTTGATGGGCGTGCCATCGGCAAAAGTGCCAGCGTTGTAGTCGTTGATTTGCTGGATGAGTTCAGTGGTGTAGGCGTTACCTCCGGGGGTGGGTCGGAACACTTTGTCGTCCTGTGCTTTGTCGCCACGCAAGGCGAGGATGTTGGAGATGCCGAGGAATTGGAGGTCGATGAGGGCATATTCCGTTTCCGAGCGGGTGAAGCCACCGCAGAGGATGTGTGGCACAACGGGGATGCCATATTCTTGTTGCAGGGCAGCGGCCACGGCCACTGTGCCCGGACGACGGCGGATGCGTTGGCGTTCCAAAAGGTTGTCTTTGCGCTCGCGGAAGATGTATTCGGCCGAGTGGGTGGTGATGTTGATATATTTGGGGTCAAACTCTCGGAGCTTATCGACGGTGGCGCGCA
>JALFTM010000119.1 GCA_022788345.1 Bacteroidales bacterium
GGGTAGAGTTGGGAGGCGCAGGCAGGAAATCCGAGAGGCGCAAGAAGAAATTTCTTCTTGCGCCTCTCGGATGGCGAAGTGGCAATGGGAGGATACGCCCCATCGCCTTAGGGCGATTGTTTGCTTATTTCTTTACTTTTCTTTCGGCAATGAGTTCGGCCAATGCGCGGGAAAGAGAGGGGCGTGCCACGCCCATGATTTTGGCCACTTCCTCTTGGTTGTCGATGCGTCTGTGAACGGAGAGATATTCCAAAAGACGCGATTTTAGACTTTGCAGGGCAAAGGACTTTAAGCGTCGAGAGAGAAACAATGTGCGTTCGCTCACATCTGCAAGAAAGCCTTCGAGGACACTGCGATGGGCCAGCATGAAATCGACAAACCGACTACGACTCACCACAAACACCTCAACTTCTGTTGTGGCGGTAGCGGTGACAGGGAAGTGGGGGTCGCTCGTGAACACGATGGCAGAGGCCAAGAGCGTGGGACCCACGAACTCTTCGATGGTGAGCACCTTTCCCTCCGACTTCATCTGTGCCCGTACCTTGCCTTTGGCCAAGATATGGAGATTTTCGCAGAGGTCGCCTTGACGGAAAAGCACATCGCCGGGCTTGAGTACCCGAAGCTGGGAGGGGATGCCGTAGAGAAATTCCGTCAGAGCTTTCTCAGGCACGCCACGAAAGAGGGGAAAGTTCATAGGAGAGAAGGGTGTGATAGACAGTTTTTTGTGTCGAACCTATAAGACACTGTGATAAGGTTCTCAATAAGCGTAACGGATTGGCGTGAGGCCATCCATGGAGCTTCGTCGTCACGCTTCGTTCAACCGCAACACTTCTTCGATGATGGTGCGGTTGTTGGACAGGCGAGGCACTTTGTGTTGCCCACCGAGTTTGCCACGGGAAGCGAGCCAAGCGGTGAAGAGTCCCGGACGTGCCACAACGATGTCTAACTCTTGCAACGTGAGGTCCTTGAAACGTTTGGCCTCATAGTCCGAATTGATGGTTTGCAGAGCCTGATCGAGAGTGTGGCGGAAGAGGTCGAGGTCAGAGGGCGGTATGGCAAACTCGATGACCCATTGGTGGCAACAGCGTCCCTGTTGGTCCATGAACACAGGGGCTGCGGTGTATTCGCTCACCTCTGCGCCTGTGGCAGCGCAGGCCTTTTGCAATCCCTGTTCGGCATTGTCCACGATGAGTTCTTCGCCAAAGGCGTTGATGAAGCTCTTGGTGCGTCCTGAGATGACGAACTTGTAGGGTGCCGTGTCGGTGAAGCGCACCGTGTCGCCTATCATGTAGCGCCACAATCCGCCCGATGTGGTGATGATCATAGCATAGTTGCGCCCCGTCTCCACGCCCCAAAGCGGAACGATATTGGGTGTCGGGCTATCAATGTCTTCCAAGGGGATGAACTCGTAGAAGACCCCATAGTCGAGCATGAGTAGCATGGCAGGGTCGGTGGGGTCATTTTGCAAGCCGAAGAAGCCTTCTGAGGCATTGTAGGTCTCCTCGTAGCGCATGGCAGGGTTGTTCATCAAGCGGGCATACTGCTCACGATAGGGCGTGAAGGCTACGCCACCATGGAAAAACACCTCCAAATCGGGCCAAATCTCGGCCACGGATGCCTTTCCTGTGATGTCGAGGGCACAGTTGAGAACGCTCATCATCCACGAGGGTACGCCACTGATATTGGTCACCCGTTGGCGAATGGCTTCTTGGGCGATGCGCTGGCGTTTCTCTTCAAAGTCGGCCAAGAGGGCAGTGGATTTTTTAGGCGTGCGGAAGAGGGATGCGAAAGTGGGGATATTCTCGATGAGAATGGCACTGAGGTCGCCCACAAGCGAATGGGGCGTATTGTAGTTGGGGGCGTGTGAGCCTCCGAGAATGAGCGCACGGCCGTCGAAAAGGCGGGCTTGAGGATAGTTGTGGAGATAGATGGCCACAGCGTCTGTCCCTCCGCGATAGTGCGTGTCTTTAAGGCCATCGGCGGTGACTGGGATGAACTTGCTCTTGTCGTTTGTTGTGCCAGACGACTTGGCATACCAGCGCACAAGGCCGGGCCACAACACGTTGCGCTCCCCTCGGCGCATACGGTCGATGGGAGCTTTGAGGTCTTCGTAAGTGGTGATGGGCGAGAGGCGCGCAAAGTCTTCGTACGAGCGACATTGCGCAAACTGATGTTGCGTGCCCCACTCTGTGTTTTCCCCTTTGGCAAGAAGTTGGGCGAGGACACGCCGTTGTGTGTCCTCAGCAGTGGTGAAAAAACGTTCTATCTTGCGGTAGCGGTGTGCGAAATAAGGGCGCACGAACGCGGTGATACTCATTCTGTCGTCTGTTTAAGCGGTTCTCTTATGCAAAGATATGGATTTCTTGGCAGAAGGCATCAGAAATGGGGAGGCTTTATAGGCTGTTGCGAATGGCTTCCCAAGTGGTTTCAGGTAGGGTGGTACCGAGATGTTGCACCACATTGCCTGCCAAGAGCGACCCAAGAGTAGCACAACTTTCCATGCTACAACCGCGGGCATAATTGTAGAGAAATCCAGCCGCAAAGAAGTCGCCTGCGCCAGTGGTATCAACCACCTTTTCTACGGGAAGAGACGGCACTTGCGCAAAGGCATTGCCTTGTTGCACGAGCACGCCCTTTGCTCCGATTTTCACCACGGCAATGGCGCATATCTTGGCCAGTTCGGCCACGGCATCATGGGGCAACTTGCCTGTATAGGCACAGCTCTCCTCTTCGTTAGCAAAGACAATGTCAATAAGTGGTAAGAGTTCTGCGAAAAACGTTCGTTCTTCCTCGACGATATTGTAGGAAGCCAAGTCGATGGCCGTCTCTAATCCCGCCGCTTTGGCCAGTTCGGCCGCCCGCCGGATGAGGGCATGATTTTGCACCAAATAGCCTTCGATAAAAAGCAGATTGTAGCCCTCGAACATTTCGGGACGGAGGTCCTCGGCGGTGAGATGGGCCGCCGCGCCAAGGTAGGTGCCAAAAGTGCGTTCTCCATCAGGAGTCACAAACGCATTGGCCACACCTGTGGCGTGCGCATCCTGCACCAAAAGTGGCGTGATGCCTTTTCCCTTGGCATTGTCCAAATAGAAACGGCCGTTGTCGTCCGTTCCGATTTTGCCGATGAAGGCTGGCGATGCGCCCAAATTGGCCAAAGCCAGAATGGCATTGCCTACCGAACCGCCTGTGGCACGCTTGCGCTCCACGCCTGCCATTCGCGCCGAAATGGCTTCGTAGCGAGGCGTGTCGAGCAACTGCATAGACCCTTTGGGGAGTGCCAGCTCGGCGAGGATGTCTTCGTTTTCCACTTGCACGAGTGCATCCACTAAAGCATTGCCAATACCGATAATTTTTTTCATCCGAGAATGACTATTTTTCGTAGAACCTAAAAAAAACTCTGCAAAGATATTGTTTAATTCGGAAATAAGTACTACTTTTGCATCGCTAAATAGATGAAACAAGGGCAAA
>JALFTM010000120.1 GCA_022788345.1 Bacteroidales bacterium
CTTGCGGCACAACTCGTCGAACGCCTGCCCCGCTTGCGTGCCCGCTTACTCACCGATGTGGAAGCTGCCTATTTGGGCGACCCAGCTGCCGAAACCCGCGATGAAATCGTGGCCTGCTATCCTGCCACCAAAGCGTTGGTCAATTATCGTGTGGCGCACGAATTGCACCGCCTCGGTGTGCCTCTGTTGCCACGTATCCTGAGTGAGATGGCGCATAGCGAAACGGGCATCGACATCCATCCAGCCGCACAGATAGGCGACTATTTCACCATCGACCACGGCACAGGTGTCGTCATCGGAGCCACCTGTATCATCGGTGCGCACGTCAAACTCTATCAGGGCGTGACCCTCGGCGCAAAGAACTTTCCCTTGGACGAAAAGGGCAACCCCATCAAACACATCCCCCGCCACCCCATCGTGGGTAACAATGTGGTCATTTACAGTAATGCCACCCTCTTGGGACGCATCACCATCGGCGACCATGCCGTTATTGGCGGTAATGTCTGGCTCACCCACGATGTGCCACCAAACACCACCATCGTGAACGACCGGCGGTAGTAAATTCAAATCAAAAACTGACGATGCAACTCCTCGCAACCATCCTCACCGCCCTTGTGGCGATAGAGCATCTCTATATCCTCTACATCGAGATGTTCGCTTGGGACACTTTGGGCGCAAAAGTATTCAAAGACGCTCTGCCCCAAGACCTCTTTCCCAAAACCAAAGGGCTTGCCGCCAATCAAGGGCTTTACAACGGCTTTCTCTCCGCTGGCCTCGGCTGGACATTCTTGATTGCTGAAGCCGAATGGGCGTTCAACATACGGGTCTTTTTCCTCTGCCTCGTGATCGTTGCCGCCACTTTCGGAGCGGTGCGCTCCTCACGCAACATTCTTCTCAAACAAGGCCTGCCTGCCATTTTCGCCCTCATCGCTACGCTCGTGGACTATATGCAGAGATAGGCGTGGCCGTTTCCATAAAAAAATCCGTATCTTTGTAGATACTTACAGAATTATATCCATATGTTAGAGATAAAGAACTTACACGCTTCCGTAGAAAGCAAAGAGATATTGAAAGGCATCGACTTGACAATCGGTGCTGGCGAAGTGCACGTGGTGATGGGACCCAATGGTGCAGGCAAGAGCACCTTGGGACACGTCCTCGTGGGCAATCCTCGCTTTGAAGTGACCGAAGGGGCCATCACCTTCAAGGGCAAAGACCTCCTCGCACTCGCTCCCGAAGACCGCTCCCATGAGGGCATCTTCCTCTCGTTCCAAGCCCCCATCGAAATTCCGGGTGTGTCGATGACCAACTTTATGCGTGCAGCGGTGAATGCCAAACGCGCCTACTTCGGTCAAGACCCCATGTCGGCATCCGACTTCTTGAAACTCTTGCGCGAGAAGCGCAAAATTGTGGGCTTGGATGCCCATTTCATGAGCCGTGGTGTGAACGAAGGCTTTTCGGGTGGTGAGCGCAAGCGCAACGAGATTTTCCAAATGGCTGTGCTCGAACCCTCGCTCTCCATCCTCGACGAGACGGACAGCGGATTGGACGTGGATGCACTGCGCATCGTGGCCGATGGCTTCAACTCCTTGCGCACGCCCGAAACATCAGCCCTCGTCATCACCCACTATCAACGGATGCTCGACTATCTCAAACCCGACTTCGTGCATGTGCTCATGAACGGACGCATCGTCAAGAGCGGTACGCTCGACCTCGGCTATGAGATTGAAGAACGTGGTTTCGATTGGATCAAAGAAGAAATAGGCGCATGAGCAGTATCGACCAATATCTTGCCCTCTATCGGGAGCACAGTGCGCTCCTTGAGGCGCACAGCCACCCTGTGTTGAACGCACACAGGGCGCAGGCCTTGGCACAACTCGAAGCCATGGGGCTTCCCTCTTCGCGCGCAGAACGCTATCGCTACTGCAACGTGGAGGGCGACCTTGCCCCCGACTTCGGTCTCAATCTTCGCCGTTCCCTCCCTGTGGGCGACCCTTACAAGGGCTATCGTTGCGGTGTGCCAGAGATGAAGACCGCCTTGTTCTATGTGGTGAACGATGTGGTATGTTCAGCCGATGGAAAAGCCGTGTTGCCCGAAGGGGTACACGTGTTGCCCCTCTGCGAAGCGGCCACCCGCTTTCCCGAAGTGGTGCAACGCCATTACAACACAGCGGCCACCCGCAAAGCCGACGCCCTTTCCGCCCTTAACACACTCTTGGTGCAGGACGGCCTGTTCGTTTATGTGGAGCGTGGTGTGACGATCGAGCAAACGCTACAAATCGTTTACGTTTCTGCCGCAGCGGCCGACATGATGAGCAATCGCCGTGTGTTGGTGGTCGTGGAAGAAGAAGCAACGGCCAATCTCTTGATGTGCGACCACAGCATGGACGCCACACACCAATATCTTTCCACACAAGTGGTAGAAGCCTTTGTGGGCGAGCGTGCCCAACTCCATATCTACACCATGGAGGAAACACAAGAGGCCAACGCCCGCTATGCCAATCTCTATGTGGAACAACAGGCACAGAGCCAAACCAGCCTCTGCGAACTTACCCTCCACAACGGACACACCCGCAACCAAACCGAGGTGCGCCTCTTGGGCGAAGGAGCGGATGTGGCGCTCAATGGCGCATACATCGCTGCCAAGGAAGAGACTTTGAGTTCCGACATCGTGGTGGAACACGCTGTGCCCAATTGCCACTCCTCCATGTTGCACAAGTATGTGGTGGGCGACAAGGGCGTGAGTGCCTTTGCCGGCCGTGTCGTGGTGGCGGAAGGCGCACAGCAAACCCTTGCCGAACAAACCAATGCCAATCTCTTGGCTTCGCCCACAGCCCGTGCGTTCTCCCAACCCATGTTGGAGATTTATGCCGATGATGTGAAGTGCAACCATGGCTCTACCATCGGCAAGCTCGATGAAACAGCCCTCTTCTACATGCGCCAGCGTGGCGTGCCAGAGGCCGAAGCCCGTCTTTTGCTCCAGCATGCTTTTGTCAACGAAGTGGTGGAAACGGTGCACATCGCCCCCTTGCGTCAGCGTGTATCTGCCCTCGTTGAGGCCCGTTTCCGGGGCAGGGATGCTGGATGCCAAGAAGGTTGTACCACTTGTGGTGGACACTGCATTTGATCTCTTATGTCTCACAAATACTTTCACAGCGACCCGATACGAATCGGGCCGCTGTGTTTTCTATCCGGCTGTTTTTAAGCAAACGTTTTTCTATACTTGAGGCAATATAATATGTATATAAAAGGTACGTGAGTTCGGGATAAATTTTTCTTAGAAAAGAACCAATTGTGGTGTGTTCTCAATGTATACAGGCAGTGTGTTTGCCTTGTTCTTAAGCAAGTCGTTAATGGATTTTATGATGTGTCTTTTGCACAACATTATAGAAATGTGAGATAGTAGTGTTTGAATTTACGAAAAGTGCCAACATAAAAGTACAACAAGATGGCCATTATCTCACCTTTGCTCATGCACCCTTTGCGATTTCTCGTGCGCTTCCCTCCCTCTTCGAGAGGGGCGATTTGAAGTTTTTTTACGCAATTCAACCCCTAAATTCTTGCAGAACTTATTTGTAGAACAGAAAATTTCAATAACTTTGTCAATGGCCGTCATCGCTTTTTGGGAATTGTAACTGTTTGATTTACATTCGTCATTACGAGAAAAAGCGAGATTACCGCTTTTGATAACTACTTTCTTATACCGAACTGACGTGCGGTACATCATCACAGGCACATTAACATCTCACAACATGAATACTCGTTTTTCTTTATTGCTCACAACTTTGGCTTTAAGTCTTTGTACATTTGCCCAGCAACCTAAGTTTGTCATTCACGGAGAATGTCGTTTTAAGACAGATAGCATAGAAGTCAGCTATTACGACTACGAAAGTAAAAAATACATGCTCAATAAGTGTGTGGTTAAAGACGGAAAATTTTATTTTGAAGAAGCCTTTACGGACTATCGTAAATACGAAGTAGGGCGTTATTATGTTTGGAATGTACCTGATACGATTAAGGTCGTTGTGTATTCCGACAAGGTCAAGGTCTACAATAATCCTGTGCAAGATGAGTATAATATAGCAGAGAGCTATGATTACAATTCCCCCGAAAGACTGGAGTTTATTCATCTACATCCCAAGTCTGTAATTTCTGCAGAAGTATTATACAAACTTTTGGGCATAGGAAGTGTAACTCTGGATGAGGCCAAAAAGGAATATAGGGCATTAGATTCTATGGTTCAGCGTAGTCCGATAGGCAAGATTGTCTTAAATGAAATTTTGATGCATGATAAAATTAGAGAGGGGCGGATTGCACCGAACTTTTCAGCCTTAGAGCGCTTCGCAGATGGGACAACGAAACCGATTCGGCTCAGCGATTTCTTAGGGCGCGTTGTGTTGCTCGACTTTTGGACGCCTACCTGTGGCCCTTGCATTGGGAGCTTTCCACGCACGAAAGCCTTGTACGAGAAATATAAGGACAAAGGCTTGAGCATAGTGGCTGTCAATCTTGATTACACTCAGAACAGCAAAGATTGGTTTGAACAGCGCAAAAAGCAGGACATCAACCAATGGCACCATGTCTATGGCGCAGAGAATTATAGAGCAGTGAAAGATGACGAAATTTTTGCTCTTTACAATGCAAGAGGTGTGCCTGTGCGCATTCTTGTGGACCAATGGGGTGTCATTAAAGGCTACTGGAGCGGCGCATCAGACGAAGTGGAAGACCAGATTGAACAGATGGTAAGCGCGCTTCTTGAGTAATAAACTTGATGATGCGAGCAGCCTCTGCTATCTATTAGCAGAAATTCTTGTTGCAAACCAAATGAAGTTTTTTTTTACGCAATTCAACCCCTAAATTCTTGCAGAACTCATCTGTAGAACAGAAAATTTCAATAACTTTGTTTATGGCCGTCATCGCTTTTTGGGAATTGTAACTGTTTGATTTACATTTGTCATTACGAGAAAAAGCGAGATTACCGCTTTTTATAGCTACTTTCTTATCCCGAACTCACGTATTATTATGGTTTAAGATTGGACTATACAGATACGAAATTCCATATATCTAAAAATAGTTGTGGGGTCATAAGGTTCAAATCAAAAGATATTCCTGAAAATATTGTTGTCCCCAAAGGGGGTACATTTGATAATTGGGTCTATCCATTTACTTCCACAGGATTTACCTCTGGTAACAATGGTAGATTAGGAATACCTGAATGGAATTTGTTATAAAGGATAGATTTTGAAGATGGCGCTGAACTTTGGGAAGTTTTCAATGATGGAAGAGAAACGCTGCGAGCAGTGTATAAAGATGGAAAGTTTAATACAATAAAATAATTTTGTTATATGGTTTTAAAGGATGTTAGTTATTTAAAGAGGGGCAATTATATATATATATATATATATGGGCATTGGTTGAATATGGAATTTAGCCAGGAGTTTGAGACCCCCTATTGGAAGATTTTTACTAAAAATGATTTCTTCTTAAAATTAGGGTTTAGGAAAGAAAATAATTATTATAAGCTATATATTCCGTATGGACGTAGTTATGAGTATTCTGCATTCTATAAATATTGTTATTGTAAATATCAAGGAGGAAAATATACTCCGAATACGGTTGTGTCAGATGGTAATATCATCCTGTTCCCAGATTTGGAAACTCAGACATGCTTATTAGGATTTTTAGATAATGGAGATCATTATATAGAAATCCCATACAAAAAGTTTATTGAAGAAGTAACTGACATTTGGGAAGAACGTACCCCCATTGAAGGTTTCAAATTTGACGTAGAGCCGATTGTCTATCTCAAAAAAGATGGTGTTTGGTTGGTGGAATATTGATATTCAAGGATTTATAACTAAAGCTGCTGATACAAAACATTTTAATAGTTTCGATGATCTCTATTATGGTCTTCGGTTAGACTATGATGGAACAAAGTTCTTTTTAGATGAAGGATGTTGCTATGCTATTAGGTTTACGAGCGACAACATACCTTTAAAGGTTGACATTCCACGTGAGAGTAAGTTTAAAGATCCATATCCATTTACATCACATGGTTTTACTGCTGGAACTAATAGACGAATAGGAGTATCTGAGTTCTGTACAACATCTCCCATCAAGATTGAAGTTGGTTCTGAGATCTGGAAAATATCACGCGATGGAAAGCAAACCCTATATGCAATAATGGGCAAAAGTAAATTTGAGATTATTGAAAAATGAAGATAAAAATAACAAAAACTTCTCGAGTTTTATTTGAGGGGAAAGATCTGGCTTTAGCCAGCTATTATGATTATAACAAAAAAAAGAGGTATTGGATTGTTTTTTCTGAAAATTCCATTTCTATAGAAAATGGAAAACAGACAAATAATGATTTCGAACTATGGTTAGAACAAGGTAAGAGTTATCCTTATTCTGCCTATGAAAGTCGCATGTATTGCATTTACTTGGGATACAAGTATGATGTTGAGAATATATGGCATGAATTATTCATACTATACCCAAATGAACGTAAAACGAGAAGATATTTAAAATTATATGACCATGATGATAGCCGAATAGAAGTTCCTTATGAGGAACTCATAGCTTCATCTCCAATCATTTGGGAAGAGCGAAAGCCTATCTCTGATTTTGTTTTTGATGTAGAACCGCAGGTCTATCTGTTCAAAGATAATTCATATATTGAAGAAAATCTGCATGGTGCATGGTATAACAGAATATCAAATGATGGAAATGAATAACGGTAATATTCCATATCGCTCAATAGAAATATTGCTTTTTACAGTTTTGCTATCATCCTGTCTCAAGGAGACTGCTATTCCTATAGAATCAGCATTCACTATAGAGGCATCGGAAGATAAAACCTCACCTGTAACTATCCAATTACGTGGATTCGGGATAAGTCTTTCTTGGAAAAGAGCCAATAGTGGTGTGTTCTCAATGTATTCTTGCAATGCACTTGGCTTGTTTTCAAAGAACGAATAAGCCGTTAATGCAACCATACATTGATGATAAAACAGTGGACAGAGCGGTGTCTCGAATGCACCCAATTTACCTTGTTCTTAAGCAAGTCGTTAATGGATTCTATAATGTAATCTTTTGCGCAACATTATAGAAATGCGAGATAGTAGTGCTTGAAATTACGAAAAGTGTCAACATGAAAGTACAACAAGATGGCCATTATCTCACCTTTGCTCATGCACCCTTTTGCGATTTCTCGTGCGCTTCCCTCCCTCTTCGAGAGGGGCGATTTGAAGTTTTTTACGCAATTCAACCCCTAAATTCTTGCAGAACTCATCTGTAGAACAGAAAATTTCAATAACTTTGT
>JALFTM010000121.1 GCA_022788345.1 Bacteroidales bacterium
GCTGGCCGACCAGCTCGGCGTGCCACACATGGATGCCACGAAGTTGGGCTATCTGACCGACCTTGTTTGGCAAAACGAACCCGCCCGCCACAAGCTCCTCGACATCATCGGTGACATGGCACTCATCGGTCGCCCCATCAAGGGACGCATCATTGCCACACGCCCCGGCCATACGATCAACAACAAGTTTGCCCGCCAAATGCGCAAAGAAATTCGACGCTACAGCGTGCAAGCTCCCTCGTACGACCCGATGAAGCCCGCAGTGTTGGATGTGAACCACATCCGCAAGCTCCTCCCCCATCGCTATCCCTTCCAGTTGGTGGACAAAGTCATCGAAATCGGTGCCGACCACATCGTGGCCGTCAAGAATGTGACCAGCAACGAGCCTTTCTTCCAAGGACATTTCCCCACAGAGCCAGTGATGCCCGGTGTGTTGCAAATCGAAGCCATGGCGCAGGCCGGCGGACTCTTGGTGTTGAACAATTTGGAGAACGCCTCCGATTACAGCACCTACTTTCTCGGCATCAAGGATTCAAAATTCCGCCAAAAGGTCGTGCCCGGCGACACGCTCATCTTCCGTGTCGAACTCCTCGGCCCCATCCGTCACGGCATTTCTTCAATGAAAGGCATCGCCTTTGTAGGCGAAACGCCCGTGATGGAATGTACGTTCACGGCACAGATAGTGCACAATTCATAAGCGTAAACACAAAAGATACATAGCTATGGTCAGCCCTTTAAGCTTTATAGACCCAACGGCCACGATCGGTAAGAACGTTGAAATAGGCCCTTTTTGTTTCATCGACAAAGGTGTTGTCATTGGCGACGACTGCGTGTTGATGAACGGTGTGACCATTCTTGAAGGCAGTCGCATCGGGCGTGGCAATCGCTTTTTTCCGGGTGCTGTTATCGGCGCCATCCCACAAGACCTGAAGTTCCGTGGTGAGGAAACCACGGCCGAAATTGGCGATGGGAACACCTTCCGCGAGAACACTACGATGAACCGTGGCACAGCCGCCAAAGGACGCACCGTGGTGGGCAACAACAACCTTTTCATGGAAGGCATGCACATCGGGCATGATGTCATCATCGGCAACCGTTGCATCATCGGCAACTCCACCAAACTGGCCGGCGAAGTGGTCATTGACGACAACGCCATTCTTTCGGCCAACGTGTTGGTACACCAATTCTGCCACATCGGTAGCCTCTGTATGGTCAGCGGTGGCTCACGCACAGGACAGGACATTCCGCCCTTCGTCACAGCCGCCCGTGAGCCGATTGCCTACTGCGGTCTCAACCTCGTAGGTCTGCGTCGTGCAGGCTTCGAGCGAGAAAAAATCGACCAAATACACGACACCTATCGCATCCTCTACGACCTCAAGCTTCTCTTTGAAGAACGTCTTGCCAAAGTGGAGGCCGAAATCCCTGCTTCCAAAGAACGAGACTATATTCTCCACTTCTTTCGCACCTCTTCACGCGGGATAATCAGTTAAATACATATTGTGTTAATATGGTATTCGTTATTAAATTCGTTTGCGAAGAAGCCGAGGGCTTCGTTCGTGAAATAAGCATCGACAGTGAAGCCACTTTCTTCAACCTCCACAGAATGATTTTGGCCTCTTGCGGATACAGCGAAGGGCAGATGAACTCTTTCTTCATCTGCGACAACGATTGGGAGCGTCAGCAAGAAATCACATTGGAAGACATGAGTCTCGACCCCTCGCAGGATAGTTATGTGATGGACGAGACCCGTCTTTCGGAATTTATTGAAGACAAAGGGCAGAAGATGGAATACATTTTTGACACCTTTGCTGGACGTTCTTTCTTCCTCAATGTGAAAGAAGTGCGCTTGGGCGAAAGCTTGGCCCTCCCACAAGTGAGCCGTTCCGTGGGCGATGCGCCCGAAGAAATCCACATCGAAGTGGAAGAGCCTACGCCTGCCAAGCGCACCAAAAAGGGCGCAGAGCTGGCCGACGACGACTTCGGCTTCGACGACTTCTCTTCCTATTCGTCCTACAACGATGACGAACTCGACCTTGAGAGTTTCGAAATCAGCGACGGCGAATACTAAACTCTCTCCGTCCCATGTTTGGCTCGCTCCTCGCTCTTGTAGCAGGCTTCTTCAAGAGTTTCTCTTCTGCGTTTAAGCCTCAAACCTCAGCATATCGCCCCAAAAGGAACGATGTTCCCTTTGAGGAGCGTTTTGCTACCGAAGAGATGTTGGCCGAAGAGAACGACGCCTATGTCCCATTCTACGATGAGACTGACGATTATGACGACTATGAGGATGAAACAGGCAATGCTGAAGATGCCGCGTTCTATGAACAATACAGCGATGAAGCCAACGATATAGAGGACACGGACGACACATATAATTATTGAGGACTCTCTAACTAAACTTTCTCAATCAAACAGAGTTATGCGTAAAATACTAACTCTTTTCAGCTTTTTCCTTTTGGCTTTGGTGGCGCATGCCCATGGCCTTTGGATAGAAGTTGCAGGCATAGGAACTGTGGGCCAGCCCCAAACGGTGAATGTTTTCTTCGGCGATCCAGCAGAACATATGCCCACAGAACGTTGGTTTGGCAATCTTCGTGAGGTGCAGCTCACTTTGGTGAGCCCTTCGGGTAAGGAAACACCCTTGCCAGCCCTCACCCTTTCTGCCAATCATGGCAACTTCACTTATACGCCCAAGGAAGCGGGCACTTATCTCGTGCAATTTGCGGAGATGAAAGATGGTGCAGGCACTTACAACGGCCAAGCCTATTTGCGAGAGCTGATTTCGCTCTGCTATGCTTTCATGGTGAAATAACGCTTTGAAGCCTTTTCCCTTTCTTTCTCGTGCCAGTCGATTGTGTGCAGACATGGTTGAGGCATGGCAGAAAGTCGGAAGTCGCCAATCCTTTCTTTTCCCTTTCATAGCCCGTTAGGTCTCCCCTCTGTGGGGAGACGGATGGGGCTTCTCTTTATTTATATACGCTACATGCCTATGCGTATTCTGATGGTCAATACTTCGGAGCGAACAGGGGGCGCAGCCATTGCAGCCAATCGCTTGATG
>JALFTM010000122.1 GCA_022788345.1 Bacteroidales bacterium
TTGGGACGGCATACACTTAATTAAACACACAATGAAACTCATCAACTCAAGGACTCTCCTCTCGTTAATGATTTGCTTGTACTCCCTCTCTCTATGGAGCGATCCAATAGATGTGAACCGTGCACGCAAAGTAGCCCTTCAAAGCGGACTGCTATCTGGCTCTGCAAAGACTGACATTGTCGCTTCTAAGCGCACACGCTACACGCAGGCAAAGGACAATCTCCAACTTGTTTGCACACTGGATGGGGAAGAGCACCAAACGGCATCTCCCTTGGTCTATGTGTTTGCGCCAGCTTCTCAGAAAGGGTACATCATGGTGGCAGCCGATGATGCAGTAAGTCCTATCGTAGGCTATTCTCCTGACAATTCGTTCAATAAAACGGAGTTGCCCCCACAGTTTGCCGCCTTTCTCAAGGTGCTGAAACAGCACGTTGCCACGGCGAGCGCACAAGCCTCAGAACCGTCTGTTGCTGTGACTGCAACCCAAGTCAAAACACCAATCAAACCTTTGCTTGGCGACATCCGTTGGGGGCAAGATATGCCTTACAACACCAAAACTCCACTCCTCAATGGCAACGCAACGCCAACGGGTTGCGTGGCTACGGCCTTGGGGCAGATTATATACTATCACCGCTATCCCCTATGTGGCAAAGGCACAACATATTATGGCTTCAAGAATATGTTCAAGATAGGGAAAACGATAGAATTGGGCAGTGAAGGGAATTATCAATGGGATAAGATGCGCCCCAACTATCCAACGAATGCCACCATCACGGACGAAGAGAAAAACGCTGTGGGACTCTTGCTCTTGGAAGTGGGAGCGGCCTGCAACATGAAGTATGCCGTAGAAGAAAGTAGTAGTTCGGGTGCTAACGCCTTGAAAGCTCTCCAAAAGCATTTCGATTATCCTACAACCCGTTTGGTGCGTCGCATGAATGTGAGCGCTGAAGAGTGGGAAAGAATTATTTATCAAGAGCTGGCAGAGCAACGCCCTGTCTATTTGGATGGTATTGCCGCAGAATTAGGCCACGCTTTCGTTTGCGATGGCTATGAGAATGGGTTTTATCACATCAACTGGGGATGGAATGGCGTAGCCAATGGCTATTTCAACTTCTCGTATCTCGCTCCCCAAATCCGTGGTGTGGGTGGCGCAGGAAAAGGAGCTTATGTGGTCGATTTGCAGGCCATCGTAGGCATAGCACCTCCCGGAAAGGTGGCGCATCCTCGCTCTGAATACTTTTTGCTTGCAAAGGCATTGCGAAAAAGTGAGACTTACAATGACTATGACCCCAAGATCGACATCCGAGGGGTGCGCCTTGAAGGCTATGAAACGATTGAGGTAGACTTCTCTTTGGGCATCATGAAAGATGGCAAGCTGATTGCTGTCGGCAATCCTTCTGCATGGAGCATTCAGAAAGATTATACCTATAATAAAATAGAGGTGCGATTGGCATCTCAGAACATTCCTGAGGGAGGAACTTTCGAACTGCTCCCAATTTTTTCTGTTAGAGGAAAGAACGACTGGAAGGAGATCCCTGTTGGGCGATACTTTGAACAGTCGTTGAAAGTAAGTAGAAAGAATAGCAAACTGACGGTAGAAGAAAAAATTGCTCCCGTTCAGCTTGTTTCGGCCGTAGAGAAATCGTTCTTGCTGTCAGGAAAGGACAATAAACTCACGTTCCGACTCACCAACAATGGCACAGCGGCCTATTCTTCTTTCGTGTCTGTACATTTTGGAGATAAACTCCTCACAGCGAATGAGACCGTAGACCCAGCTACTGTCAAAGAACAAACCATTTCCATCCACCTCGAACCGGGCGAGAGCCAAGAGTATGTGGCGGAATATGTGCCAACGGGCGGTGCAACTGAATGCTATGCCAGTGTGACGTATGATCCCACCAACGGATTGAGCGAAAAGGAGACAATTATTCCTCACACGGTGTTGAACGCTTATCGCATCGATGTAAAGAGTGCCGATCTCTACGAAGCACGTCTTACCACCGAGTTTAGCGAGCCAGTCTACAAAGTGCAACAGAACATGCCTTTGAAGGCCTTGTATAGAGCGGTGTCGCAAGCCTCTGGCAACTATAAAGGCTCATTTGCTCATCTGCAACTTTTTGCGGTTAGCAAAGATGGGTTGGATGTCAAGCATAAGTTCAAGGAACAGGAAATTCTCCTTGAGAAAGGCGAGGACAAGGAATACGATGGAGGTGGTGCGCAGTATCTCGAACCGGGCGAATATCAGCTAATCTTGACCCGAAACGAGCGCAGCGGCAGAACCATCAAGTATGAAACCATGTCGAAGGCCACTTTGATTGTGCTCCCTGCTCCTGCTGATCATGGAACGGTGACCAGCATTTCCTCTGTCACATCGGAAGGACAAGGCCTTTCAACAGCAATAGAGTATGGTCTGCTTTCTGTTCGCTGTGAGGCAGGTGTTAGTGCCATCCATGTTTATAGTCTTTCGGGACAGAAAGTGGCCAATGGCATGTCCTCTATGTGTGACATCGGCCATCTTCCCAAAGGTGTCTATGTTGTGAAAGCAGAGACCCCTCAAGGTGTGAAAACGGCAAAGTTCATCAAGGCACAATAGCCCTTGAAGCAGACGGAGTTTTCCATACCTATACCAAGCAATTCCGCCAAGCGCAAATGGTGTTTCCTTCTTGCGCTTAGCGGAATTTTTTCATGCGCCACTTGTAGCTTCAAGTGGCGCAATTTGTGTTGGATGTTTGTAATGTTTTGATTTTTAGAAAGCTATATGGTGTTTGGGCGTCGCCGTAGAGGAGGATGAGAATAGGTTTGTAGGCATGTCGGTTTTCTGAGGTGGAGAAAACTTATAGCGTCTTGACCACACGGCAAGGGTTGCCCACCGCCACACTTCCTGCTGGGATGTCTTTGACCACCACAGAACCTGCGCCAATGGTGCAGTTGTCGCCAATGGTCACGCCGGGGAGAATAGTGGTGCTACCGCCGATCCAACAGTTGTTGCCAATGGTCACGCCTTTGGCCCATTCTCGGCGCGAATTTCGCTCGATAGGGTCGGTCGAATGGCAAGCCGTATAGATGCTCACATTCGGCCCGATGAAACAATCGTCGCCAATGGTCACTTGCGCTTCGTCCAATACGACAAAATTGAAGTTGGCAAAAAAGCGTTCTCCAACAGCGATGTTAGTGCCGTAGTCGCACCGAAAAGGCTGGTTGATGGTCAATGCGTCGCCCGTCTTTCCGAGAATGTCTTTCAGCATGGCGGTGCGCCTTTCGACATCTGAAGGGAGAAGCTGATTGTAGTGGTGCACTTTGTCGTGACAAGCAATAATGTGGGCGATGAGTGTGGCGTCGGCAGCATCATAAACAAGGCCAGCTTGCATTTTTTGTTCTTCTGTCATAAAGCGATGTGTGTGATTGGGTAAGAGGAGGGGAGTAGGGGGGAAACCAATGCCCAAGCAGAGAAGACTATCCCGATGTTCTGCGTGGGCGATGTCTTTACTGGCAAAGTTAAAGAAAAGGCCTCGTTACAAAGTCTTTCGACTGTTAAAAAAAAGAGGAAGCAGTTTACAAAATCACCGCCAAATCTCAAAAATAATTTATTCCTTATTTTTGAGGACTATTCGATAGCTGAAGTGTCAAATCTAAAACCTATCTTTGCCTATAAGAAAGCGCATGGTGCGCCCTCTGTGTATCCCAACGCCTCGATGATGAAATTGAAAGTCCACATACTGTCTCTGATTGCCCCGCTCATGGCAATGGTATTGCTAAGCAGTTGTGCCGAGCAATACAACATTGCGGGCAATGCTTCTTTGCCCAAGCTCAACGGGCAGATGCTCTATTTGCAGGATAATTTTGCGGCAGAGCGTCCCCGAGTGATGGACTCATGCTTAGTTGTGCATGGAGAGTTTCAATTTTTGGGAGAAGTGGACACCGCCATGTTCGTACAGCTTTATGTGGGAAACGAAAGCGTTCTGCCAGTTGTCTTGGAGTCGGGGACAGTGAAAATCACTGTTGACAACGCTTCACAACAAGTTCGTGGCGGAAAATACAACGACCGACTATACAAATTCTTCCGCAAACGCGAGCAGCTTCAGAACCAGTTGTGGGAGTTGGATCAGCAATACTATAGTCATCTCAATCGTGGCACGGCCACGAAAGAGGTGTACAACAACCTCAAGAAGCAGGGCATCAAAATTATGGGAAAGATCGATGCTTTGGAAACAAAGTTCGTGATGGACAATTACGACAACCCTTTGGGGCCGGGCATGTTCCTGATGCTTGGCGAAGCCTATCCCGTGCCTGTGATGACAGAGCAGCTACGCAAAATCTACGACTCCGCACCACCCTCCTTTAAGAAGAACCCGCGCGTGGCGCGTTTCGTCAATCACGCCCAACGTTTTACATTTCCTTTGTAAATTTTGGAGTATTGATTTGGTCAGATAAGGTAAAATGCTTATCTTTGCACCCGTAAATCACAAACGGAGATTCGCTAGCTCAGTTGGTAGAGCACAACACTTTTAATGTTGGGGTCTTGGGTTCGAGCCCCAAGCGAATCACAAACAGAGGAGATTTCTTAGAAATCTCCTCTGTTGCTTTTTTCCATTTATAGAACAAAAAACTATATATAAAAGATTTGATGAATATCAATATATAATAGTCTTTTTGCGCTTGATTGTGTTTCGTTATGTTTAATGCTGCCAAAACTGCTACCAATTGACTACCAAAAGACAAACCAATTGCTACCATCATAGGAATGCCTATTATAAGACTTGTCTTTGACCGCAGAAAAAGGCTTCTAAGCTCTCGAAAGGGGCGGGGAAATCTTGATCGCTACAGGAGGAAAAGAAACAACTTCGCTACTTGTGCGTTACTCTTCTTTGAACAATGGAACGAGAATATATGGGTTATGAACTCGCTCGGAAGTATAACACTTACGTGAGTTCGGAAAACCTAGGGACTGCACCACAACGAGGTACATTTCCAGGTTCACTAGCACGATTTCCAGTGAAATCTTTGCAGATTTCGAGGATTTTGACGAAATTTGCTATGAAGCTGTATGTGTAAATGTATTTAACGGTTCGGTTGTTGTTAAATTGCTGGGGATCATTGATATGAGTGTTTTTTATTTATAAGTATTCAGTATTTAATTCGGCTAATGAGCTCCCAATAATCATTTTTTTAGACCTTTACGTAAAAATGACCCAATACAATGGAAGAAATAGTAAGATTATCTGAAATATTTAGCGACAGTGTTTGTTTTGTAGAACAAACACTGTTTGGGCATAAAAGAGTCAATGCTATTTTGGGTGTATATGTAGCATTTACTATGTACCTTTCTTCAATTATAAAGCCTGGATTGGATATATATTCCATGGCCAAACCCTTAGCTAAATGGAAGGTTTGGTTGTATTGGTTATTCGCTGGTCTTTGGGGTGGTCATTGGGAATATCTTAATATTAAAATTGAAGAAAAATCCTCTTACAAAGGCATATGGATATCTATATCTTTATTTTCTATAATAGTAATACTTATTTTACTTTCATATAAATTGTTTGAAAGTCAATTTATTGTTGTTACGATACTGCTATATTTGTTACTGTTCATCAATGTTATATGTGGAATAGGAAGAATCTCTTATTCGACTAATAAATTCAATGCTAGGTATTACAGAAGGTATATCGATACAGACTTAATTCTTAATAATGAGAAGCTTAATGTAGATAGATGGATTAAGGACTTTTCTTCGAGAATGAAGAAATTCGGTGAAAATCTTAGAATAGCAAATGCCATAGTAGAAGACAAAGAATATGGATATGAAGATGCTGATACGTCATTTTTTAAGAATCTTGCTACTTTTGGCAATTACAATAAATTACAGAGAGAAAAAAGTAGATTAAAGTTCCTTGCAGAAACAAGTGTAGCGTTGCAAGATGAAATAAAAAGAAATAAAAATATTCAGGGGGTCCTTGAAATCTATTTAGATTGCTATAGAGCTGCTGCTTATCGTAATATATCACTATGCAAAGAATTACTAGGACTATTAAAGATAGTCGAAGGACAAAAGCAAAGTGTAATAAAAGATGTTTCAATTGAGATTCCACAATATACGATTTTAGATAGCACAAAATTTACCTCATTTCGTTCTGTAGACTTTGATACAGAATCCTTCTCTAAAGGTGTTATGTCATCTGTTGAACAAGTAAGCAAGTCTTTGTCAGATATTCAAAATAGAGGTGATAGTATTACAAAAGCCGATTTGACATGTTCTTTAGTTGAGATAGGTCTGACTGCAGTTGGAGAAGGAATATCAGGTATAATAGACTTGAATACAGAAACAACAAATCAGAGGGCAGAGGTCAATCACAAAATCGCAGAAGTTACAGATAGTTTGGAAACCCTTGTTCCTCAACTTAATATATATAGAGCAAAGTTTTTACGACAGATTGAAGTTCTTGTCTCACTTAAAGAAATGAACAGTGCTTTTATTAAAGTATATGAGCCATTGCGCAAGGGAGTATTTAATGACGAGGGAGGATATACTAAAAGTTACAATTATTTCATAGCATCAGACCACTTTAAGAAACAACTTGGAATCTTAGTTTCTCTCTGCAGCGCATATAGTAAAATCAATAAATCATCTCAGTAATATGGAAATAAAGAAAAACACTATCAATGCATTGAATTATGCAATTGAGCATCAACAGGAGTTGAAGCAATATGCCGATTTCTATTTACAAAACAAACAGCTTAATCTTCAGATTGACCAATTGAATATGATTAACGAGGTCAAACTGAAATGTATTGCCGAAAAGTATGAAACGCAACGCTTATTGATTGAACGTGTATTTGGTGAACGCGCATTTGCGTTAAGAGCGCAATATGATGTACTTCATAAAGGACTGGAGAATAATGATCCTACAATAATTCTGCCAGCTCTTAAAGCCATCAGTGATACAATTGCAGTTAATCCTCTCGAACAACTTGTAGCATATACTCACGCAATTGAAAGTGACGATGAAATAATGAAACTTGATTTTTAAATAACGTATTATGGCAAAAATTGAAAACTCATATTTTGGGACAGCTCTTATAGTTGGCTGTGTTATTGGCTTTCTGCTATCGTTCTTTAATGTATGTAGCATGAATGATAATATTTGGATACCTGTATCTGTGATCGCTATTGGCGGTTTTATAGGAGTGTTCGTAGGTAAAATACTTGAGTTAGAGTGGATTGATTTGGGACTCCCAATTGGCTTGCTTGTGGGACTTGGAGTTGGCTACTTTTTTGCATAAAACTCACGCAAATTCTTGTAGAACTTATCTGTAGAACAGACATTGCAAGAACTTTAAGTGAGTAATTTTCGCTTTTTGCGTTGTAACTATTGGATTTCTAAATATAAAGTTGTGAAAAATAAGCGAGATTACCGCTTCAACAGCTACTTTCTTATCCAGAATAGACATAGATACAATAGTGATCTCCAAGCGAATCACCAAGAGGAAGGACTGGAAAAAGTTCTTCCTCTTTTTATGTATAAAAATTAAGAGTAGCCGTTCGTAGTTTGCCAGTCGTAAGTAGCAAAATAACTGCGATAATAGTCTCAAATGTTAAATACCAAGAAGAATTTGACCATGAAGTATTGTGCGTTTCTGCAAAAAATCGTAGATTTACAACCGAGATCACTTTCGCAACCACACCAGAGAGGCGTTGTGCCACAGCTTGGTAGATTGAAAAGTCGGAGAGTATGCGATGATCGCTACGGCTACAACCTAAACAATCCATTCATTTATTTAATACTTATGCGTATGAAAAAAATCTACTTGTTCTTATCAATGGTCATGTTCGCACTCACAACCTTTGCGCAAGCATGGGATGGTACAAGTCGCACAGCTTGGGTCAATGGTGAAGGAACAGCCGCCAATCCTTATCTTATAGAAACGCCCGCACATCTCGTTTACCTTTCCGACCGTGTCGTTGCTGGCGAAACGTTCGAAGGGAAACATTTCCGTTTGACTACGAACCTCGATATGGGAGGTGTGGAGTTTCCTGCTATCGGTAAGTTCGATAAAAGTGTAGACCCCGTGACCAACCAAGAAACGGAAGCCTCTTTGTACTTCCTTGGTGTCTTTGATGGCAACTATCACACCATCGACAACTTGCTCATCACCAAAGCACCCGGTGTGACAGGCTCTATCGAAGGACAGGAGATGTCTCTCGGTGGTGCAGGTCTCTTCGCCTGCTCGAACAACGGCACAGTTATCCGTAATCTTATTATAGGCGCAAAAAGCCGTATCGATGTGGCTTCCGATGTAGTGGGAGCTATCATCGGTAAGATGGAGGGTGGCACATTGGAGAACTCGGCCAACCTTGGCGTTGTGAGTGCCAACACCTTTGCTGGAGGCTTGGTTGGAGCAATGACTGGCAATGCCATCATTCAAAATTGTGCAAACAAAGGCACTGTCAGCACTACTGGTATGCAGGCTGGAGGCATTGTGGCACAATTAGAGAAAACTTCCAAAGTCGTTGCCTCTTACAATACGGGTGCGGTGAACTGTAACTCTTTCTATGGCGGTGGTATCACAGGCTTGATTTGGGACCAAATTGTTATTGCCAATGTGTATAACCTTGGCAAGGTGACATCGCCAGCTTCTTTCATGGGTACGCCTCAAGCTATTGTAAGCGATGTTGACGGCTCTGCTTTCAAGGTGGAAAAGGCTCTTTATGTGCAAGAACTCACTGCTGTTGGTGATACTTATGGCACTAATCAAACTGTTGAAGAAATGAAGTCGGATGCAGCTTTGGAAAAGCTCAACGCTGGACTTGAAACGCCTGCCTTTGTGAAAGATGCAACAGGTATCAACAATGGTTTCCCCATCTTGGCTTGGGAGGCATCTGTTGCGGCTGGTCTTCATCGTTTAGAGGGTGCTGCTCCTATCAGTGGCAATGCAACTGTGGTGTACAACCTTTCGGGTCAGGTAGTGGCTACTGGGGCTACAGCTCAGCCCACTCAGCCGGGTGTTTACTTGGTTGTGCGTCCTGGCCAACCCGCAATGAAGATGATGGTTAAATAAGTTATGAGAAAATTCTTCTTATTCCTTTCCTATGCGCTATTGGTTGCCACCGCTATGGTGGCACAGGAGCGCAGGGCGTTGCCTCGGAAGCTTAACTCCGGGGCAACGCTCCTTTGGCAACGGGCATTGCAGGGCGATACAATGGGAGTGGCGCAGGTCAGTCTGCACATGGCGCCTCATGTGAACTTGCAGGCTTTTGCGCAACGTTATGGTGTACGCTTCAATGTGAGTTGTGGTGATACGCACACAGCGCTCGTGCCGTTGCGTCAGTTTGTGGCGCTCGTGGGCGACACTGCGGTGCGAAAAGTGACAACGGGCCTGGTTGTAAAACCCATGACTGACGCTGTGCGACGTCTCACCCATGCCACAGATGTGCAATCGGGGGCAGGACTTCCTATGTCTTATACAGGCAAGGGGGTGCTGGTCGGTATCATCGATATGGGGTTTGACTTTACGCATCCCAATTTTAGAGATGCGGACGGCCGATGTCGCATCGTGAACGTATGGGATCAGAACGGCACGGCTGGTGTTCCCTCCACGTATGGCTACGGCACTGTACTGGACACTCCCGCTGCAATTGCCACAGCCCAGCACGACAACTCTGTGATGACCCACGGCACTCATGTGGCTGGCATCGCTGCTGGTAGTGCACAGAATGCCTACAAAGGCGTTGCGCCAGAAGCCGACCTTGTGCTCGTTTCCACCAATCAATCGGAGGAAGGCATTGTAGATGGTGTCGACTATCTGTTGCGCTATGCAGAGCAGGTGGGGAAACCGATTGCCATCAACGTCAGTTTAGGCACAATGATGGGCTTCAAGGATGGCACAGGGACGATGGCGCGGATGGTCGATAGTTTGCTCGCCAACCGCCCCGGCGCACTTATGGCTGTCGCAGTGGGCAACGAAGGGCACCGCACGTCCACACTTAGTGGAGCGGACGTGAAGAGTGTGTGGAAAATGCCTGCAACAGGTTCGGATCAACTCTTCTTAGAAGTGATGCCCCAACAAAATGCTACGTTGCAACTGATGCTACGCAACAGCGCACAAGACACCGTGTTTTTCGACCGCACGTTTACGACCAACGCGGAATATGCTGAAACATTCGGCAATTTCGGTACGAGCGATAAAGACAGAGCAAGGCTACTTGTGACATGCACTCGCAACGAAGTGAGCCATGCCTATGGCATTTCCGTTCATGTGGGTTATAGCCAACAGCCGGGCGAAGAGTGGGAAGTGCGACTGATCTCTGCCGATGGCTCCGCCAAGGCGTATAGCAATAATGGCTACTTCTCTGCCGAGGGACATGAAGGGTTTGTGGATGGCACAAACGCTTCTACCATTGCACAAACAGCTTGTGGCCGATGGCCCATCGCTGTTGGCGCAACAGTGTCGAAGAATAGCTACACCAGTTTCCGAGGCGTGACTACGACACAACCTTGGACGCTTGATGAGCGCTATCCTCTTTCGGCACTTGGCCCAACGAGCGACCAGCGCATCAAGCCCGACATTGTAGCACCGGGTGCCGCAGTAGTGTCTTCTTACAACTCTTTTGCCGCGGCTTACAGCGTAAAAGGCAACGATGTTGTGCACCAAGAAACGGTCGATGGTAAAGCCTATTATTGGTATGTAGAGAGTGGCACTTCGATGGCTACGCCTGCGGTGACGGGCATTATGGCACTTTGGTTGCAAGCAGCTCCTCAACTCACACTTTCCGAAGCCCGGACAATCATGACCGCAACAGCTACACATCGCCCCTTTATGGGCAATGTGCCAAACAACGCCTATGGGGCAGGGCAAATCGATGCTCATGCAGGTATGTTGCAACTCTTGTCTACACTTTCGGTGGCGCAACTGACAGC
>JALFTM010000123.1 GCA_022788345.1 Bacteroidales bacterium
AGAATGAACTTTGGAAAATTATCATTCTCACACCATAAGCTCGCCTTGCGCTACCTCGCTTTTGGGAAGGCGCATGCAGGAACTACGGGAAGCGCATGGAATTTTTTCTGCATGCGCCTCCCGTATTTCGTTTCCCAAATGTCACATGAATGGCCGTTGCAGAGCGAAAATGTGAGGATGGTTGGAAGATGTGGAGACCACTTCTCTGCACTGCTGTGTTGCGCTCAAAAAAAAGTTTGTTGCAACACAGAAAAACCCTCTTCTCTTATGTAAGATAGAAGAAGAGGGGAAGTGAAAAATGGGCTTAGCCAATGAGTTTCTTCAAGTCTGCATCTACGCTGTCTATACCAGCGATACCGAAGTTCTCCACCAATACTTTCACCACATTGGGAGAGAGAAAAGCAGGAATGGTTGGTCCGAGGTGGATGTTCTTGATGCCAAGATAGAGGAGCGCCAAGAGCACAATAACGGCTTTTTGCTCATACCATGCAACGTTGAAAGCGATGGGCAAGTCGTTGATGTCGTTGGCACCAAAAATTTCTTTCAGTTTCAAGGCAATCACCGCCCAAGAGTAAGAGTCGTTGCACTGTCCTGCATCCAACACGCGGGGGATGCCGTTGATGTCGCCAAGCTGGAGTTTGTTGTAGCGGAACTTGGCGCAACCGCTGGTGAGGATAACCACGTCCTTTGGCAACTGCTCGGCAAAGTCGGTGTAATAGCTACGACCACGCTGACGACCATCGCAACCGCTCATCACAACAAACTTACGAATAGCACCCGTCTTCACTGCATCCACAACCTTGTCGGCCAATTGCAATACTTGGTTGTGGGCAAAACCGCCTACGATAGACCCACGCTCAATCTCTGTGGGAGGTGCGCAAGTCTTAGCAATTTCGATAATCTCGCTGAAGTCTTTATGTCCATTCTCATCTGTGTCGATGTGTTTGCAACCGGGGAAACCAGTGGCATTGGAGGTGAAGAGACGATCTTTGTAAGTCGAATTGGCCGCAGGAGGCACAATACAGTTGGTCGTGAAGAAGATGGGACCATTGAAGCTGGTGAATTCTTCTCTCTGTTGCCACCACGCATTGCCATAGTTGCCCACGAAGTGCTTATATTTCTTGAAGGCAGGGTAGAAGTTGGCAGGCAACATTTCGCCATGCGTGTACACATCCACGCCTGTGCCTTCGGTTTGCTGGAGCAATTGCTCCATGTCGTGGAGGTCGTGACCGCTAATCAGAATACCGGGACGCGTACCTACACCGATGTTCACTTCCGTGAGTTCGGGATGTCCGTAGCTCTCGGTGTTGGCCTTGTCGAGGAGAGCCATGGAAGTGACGCCTGCTTCACCCGTTTTGAGGGTAAGCTCGATGAGGGCAGGCACGTCAAGATCGCTGGTAGCCGTGGCTGCGAGGGCGTATTGCAAGAAAGCGTAAGCGCCTTCGTCCTCATAGCCGAGACGGGCTGCATGTTCTTGATAAGCAGCCATGCCTTTGAGACCATAAACAATCAACTCCTTGAGCGAACGCTTGTCGATGTCTTCTTCTGCGAGCACACCAACGCTTTTGGCTTTCTCTTCATAGTCGGCACGAGTGCCAGTCCACGTTAAGCAGTCGAGGTTGGGAAGAGCAACGCCTGCCGTAGCGGCTTGCTGCTTCAGTGTTTCACGCATAACGAGGGCTTCGTCGATGCGTGTGTGGATGCTCTCAATGTCGAAATTTGCGTTCGTAATCGTAGAGAAGAGAGCGTCATTGACGAGGATGTTCACCTTGTTGTCGATGGGCTGACCTGCTTTGCGGAGTGTATCGGTGATGGTGCTGATGCCACGAACGACGAAAAGGAGTAAATCCATGGCGTTGGCGGTGGGAGCGTCCTTGCCACAAACACCTTTAATCATACATCCTTCATTCTTGGCGGTTTCCTGACATTGGAAACAAAACATTTGATTGTTCATTCCTTGCTATATAAATGGTTATGTCCTATGAGGTTTTGTTCTTATTCGTAGTGCAAAGGTAGGAAGTAAGGTGGAGCAACTGCGTAACAATTGTTACAGCGCAGAGAAAAAGGGCATTTTTTGTTTTTTGAGGTGTTGTTTATTGAAGAAGAGCTGGACTTCGCGCACGACTGACCATGGCATCTTTTCAGAGAAAGATGGCGTCGCACTCTTTCAGTGTTTGCGCTCCGTCGCTGTTTTGCCTTGTGCAAAAATGCTTGTTGGACAAAAGAAAATATCCCCTCTCCTTGGACGTGTATCTCAAGGAGAGGGGATATTTGATGGGTAGGGTGCGGTGTTACTTGATGATGTCCAATTCTTTGAACACCTTGGTGAGTGCCACCACAGCGCGGTCCACTTGTTCGTGCGTATGCTCCGACATTAAGGCGAAGCGCACCAAAGTGTCTTGTGGGGCGCAAGCAGGCGGAATGACAGGGTTGATAAACACGCCTTCTTCAAAGGCACGGGCCGTCACGATGAAAGTCTTGTCCATATCGCGCACATAGAGTGGAATGATAGGACTCTCGGTGTCGCCAATTTCAAAGCCTGCTTCACGGAATTTCTCCAATGCGTAGTTTGTTACGCTCCATAGCTTTTCGATGCGTTCTGGTTCTTCTTGCAAGATGTGAAGAGCACGCTGTGCGCAAGCTGTTGCAGCAGGAGAGTCGGAAGCACTGAAAATGTAGGTGCGGGCGTTGTGGCGGAGATAGTTGATGATGGCATCGCTGGCGGCAATGAAACCACCGATGGATGCGAGTGACTTGCTGAATGTGCCCATGATGAGGTCTACTTCGTGCGTCAAGCCGAAGTGGTCGCAAACGCCACGGCCGTTGCGTCCGAAGACGCCGATACCATGAGCTTCGTCCACCATGATGGATACATTCTTGTACTTATGCTTGAGTGCCACAATCTCTGGAAGTTTGCACAAATCGCCTTCCATAGAGAACACGCCATCTACAACAATGAGTTTGACAACGTCTTCGGGACATTTGGCCAATTGTTTTTCCAAATCGGCCATGTCGTTGTGTTTGAACTTGAGCTGGTGCGAGAGTGAGAGACGGCGACCATCGACGATGGAAGCGTGGTCACGATCATCGCAGATGATGTAATCTTCACGTCCTGTCAAGCAAGCAATAACGCCTGCATTGACACTAAAACCTGTGGAGAAGCAAAGGGCATCATCTTTGCCTACAAACTCAGCGAGTTCACGCTCAAGCTGAACGTGGATGTCGAGTGTGCCGTTGAGGAAGCGCGAACCTGCACAGCCAGCGCCATACTTACGCAAGGCTTGTACGCCTGCTTCAATGACACGTTCATCGCCTGTGAGACTGGTGTAGGCGTTAGAGCCAAACATCAAAACGTGCTTGCCGCCCATTTCTACTTCTGTGCCCTGTTTTCCTTCGATTTCACGGAAATAGGGATAGATGCCTGCGGCCTTAAATTGCTGTGGTAGTGTGTACCGTTCTAATTTTTCTTGTAATGAAGCCATAGTTAATTTCTATGGCAGGGTCCAAGGTATGAAGTGCTTTGAAACCCTGCTATCTACATATGCGACTGCAAAGATACACATTTTTGCAGGATGTGGGCATATTAAAGTACTCTTTTTTCAAAATCAAAGAGGAAGCCCTGCATTCGCTTGAAGGCAGGGATTTATAACTCTTGGTGTGTCCCAAAATGTCATCTGATGAAAAGGAAGATTGTTTGGGTGGTTTTTTAACAAACAACAAGGAAGTTTAATTTTGAAAAGGAGAAGGAAAACAGCTTTGCGTTGGATAGAAAATCAGCTTACGCCTGCCGTGTTTGCTTCCTGCGCCTCAAGAAAAGACAAGTTGCGCCACTCGGAAAGATGCTTAGCGTGAGTTGAGGAGGCGCATTGTGGGTAAAAACACATGGGTGAAAGCCTCCTGCGAAGCTTCCACCCATGTGTCTGTAGTGCAAAGATAATGCTTTTATGTCCGCTTTGCAAGTGCTTTTGTTACAAAGGCTAAAAGACGGACAGTGGCGCAAGGCGATAAGAGTAGTAAAAGGCGTATGAAGCCCACTTTCTACTTCGTCTCGAACGGTTCGCAAAGGAAATGGAGTGTAGCTCCTTTGAGCAGTTCGTCGTGGGAGAGACGGAAGCTGTTCAGAGGACGCTTTCCAAGGATTACGGACTTTACCTTGCGATACCCTGAAGTGGGAGTGTCGCAGGTGATGGTCAGCGATGATTGCCGGTGGTAGCGTGGATCGAGACGGATGGTGACCTTGTCGAAGACGGGGGCGGTGAGGGTGTAGAACGGTTCAGCAGGATTGTCGGGATAGAAACCGAGCATTGAGAAAATGGCCCATGCCGACATAGTGCCTGTGTCGTCGTTTCCGGGGATGCCGTTGGGTTGTGAAGTGAAGTGTTGGCGCAGGAGTTGTTGGGTGAGCAACTGGGTGCGCCATGCTTCACCTTTGATGTAGGAGAACAAGTAGGGGTAGGCAATGTCTGGTTCATTGGCTGGGTCGTAGAGCTGGCGATCGAAAACGCTTTGCAACTTTTTCGTGAATGCCCGCTCGTCACCCATGAGTTTTATCAATCCCTTGACATCGTGTGGCACGAAGAAAGTGTAGTTCCACGCATTGCCCTCGTGGAAGCCCGGTGAGGGTTCAAAATTAGCTCCTTGCATGGGATCGAAAGGCGTGAGGAACTGGCCATTGGGAAGGAGAGGACGCAACATTCCTGTGGTGCGGTCGAAATAGTGGCGATAGCCCAACGACTGCTTGCGGAAACGCTCGGCGTCAGCTGTCTTTCCTAAGGATTTTGCCCACGAGGCAAGAGCCGCATCGGCTACGTAGTACTCTAAGGCATGAGAAACAGAGTTGTCGAAAGGGGCACGCAAGGGGACATAACCAAACTGGAGATAGTCGTCGTTGTCGGGGCGCATCTTGTTGGTTGCACTTGGCGATGTGGCCGATTTGATCATGCCCTCGTAGGCGGCTTCGACATCGAAGTGGCGCAGGCCTTTGTTCCAACTATCGACAATCACGGGGATAGCAGGGTCGCCCTCCATGGTGAAAGTTTCACGCCCATAGAGTTCCCATTTCGGCAACCAGCCACTCTCTTTGTACATATCGACCATCGAACGCACCATCTCCATTTGCCGTTCGGGATAGACGAGGGTGAGGAGCTGATGTACGTTGCGATAGGTGTCCCAAAGGGAATAGACTGTGTAGCGTTGTCCCTTGGCGGTACGGATTTCGGGGCTTTCCATCGCAGGATATTGCCCATTGACATCGTTGAGTACATTGGGGTGCATCAAGAGATGGTAAAGAGCGGTGTAAAACACCTTGCGTTGCTCTTCCGTACCTCCTTCTACAAGGATGCGAGAGAGGTCGCTACGCCAAGCTTCCTCTGCCTTGGCGAGGATGTCGTTGAAGTGAGTGTGTCCTTGTTCGGTGTCCAAATTTTGTCGGGCATTGGCTGTGCTGACAAAAGAAACGCCCATCTGCACTTCTACTTCCTCGCCCTCTTCTGTTTCAAAGGAAAGGAAAGCTCCAATGTCGTCGCCCGAAAGCTCTTTTTGATACTGGGTGTAGATTTTATATTTCCCTGCATCGGCATCCCACTCGGCTTCGACACTCATCGGACGTTGCTTCTTGAAGTAGCCCATTGTGGCGTTCGGCTTGTGGATACGCAACACAAAATAAATGGGGAAAACGGCTTGGGCTGTGTAGCAGAAGTTGCCCAAAAGCTTCGAGCCTTCGAACTCACCATTGCCTACATAGCGCACCGTTGCACCACTCTCGTTGGTCAACCCTTCTCCCAAATTGAGCAAGATGTGGCTCTGCCCTTTGGGGAAAGTGAAACGGGCGACGCTTGAACGTGGCGTTGCTGTCACTTCTGTCTTGATGCCATACTTTGTCAAGTAATTGCTATAATAGCCGGGAGTGGCGGTCTCATGGGTATAAGTACTACCGTAGTTGTGATAATCTACTTCCAGTTTTCCCGTTGTGGGCATAAGCAGTAAAGACCCCATATCGGGGCATCCAACACCGCTCAGATTGACGTGCGAATAGCCAGTGAAGAATGTATTCAACTTTTCGTAGGGAGTGGACCACCAGCGCGCATCTTTATCCTGCACGTTTTGTGCAGATCCCATCACATTGAAGGGCACGACAGACATCATGCCATTAGGGCACACAGCTCCGGGATGCGTCGTGCCGAAATTGGTTGTGCCCACAAAAGGATTGACATACTTGAGCACATCTTCGGCCCAACTTCCAAGGCAGACAAAGGTGGCACAACAAATGGCGATAAGCGTTTTTTTCATAACTAAAAGCCGTCTCTCGACAAGCCGAGAGACGGCACAAACATTAGATGATACTATGTTTCTTTGTAAACTCAACGATTTCGGAGATATGCCCAAAGGCCAAACCCGTTACAGTGTCGGCACAGCCGTAATAAACAGCGATGCGATCATTCTCTTTGTCGTGCAAAGCAGCGCAAGGGAAGCAAACATTTGGCACGTCGCCCATACATTCGTAAGGCGTTTGGGGCGAGAGGAGATAGGGCCCTGAACGGAACTTCACTTTCCAAGGCTCGTCCTTATCCAAGATGGCCGATCCAAAGCTATATACAAAGCCGTTGCACGACTGCAAGACGCCGTGATAAATCAAGAGCCAGCCATCCTCAATTTCTATGGGGATGGGGCCTGCACCGATCTTGGTGCACTGCCAAGCGCTGTCCTCAAAGGGAGCGGGAGCCATTACGTGGCGGTGGTGTCCCCAAAACTCCATGTCGGGCGATTCGCTATAGAAAATATCACCGAAAGGTGTGTGTCCGTTGTCGCTGGGGCGGCTTAGCATGGCGAATCGACCATTGATTTTTCGGGGGAAGAGCACTCCGTTGCGGTTGAAAGGAATGAAAGCATTTTCCAACTGGTGGAAAGTTTTGAAATCAAAGGTGTAAGCCACGCCGATAGTAGGGCCGTGATAGCCGTTGCACCAAGTGACATAATAGCGGTCTTCGATGAAGCAAACACGGGGGTCGTATCCGTAAACCCATTGACCGATTTCTGCGTCAGCGCACTCAAAGGTAAGAGGCTCTGGGTTGATGTTCCAGTTTACGGCATCATCGCTGAAACCTACATGAAGGCGCATGCGGCGGTTCGTGTCGTCGCACCGGAATACGCCTGCGAAGCCTTCTCCAAAACGCACGACAGCACTGTTGAAAATGCTGTTGGAAGTGGGCAAAAGATTGCGAGGGATAATTGGGTTTTGCGAGAAGCGCCACATCACATCTTGACAGCCTGCTGGGCGTTCTTCCCAAGGCATGGGCGCGAGCTTTGTATTGTTCATAATTTATTAAATAGATGATAGTTGATAAAACAAATGGGAGGATAGGGGATGTGGCAAGGCTATGCGTTCGTATCTTGTGCCTTCTCTTCGTGCGTGAAAGGCACGAAGTAGGTGATTAAGAAAGCGGGAATAGTGGCCACAAGGGTGAAGAGGAAAAAGTTGGCATAGCCCAACTTTGTGCAGATAGCGCCACTGGCCATGCCTGTGACCATCACGCTGAGGTTCATGATGCCAGAGGCGATAGCGTAGTGGGACATCTGGTGCTTTCCGGGGGCTATTTGGTGCATCATAAAGAGGGTTAGCCCCACGAAACCAAAGCCGTAGCCGAAATACTCAATGACGATTGCCACTCCGATGAGGCTGATGCTTTCGGGTTGATACCCTGCCAGAAAAGCGTAAGCCACAAAGGGCAGGTTGAAGACGCAACAGAGGGAGAAGAGGGTGCGCTTGAG
>JALFTM010000124.1 GCA_022788345.1 Bacteroidales bacterium
AAGAAAGTAAGAAGCGAAGCTGTTGATGCGTAGTGAATGGCGAAGTTATGGACTTGTATGCCCTTCCTGCGCCACTTGTTTTTTCTTCTTGCGCCACTTGAAATGGATAAGTAGGCCGATAGACCCGCTGGTTTTTATGGAAAACAAAGGGTTGAAGTTCATTTTTTGAACTTCAACCCTTTGTTGCTGTTGCAAAGATACAATATGAGGCCCTGTTTTGCAAGTGCTGTTGTTGGAAAAACCTAAAGACGGACGAAATGAGATTGCTGGATCGAACGTAGCTTTAGCATCACTTTATGGCGCATAAAGGGTGATCAAAAAAGAAATGTTCATAGCTAAAAAATCGCTTGCCAATAGATAACTTGGCAAGCGATGATATATGAGTGTGTAACGAGTGAAGGACGGATTATTCGCCAGCTTCTTTGATTTTTTCGACCACAGAGTTAATCTTTTCAGAGATGCTATCGATTTCTTTGCGCAACTTCTCTATCTTGCGCTCAATATCGGCCATAAGGCTATTGCCCGTTTTCGACTTCGAATTGAAGAAGCCAAGGTTGGTTTCGTAGTTTTGAAGCTCGGCCTTCTTCTCTTCAAAGAGTCGTTGCAGGCGTTGGCGCTCACGGCTGAGGGCAGACCCCCCTTTCTCTGCAATGTTCTTACGGAAGTTGTCAATGCGACGACGCTCAGCGTTCTCACTAAGATAGTCGAAAATCTTGTCCACTACGGCACGGAATTGGCGATAAATTTTCTCTTTCTTGTTGTAGGGGACATGTCCGATGGCGTTCCACTTCTCTTGGGCTTGGCGTACGGCCTCACGCAAACCATCGGCTTTGTTTTCAAGGAGCGTTTCCAGTTCAGCAATGAGGGCTTGCTTCTCTTCGAGATGCTTGTTTTCCTCTTCACGCTGTCCAGAAGTGGCCTCCGAACGGCGGTCGAAGAAGTGGTTGCATGCTTCGTTGAAACGCTTCCAAACGCTGTTGCTGGCACGATTGGGAGTGGCCCCAATGGTTTTCCACTTCTTTTGCAACTCGGCAAGCTTAGTTGCTGTGGCATTCCAATCTGTGCTGTCCTTCAAGGCTTCGGCTTGTTCGCACAAAGCTATTTTGGCGGTGAGATTTTCGCTTTGCGCTTCGCGGTGTTGCTTGAAGAATTCCGACTTGCGAGAGAAGAAGCGATCGCAGGCTACACGGAAACGTTCAAAAATCTGAGCGTTAACCTTGCGTGGCGTAAAGCCAATGCCACGCCATTCCGTTTGTGCTTCCAACACCTCCTTTGTGAGCTTATCCCATTGGCTCATGGACTGGATGCTATCAACGTCAATGGCTTCTATTTTCTCACATAGAGCTGTCTTCAAGTTGAGGTTTTCTTGCTCTTGTGCCTTGATTTGTTCAAAGTGTTCTTGGTGGTGCTTGTTGATGATGGTAGAAGCAGCTTTGAAGCGCCCCCATACATCTTCACGCAACTCCTTGGCCACAGGACCTATGGTACGAAACTCTTCGTGAAGCGTCTGCAACTGGTGAAAGGCAGAGATGACATCAGGGAAAGTGGTGAGGCTCTCTGCAGCTGCAATGAGCTGTTCCTTGGCTTCAAGGTTCTTCTTGAAGTCGTAGGCACGCATCTCGTGGTTGAGACGTAAAAGGTCGTAGAATTGCTCTGTATAGAGGTGGTAGTTTTTCCAAAGGTCTGTTGTGGCCTCTGGTGGTACCATGCCAATCTCTTTCCATGCGGCTTGCAGCTCCTTTACTTCATCGTAGGCTTTGTCGGCCTCTTCGGCTGATGCGGTGAGGGCTTTCAAACGCTCTATGATGGCCTGCTTGCGTTGCAGGTTGTTCTGACGCTCTTGTTCCTGTTGCTCTGCGATGCGTGCACGCTGTGCACGTAGCGAAGAAATGAGGGTTTTGAACGTTTCTTCGTGCGCATCGGGAGAAGGCAAGAAAGCAGAAGCTTCACCACCATTGGCAATGAATGCCTCACGTTCGGCTGCGGCTTCTGTCGTGTGCAGACGGTAGTAGGTTTGCTTCAGATGGTCCAACTCGCCACGGTCCACGGGACGACCAGCTTCGATAAGCTCTTTGGCACGTTCGATAACTGCTTCTTTTGTCGCATACTGCATGCGGGATGCAGTCTGATCCGCCACGTTCTCAACGCTGGCGGGAGAGTCGGTAGTAGACGCAGGCGCCTGCGTCTCTACGAGAGGATTTTTTTCGATTTCTGACATAGTGATAGGAGAGGCTTCACCTCTATTACTGGGTGCAAATAAAGTGCTTTTTCTTTGAGCGACCAAGGAAAACGCCCCGAAAATGCACTTAATGGGCGAATTTTCGGGGCGTTGGCTCTTTTTCGGGGGGATGAAGGGGTAAAAACTGCGCTTACAACCTTCGAATACGTTACAAATGAGGAGGCTAATCTTGGTTCTCAAGATGTACCCAACCTTGGGCACGCAACGGGATTTCCTCGGCGTCGCCACGCCCTATAAGGGCACAACCGAGAGAAGCTTTGGTGATGTAGCCAATCTCCTTGATGCCTTCGAGTTGGGATATTTTCTCGTGCGCTGTCAAAGGAACAGTGAAAAGCAATTCATAATCCTCACCGCCATTGAGAGCACAGGTCGAGAGGTTCATATTGAACTCTTCCGCGGTTAAGGCCGTGAGGTAGTCGATGGGTAAGCGTTCTTCGTAGATGCGACACCCAACTCCGCTTTGCGTGCAGAGGTGCAACAATTCGCTACTGAGGCCATCGCTGACGTCAATCATTGATGTGGGGCGGATGTCGGCCGTTCGGAGTTGCGCCACGACATCCCGGCGGGCTTCTGGCTTAAGGAATCGCTCTAAAAGGTATTCGCGACCACTGAAATCGGGTTGTGCTGCCATTTCATTTTGCTCCGTGTTGGCAAAAACAGCTTTCTCGCGCTCCAGCAACTGGAGACCCATATAGGCTGCCCCCAAATCGCCTGACACGCAGATGAGATCTGTTTCTTGTGCACCATTACGGCGCACCACGTCGTTGGCATCAGCCTCGCCGATGCAAGTGAGACTAAGGGTCAGCCCTGTGAGAGAACTGGAGGTGTCGCCACCAACCAAGTCCACACCATAGCGCTCGCAGGCCAGTCGCAAACCATCATATATTTCGTCGAGGTGCTCTACGGAGAAGCGACGACCAACGCCAATGTTTACGAGCAATTGACGCGGTGTCCCATTCATCGCATAGATGTCTGAGAAATTCACCACAGCGGCTTTGTAACCCAAATGGCGCAAAGGCGTGTAAACAAGGTCGAAGTGAATGCCCTCAAGAAGCATGTCGCTTGTCACCAAGGTGCGCTTGTCGCCATAGGCCAATACGGCGGCATCATCTCCTACGCCAACAATAGTGGAGGCATTGACGGTAGGTAATTTTTCAGTGAGGCGACGAATGAGACCAAACTCGCCCAACGTAGCAATGTCTGTCATTGAAAGACGCACTTGTGGGGTTAGAAGTAATAGCCTAAGCCGATACGCAAGCCTACGGTGCTCTTATCGGCAAAGTCTGTCAGAGAGGCCTTGTAATAGACAGAAGGCTCAATGCTGAGATAGTGGTTCAAGTAGAAACAATAACCTACTTCCACGGGGATAGAGACGCTGTTGAAGTTGGGCGAAGTGTGTGTGAGTTCAGCACCAGCACCAAGGAAGATGCCGTTTTGTGTGAAGTAGTAGCGACCGCCAACACCTGCCGAGAAATCATTGGCTATCTTGGTGTGGTCGTAGCCTAAGTTGGCTTTTACCATGAAGCCGTCGGCAATGAAATAACCTGCGGTGGCTTGCAAACCGAAACGGAAGCCTGCATCTTTGCTATACGAAAGGCCAAGCCCCGATACGGATGCTCCGACATATTTTGTACCTTCTGTGAATTGTGCGTTGGCAGTGCCAACCATGAGTAGGAACGCCAAAAGAGTGAATAATTTCTTCATAAAATTCATTATTTATACGCTACAAAGATACAGAAAAGTCCCCACACGACGGCCGTGTGGAGACTTTTGTTTGTGACATCACCTTCTTTGAACACAAAATAGTGCCCGCTGAAAGGTGGCTGTCAGTCTATTTTTAGGTGCTTACGCTTGGGTTACAACGTTTGCACCCATGTGGCGATGCGTGCCTCGTTGTCGCTGTTGTTGTCATCCAAGGCGAGACCGATGAAGTTGCCGTCACGATTGATAGCGCTATCGGTCACATCGTAGCCTTCGGGTGCAAAACTGCCCACGAAAGTTGCCCCAGTGCCTTGGAGCTCATCGTAAATCGTAGCGAGTGCTCCGCAGAAAGTGTCGGGGTAAGAGCCACTGTCGCCTGTGCCGAAGAGGGCTACTTTTTTTCCTGAGAGGTCTAAACCTTTGAGGGCTTCAAGAAAGTCGTACCAGTCGTCTTGAAGGTCGCCATCGCCCCAAGTTGAAGAGCCGAGGAGGATAAGATCGTATTGCAATACGCTGTCTGCTGTTGCATCAGCAACGTTGAATACATCATTTGTGCCCAAAGCTTGTGCAATGGTTTGGGCGTAGGACTCGGTGTTGCCTGTTGTACTACCGTAGAAAATACCAGTCATGTGTCTATGTGTTATAAATTAAATGGGTGTTAGCTCTTGTCACGCTCTTGATGGAGAGTCCCTCAAGTTGTCGGTAAGAGCATAAAGTGGCCTAAGGCCTATTGGTTCTTTCTCAAAGGCAAAGTAACAAGTTTTTTGGGGGGAGGACAATACCCATTAAAGGTGATTTTTATAGGAAAACCTGCGCTTGAAATACCCACATTGAGGTATGTCAAGCGCAGGTTAGCGTTATCGGATGGTCACAAGGGTGGCACCATAACCATATTCTTGGAACGAAGCGTCTTGGTAGGTGCAGGAGCGGTAGCGGTGGCGCAAGTCTTGTTCCACGGCATTGCGTAAAACGCCATTTCCTTTCCCGTGAATGAACACAATTTTGCGCCCTTTCTCTCGCCGCAACTCGTTCATCGTTTCGCGAAAGGTACGCACTTGGAAGTCCAAAATCTCTTTAGGGGAAAGTCCAGCAGTTGTTTCCAGGAGCTCTGTGGCGTGCAAATCGACAATAAGTATGCCGTTTTCTTCTTTGCGGGCAGGCTGTCGCACGACATGGGCAGTCTGTTCCTGATGTTGTAGACCCTGCTCAATGTCCTCCGCTTTGAACACCATGGGGTGCGCTGGGCGGTCGTTGCGATAAATGTCGAGGAGCAGGGCAGGGGCTGTGAAGAACTCGGAAGGCCGGAAAGTGTGCAGTTTATAAAACTTAGTAACATCTACGCGCAGTGCTATGCTCTCTGCAGGTTTAGGAGCAAAGGATTTGTCCTCTTTGTAGAGATAGCCTTGAATGAGCAAACGTTTCCAACGTGGCAAGTCGGCCAAGCTAATTTCCGCTAAGTGCAGTTTGGCATTGCCACCTACCACATCCTCAACCAAAAGCTCATACATGCCGTCTTCGCCACTCAGTAAGGCAAAGCGATAGTGAAAGTTCGTGTCATTAACAAGATAGACATCGAAGCGCGTGGTGGATAGTTCTTTTATTCTTTGTGGCACAAATGCGAGAAAGAGGTTCAGTTCATCGCCTCCTTTTCGCTCTATGGTCTTAGGACGATAGGCGAGGGGTAAATCGGCAAGATCCACTTCTGGCAAATCTTCATCTGCCACATCTGCCATGGCTGCACGATTAGGGATGACACCACTGGCAGGTTTGGCTGTTGTGGCAGGCTTAGGGATGTTGAGGTGATTGGTTTCGATGACTACCACCTCCCGCTCCATCACTGGAATTTCAAAACCGTCTGCGTCTTGAACCAAGACAATGCCTTTTTCGGGGAACCCGACAATTTCTCCGCCTCCCACTTCATTGAGGAAGCGTACTTTATCTCCAACTTTCATAAATATGCAATTGTTTGATGACTGTGATAATGTAAAGTTACGGCTTTATTGCAAGGTGGGCAAGCTGTTGGGGAATAAA
>JALFTM010000125.1 GCA_022788345.1 Bacteroidales bacterium
AGCGAGACATCAATCTTCGCCCATTTCGTCGAAATCCTTGTCCTCTTCGTCAGCATCCTTGCCACTACCAGCGGGCAAAGGATTGTTGCGAAGCAAGGCACGCACTTGCGCTTCTATTTCATCGCAAAGTTCGGGGTTTTCAGCGAGCATCTTCTTCACGGCTTCACGTCCTTGGCCGATACGCGTTTCGCCATAACTAAACCATGATCCGCTCTTCTTGATGACGTCCATATCCACAGCGATATTCAAAATTTCGCCAAGGCGAGAAATGCCTTCACCATACGTAATCTCGAATGTGGCGGAGCGGAAAGGCGGTGCCACCTTATTCTTTACTACTTTCACGGTCACCTCATTGGCTATCGCCACGTCGCCATCCTTAATGGGCTTGCTCTTCTTGCGAATATCCAAGCGCACCGAGGCATAAAACTTCAAGGCATTACCGCCTGTTGTCGTCTCTGGACTGCCATACATGACGCCGATCTTGTCGCGCAACTGATTGATGAACACACAAGTTGTCTTGGTTTTGCTGATTGTGGAAGTCATCTTGCGGAGTGCTTGGCTCATCAAACGGGCGTGCAACCCCATCTTGCTTTCTCCCATTTCGCCTTCGATTTCTTGTTTGGGCGTAAGGGCTGCCACGGAGTCAATGACCACGATATCCACAGCACTGGAGCGGATGAGCTGGTCGGCAATGTCGAGGGCTTGCTCACCATTATCGGGCTGTGCAATGAGAAGGTTATTGACGTCCACACCGAGACGTTCGGCATAGAAGCGATCAAAAGCATGCTCTGCATCGATGAAAGCCGCCGTGCCACCTTGTTTCTGACATTCGGCAATGACATGCAACGTCAGTGTTGTCTTACCTGAACTCTCAGGACCGTAAATTTCAATGATACGTCCTTTGGGCAAACCGCCGACCCCAAGGGCGGCATCGAGCGAGAGGCTACCCGTTGGAATGACCTCTATCTCTTCTACTTTGGCATCACCAAGGCGCATGATCGCCCCCTTGCCAAAATCTTTCTCAATCTTTGCCATTGCCGACTGAAGGGCTTTGAGCTTATCGCTCGTGCCGTCAGATGGCGATACTATTGCTTTCTTTGCCATATTATTATTGCGTAATTGTCGTTGTGGATGAGGGGGTATTTTGTTTCTTCTCTGATGAAAAGACATTGCGATGGATGCTACTCCACACACCACTTAGCGACGGATTTTTTTATTCAGTTGTTGTTTGATACGCTCCCAAATGGACAAGTCCTGACTACAGCTATAGACATAGCCGTACCCATAGCCATAAGAGGCTGTGCGCTCGTCGGAGTCGTTGACCAGCACTACCAAGTTGCGTATGCGCTTCGTATCATACAGCTTTTGGAGGTAGGGCAAATAACCACGGGGCTGCACGCCAACGCGGAGGTTGTAGATTGTTGCATCGGCCTGCTGGCAGACGATGGACGAGTCGGCCACAGAGAGGAACGGCGTGGTATCAATAATGACATGGTCGTATCTCTGCTTAGCTTCATCCAAAAGTTGTGCCAAACGTGGCGATAAGAGAAGTTCTGACGGATTGGGGGGCATGAGACCTGCTGGTATCATGTCGACTCCCTTGGTCAAGCCGTCTGTCACGACAATGTCTGAGAGCGTTACACTCTCTCCTGCCAAATAGGAGGTCAAGCCTCCCACATGGCGATAGTTCTTACTCAAAGTGCGTTTGCGGATGTCAGTGTCAATGACTACAACTCGCTTACCAGCCATGGCTATGGCGGTGGCAAAATTCGACACTATGAAGGTCTTTCCCTGCGAGGGGGTAGAGCTTGTCACAGCGACTACCTTGATATTTTCACCAATAAACCCAAGGTTGAAGCGCAGGATGCGGAAAGCTTCCACGATGGGCGATGATGGCGAGATTTTATCTATCAGTCGCTCTGCACCCTTCTCCTCCCAGTGTGGAATTTCGCCCAAGACGGGGATAGAAACGAGTTGCTCCACTTCTTGACGACTAGCTATGGTGTTGTTAAGCAAGTCTTTGAGCAAAAGATAAATCAGGGGGAGCAAAAGGCCCACAACCATAGCGATGAGAAGTATCAGCGTTATTGGTTGATAGATGGGTGCTGAATTGCGGTGGGGATACTCCACCAAACGCACATTGGCCTCATTGATAGAGAGTTGTAGACCTACTTCCTCTCGCTTGTTCAAGAGATAGGTGTACAAGGCATTCTTCAACTCTTGCTGACGTTGGATGTCGAGTGCTTTCTTCTCCTTTAACGGCGCATTGTTCAGCACACCTTGCGTTGCACTTTCTACCTTACGGGCATCACGAAGCTCCAGTCCGAGCGCATTGACCTGACTACGTACAGCCGAAAGGATGGAACTGCGAAGAGCAGCGAGCTGAGCGTCAAATTGCTTAACGGCAGGCGAAGAAGCTGTCGTATTGGTGAGCGTTTGGTTGCGTTGCAGAACAAGGCGGTTGTACTCTGCGATGTGTGCCCCATACGACCCCATATCGCCTCCAGAAAGCACGGGAATTACTTCATTTTCATGTGCATGGCTGACGAGGAAGTCCATGAGATATTTGGCAACACTCAGCTCTGTTTCCAACTGTAAAGCCTTTTGTTTGGCCACGCTGGATTCGCTCACAGCCACTGAAGCACTCTGCTGCAAATCGACCACTTGGTTGTCGCGCTTGAACTGCGCCATGCGATTTTCAACATTGCCAAGTTCCTGACCAATAATAGCGATGCGCTCGTCAATAAAGTGTGCCGTTCCCAAGGCTACACGATTTTTATTGTCTACGACATCGCGCTTGTAGGCCTCAAAGACCTGCACCAGCACATCGCCTGCCCGCTCTGCATTCAAGTCCACACAAGTCAATTGCAAAAGGGAGCTATTCTTATCGTAAGGCTCTGCTGAAATTTTATTTTGGAACATGTCTGTCGCCATCTCTATGGGATAGCGTGTGACACGAATGGACAAGCCTTTTGGAAATTGTGCAAAATCTTTTTGTCGTACAATTCGCAATGCACCGACAGGGGTGTTTATCAACACGCCTGTTCTCACAGAGATTTCTTCATCATTGTCCTTGCTTGAAAAATTGGACAAGCGCACCATCCCTCCTTCTTCGATTTCTGCATCAAAGGCCACAGGCACTTCCACATCCGCGGTAGCAAACTCCACAACGAAGGGCCGTTCTTTATAAAGCGTCACCCTACGCATAGAAGGTTTTGCGGTATAGTCAACGTTTAGTTTCAATGTATCCACGACATTGCGCATCAAACGGCGCGTTGTCATGATGTATCCTTCATTAACGAGGTTGTTGCCTGCACTCACGCCATTGAGTTGCAAAAGCGTATTAACAGCTCCATTAGAAGAGCTTCCGCCAAGGGTTTCAGCATCTTCTATTAGCATCATGGCTTGCTCTCTGAAATACTGTGTGCGCACCTTGCCATAATACCAGCCTATGAGCAAGCACAGAGCCGTAGAAATTACGAACAAATACCAGTATTGCACCACCATGTACCACCAGCGTTTCAACACAGGTAGCCATTGGGCAAGTAAACTACGCTCTTCGTCATGCACTTGCATAGAATTTTCCATCGGTGTAGAGTTGTGTCAATGAAATTACTTTAGAGACTATTATGGGCAAAGTTAGTCAAATTTCTTCAAAAAAGATGTGTTTTAACTCCAAAGATAAGCCTTATATCCGCCACAACGCCCAGTCTTCTTTCCCAAGTCTTGCATAGTGTCAATACTCATGCGCCACTACTTGATTTGGAGTAGGAAGAAAATTGGACAATGCGGTTTGCTCGCTTACATTCTCTTATGTCCCAATAAGCGACCTTTCTGCCAGCCATGGTGTCGACTTCTCTTTGTTGATAGAGGGGAAGCCAAGTCCTGTTAAGACCGAAAACTCTTTGTTTTT
>JALFTM010000126.1 GCA_022788345.1 Bacteroidales bacterium
TGAGGTTTCAAACGTCATTCAAAAGGCGTTCGATTACAATTTGAAAAAGTCCACCTATTTACAAAAATAGGCGGGCTTTTTTCTTTGTCTTAGTTTCCTTTCTGTGTATCGCTGTATTCCAGCACATCCCATATCTTGCACATTGTGGGCTGCAATAGCTCTGTACGGTAGTCTTTCCCGCCCGTCAGCCAATTTACGGCTGCACAAACTTCCTCTTCCGTTATATCCATTTCCTCCAAAATGCGCATAGCGGGGTACAGATACCCGCCCAGCAAATCGCCTGCGCCATCGTTTGAGCCATCATAAACAACACTTGCAGCGACTGTACACAAGGTTTGCAAGCCCCTGCGCATCTCCCAAAGGCTATGCAGGTCGTTTGCGGCGTCAAACACTATTGCGTAATGCCGCTGCCCGTTGATTTCGATTTTCTTAATCATACTTTAAGTTTAGGAAAATGAAAGCCCCCGTTACTGTGTCCTACGCTTAAAGACGTTCGGGGCGTTACCGCTACCCGCACAGTTCGGGGGCTACAAAGTAATTTCTTTATAGTCATTGCTTTTGTCTTTAAGTTAGGAATTGCAAACTTATGAAATTCAGCCGAAACCACCAAATTTAAGGCGCATTTCTTTGGCTGCAATTTGGCTAAGTCGCTGAAACACAGACGAAACAAAGGCCAAACAAGGCGTTTTAAGGCCTCAAAAAGCGTGTGCCCTTACATTTCCCCACCTTTGAAGTAAAACACCGCCAAACGGCCTAGTTTCGGGCTGTGTGGCGGCGTTACGTTGCGGGGTGACCTGCTGCGGGGCGTGTGGTGGGTAGCACCAGCCCTGCAAAGTAGATGCAGCGGGCGGCGTTGAGGCTACACGGGGCGGCCTGCGGGCGGTGGTGGTGGCCTGCTGTGGCTGCTGCACGCATTCGGCGGGGTGCTGCGAGGCATAGCGGCGACTTCCAATAGCTGCGGGCGCATTCGGCGGGCGGTGGTGGTGGCTGTTTGGCCTCTATCACTCCAAACTCACCAGCCCCAGCAGCCCAATTACTTAATAACCAGCCGTAATGCTTGCTATCTTTGGCGGTGGGTTTTGGCTATTCTTTGGCTAAGTCACTGAAACACAGACAAAACAAAGGCCAAATAAGACGTTTTAAGGGTTCAAAAGCGTGCGCCCTTACATTTCCCCACCTTTGAGGCAAAACACCGCCAAACGGCCAAAATTTGGGCTGTGTGGCGGCGTTACGTTGCGGGGTGGCCTGCTGCGGGGGCGTGTGGTGGGTAGCACCAGCCCTGCAAAGTAGATGCAGTGGGCGGCGTTGAGGCTGCACGGGGCGGCCTGCTGGCGGTGGGTGCTGCTCTACATTCTGCGGGGCGGCCATATTATGGGCTGCGGGGCTGCTGGTGACTTCGGGTGGCGTACTGCTCCATTTCGTTTTAGATAGTTGTACACCGTTTGCCGTGTAATGTTGAGGCGGCGGGCTATTTCGGCGTAAGAAAGTCCCGCATTGTATAGCTCTACGGCTCTATCTGCTGCGGGTATAGGCTTCGCCCGCATCTGCCCAACGGCTTTGCGGCGCAATCGCTGTACGGTTCGTTCACTTAGCCCCAGCAGCTTTGCAATCTCTGTGCATGTTAGGCCTTTGAGGCAATAGCGCAAAACGGCTTCTTGGTCTGTTTCTTTCTTCATTGTCGTAATTGTTTGGTTCGTTACACAAATGCTACACGAAGTTACATTTTCGGCGTGTAGTCTTTTGGCTGCCATAGTGGCGGCGGGCTTTGGTTGTTTTGGTAGCCTACCCCCCTTATGTTTTTTGCGTCCCTGCCTTTCTCTCTCTGTTCCTTTGAGGTGGTAAACGGGCTATTTCGGGCGAAATTTGAGGCTGTGGGGGTAGTCCGTGGGGGTGGTTTGTCGCATTTGCTTGGTTGTAGACGGGACAAGGGTACAAAAAATGTAATTCGCTGCACATTTCTGTAATTCTGCGTAATTCGGTTGCAATTCAGTTGCATTTTGGCTGTTCTTTGGTTGCTATTCGGCTATTGTTCGATGGCGGGCAGCTCATTTGGGGCGGCCGTCCGTGGGGCTGTGTCAGCGTGGCGGGCGGGGTGCTGCTGCCTCCTCCTGCGTCTTCTTGCAACTTCCATAGTAGCATCTGCGCCTCTTTGCCTTGCACTGCGGGGCGGTCAATTATTCGCACTGTGCAAACTCTATCCACCCATTCACGTTGCAAATACAATTCCTGCGGGGTTAATTCATCGGTATATTTTTCCCCGTTCACTTCATACGTCACCCAAATTATTTTATTTCTCTGCATAGCTCTTTCAATTATTCGCCGTTTTGCGGTTCTGTGGTTACTGTCTGCGTTCCTGCATTTCTTTGCCTCTTTTCCGTACAGACGTTCGGCACAAAAAATACTTCGAGGGTCTTGTTCGGTTATCTCCCTGCCACACGTCTTGCAAAATCTTCTTTTCGTGTCGGCATTTTTGGCTACTGTTTTTCTGTCTGAAACGTCCCCTTTTTCGTTTCCCTCAAAGGGGACGTTTGGCAGCAGACAATCAAGTGTGGCAAACGTCCCCTTTTTGTCTGCTTTATTCTCGCATAATCGACCGTGGCAAACGTCCTCTTTTTTCTGCTTCTTTTGTCGCATTTCGTTTACTACTGTTTTTGCTCTATTTAGCACCCATTCTCCCACGTCTGAAACACCCCCTTTGCGGCGCAACGTGGCAAACGCCGCCTTAGCTCTATAATACTCTTTGCGGTCTATGCTGCCCCAATAGTCGGCATTTCCGAAATTCGCCCATTGTAGTTGCTGCCTAACTGTTAAGCCTGCGGGGCGGGCTTTGTGGTCAAAGTATATAATATCGGCCAGCATATCCAGCATTAGTATTGCTAATGCGTCCAGCTTTGCCACATCCCGCAAATCTGCCAGCGTATAAATACCGCATTTGCGTTGTACGTCCCGCATACGGTTAAATTTCACCTCCATACGAAAAACATACTTTCCGCCTGCGGTGGGCTGCCCGTGGCTTTTGTCGTACAACTTCACCGTATAGGCTGCCCGCACGGCCTCTTTGCCTGCTTTGCGGTCTTTCCTGCTGATACTTGAAAAAGGGCGGCGGCGGTGGCTTTTGGCCTGCTCTAATAGCTTCACGGGCTTAAAGTCAAGTTGTATATTTACTCCCGCCTCCAACCGTTGTAAGTCTGCGGCCGTGGGGTCTATGCCGTACAGTTTGGCCAGCTGCTCCACCTCTATTGCTACATCTTCATAAGTGAATAAATCGGCATTATCTTCGCCGCCGTTCCTATGCTTATGTATGCTACCCGTAAAGCTGCATAGCCCGCCGCCATCTACTGCGTTTGTGATAGTGAAAGTTAGGCCACAATGTTTTGCCTCGCTTACTTTCCCCAACTCCCCCGTTCGTTCCGAAACGGGGCGGGAAAATTCAAGCGTGGGAACGTCCCGCCATTGCTGCGGGTCTAATCCTTTGCAAATCACTTTGAGGCCGTCAATCATTCAAAGGCACTTAAAAGCGTGGTTACTATATCTGTTATTCTCTCTACTTCGTGGGCTGCACCCGTGGCAAGGTACGCCGCTACACATTCAGCCGCTGCCAGCCTCTGCAAAGGGGCAAAGCCTTCGGGCAAGGTTCGTAACGCATCAAGCACGCCCGCAACCGTTTCCGCCTGCCCTGCGCCCTCCATGTAAGGCAATACTGCCAGCTCATCCAGCACATCCCGCAATCGCTCGACTATGCCGAAATAAGGGGCGGCCAGCTGCTCCAAATCATCCAGTACGGCGTTTGCTGTGAGTGGCCTATGCGTCTGCATATTTCCCCCGTCTCTGCGTCATAACCTCTTCTACCTCTTGCCGCTTAAAGTAGGTTTTACAACCTGCCTTATAGGCCCTCAAAACGCCCTTATTTATCCATGTATGTACCGTTGGCAGCGTAATAGAAAAGTAGGCTGCTACTTCTGCACGGTTCATAAACTCGGCGGGCTGCTCTGTGGCGGGCTTCGTGTTAGCTACCAACTCATTAAGTGCCGTTTCTACTCTCTCCAAACGTCCCAGCAATTCCGCTGCGTTCACGCTCTCAATTTGCAATACTTTTGCGTCCATATAAATAAATAGTGGATAGTTTTACTTTACGCAAAACTACCCACTTAGTAAAAGATAATTCCTTAATAATGTTATTATCTTATCATTATTTATCTATCCATTTTTGTTTTAACTCTTCCCGTCTTGAATAATAATTTTTAGCCGACCCCATTGAGCACCCCGTTGATTTACTGAAAAATTTAGAAATCGCCTCTACGCTCCCATTAAAACGTTCAAACTTGCCCATATCGCACCATTCTGCAAATATCTGTTCATACGGCTTTCGTTTGCCGTTTTCGTCTCTTTCATAATCTATCGGCGTAGTGCCTGATTTCAAGCCCACCGCCAAACCTTTGTAATAGTATAGTTCCGCCAACTGCTCCACAACTTCTGCCCAATCATTTGCACCCGCTCGTAACTCTCCGTATATTTCACCCTGCATTATCAAATAGGCTACGGGAAAATCTGTACTTTCCAGCCGCTGCAACTCTATTTCATCCGCCCCAGCATCAAACATCCGCCGCCGTTTTTGCTTCCATTCTTTTTGGTTCATTACATCATTAACGGCCATCCATAATTGCGCCTGATATATCCCATCCGCTATTAAAATAAAATCTGCATAGTCTTTGATTTTGTTCATTTTTGCGAACTCTTTACTAAGGTCCTCTCCTCTAAAATTCAACGGATAATAATACTCGGTATTCCATTCGTCCTGCCCTAAATAAACCCCTAAACGCTTGGCCACCTCAAAAACCACCCATTCTAAATCCTCCCGTTTTCTGTTTGCTCTTTCCCATTCTTTCTGTAACGTTTGATATTCTTCCGTTTCGTAAGTACTAAATTCGCCCATTGTAGTAAAACATCTTTCTTCTTCCAATTCATCCATTTTATCATTGCAGCCCCGCAGCAGCTCTAATACTTCATCGTAAACTTTTAAGTTTAGACATTTTTCCCTAAAACTATCGCAACGCTTTACAAAGCCCCGTATATCCAATTGTAATATGCGTTCCCTCGAAATCTTCATATTCTGCTATTTACTTGGTTCTACATCATCGGCGGCACTATCCCAAAACGCCTGCAATTTGCGGGCGTGCTGCTCTGCTGTGGCTCTTACATACTTCATAAATTGCGCCTCTGTCTTATGCCCCGTTATACTCATGATAGATATAGGACTAACCCCATCGAGATACGCATTTGTCGCAAAGCTGCGGCGGGCTGTATGTGAAGTAATAAGCATGTACTTAGGTACTATTTTACGCACCCTTGCCCCGCCCTTGGTTTGGTTATTTTCTACTTCCTCCGTAATCCCTGCCAGCTCGCACACTTCTTTTATATAAGCGTTAAACTTTTGGTTGCTTATAGGCGGTGGAAATGCGCCGTTGTACTTCATCCAAATAGCCCGCACAATATCATTAAACGGTACTACGACATCGCCGCCCGTCTTTTGTTGGCGAACATGTATAAGCCCATCCCTAACGTTTGCGGCTGTTATCGTGGTGAAATCCGAAAATCGTAAGCCCGTGCAAGCCCCAATAAGAAACAAATCACGTGTACGGCTTAGGCGTTCGTTTGGCAAATCAATATCCGCCAGCCGCTGCAATTCCTCTTTATTGAGATACACAGTATCGGCGGCCTCTGCTGGCACTTTGAAATATGGACTTTTGTACTGCAAATTCGTGTTTATGCCTATTGTGGTTGCCTCATTAAGCCACGTTATAAGCGTCTGCACTTTGTGGCCTATCGTGTTCGTAGCCAGCCCCCGCCCTTGCAAATAAGATAGAAACTCATTGTATAGTTGTACGGTTATATCCTCAAAGTCCAGCAACTGCCCTTTACGCTGCTCTTTCTCAAACTGTTGTATAAGGGTATATGTGCGGGCGTGTTCCAGCTGCGTTTTTTCGCTGATAATCTGCCCCGTTCGAGGGTTTATGCGTGTGGGATTGCGCTCTATATACTCCCTTACAAAGTCGTGGAACTTGCTACCCGTTGATGCTGCCCGTTTGCCCATTGCCTGCGCAAAGAAATCTTCTACATTGTAGCGGGTTAGACGCTGCCCCCTCCCCTTTATCTCGACTTCAAAAGCCGAAAAGGCGGCCGCCAGCTCATCCAATCTATTATTTATATGCTCTCTCATCGGTACTTCTACCACTTTACGCACTCGCATACGTTCAAAGTTCCAATACTTGGGCGCAACTTTTAAGATTGTGTTACACATCACCTTATCATTACGACCAAATCGCACCACCATATAGACAAATTGCGGGACTGTTTGAGGGTTCAGTTTTCTAAACTTAAAAGTTAAGTTTGCCATTGCTTTTTATTTTACTCGCAAAGATAGTAGTTTCCCGTCAAGTGTTCCGCTAAGTGTTCCGTTATTTTCTTACTTTCTTTAATTGTATTTTATGCGACTTTATTTCCCGTGGCTCGCAAAACACTACAATTCAATACATTAGAAGTAAAAAGAAATAATATCTAAATTGCTGAAATAAAGCGGGTTCGAATGCCGCTACCCCGACAAGAGACGAACGTTGAGCCGATAGCAAAGTTTGCTATCGGCTCAACGCTTTTTTACGCCAACAATGACCAAGTAACCTTCGGAGAGGCGAATGATTTGTATGGAATGTATCGTCGTCAGACTCCATATCGTGTTACCCGCGACAGAGCGCAAAACATCCTTACAGAAGACAATGTTCTAATACTCAATCGTCTCCGTGCAGCAGACAGTACAGCTACGTTTGCTTGGACCATGCATGAAGACACAGCACGCATCTGTGGCTATCTCTGCCACCGAGCCACAGCCAACTTCAGAGGACGCACGTGGACGGTATGGTGGACAGAAGAAATACCCATCGATGCAGGCCCTTGGAAACTACACGGACTGCCCGGACTTATTCTCCGTGCTTCAGACAGCAAGCGTATGCACCAGATGGAGGCTACAGGTGTACGCAAACCCTTACTGCCCCATATCGTGCGTAGCCGTGCAGGTTATCGAAAAGTTTCGCGTGCCTTCTTGGCAAAAGAAACGGAAGAATGCGCTTTGAACTATGAAGAGCGTGTTCAGCATCGGGGCTTCATCCAACGAGAAAAGCGCACCAACAAGCGCCGCTTCTATTCTCCTTACGAAGACGAATAAGCGATGAAACGCCTCCTATTCCTTTTCCACTTTCTCGTGCTTGCCCTCACGGCGTGGGGGCAAGCCGTGCTATCGGGTCGTGTGGTCAATGAAAAAGGGGAAGCACTTTTGGGCGCAATGGTGAAGGTGTCTGTTAAAGGCAATAACACCGTGAAAGCTTACACACAGACCAACGCTCAGGGACAATACCGCTTGGAAGTAGCAAGCAGTTTAGGCAACGAACTCACCCTCCGCACATCATGCCTCGGCTATGCCACCGCAGAGAAAACCATTGCCAACCACACCGCCACACACAACACAACTCTCAAAGAGCAAGCACATACATTTCGCTCAGCCGTAGTGAAAGCTCCCGTAGTGCGCCACAGTGGCGACACCATCACCTACACCGTCTCTTCCCTCAAGGGCAAGGCCGATCGCAACATCGGAGATGTCATCAGTCGCATTCCGGGCATCGAGATTGACCCTTCGGGGGCTATCAAGTATCAAGGTGAACGCATCAATCGCTTCTATATTGAGGGGCTTAATCTCTTGGGAGGCCGTTATGGTATGGCAACCCGCAACATCCGTCCTGACGATGTGCAATCGGTCGATGTATTGGAGCACCATCAGCCACAGAAAGTGTTACAAGGCATCGACTTTTCACACCAAGCAGCGTTGAATTTGAACCTAAAAAAGAGTGCTTTGATGCGCCCTGTGGGCTATCTCTCTGGGGGCGGAGGTACAGCTACGGAGGGCGATGTCCGCTACTTGGGGGAGGCGTATGCCATGTTTATAGGCTCTAAGCGACAGAGTATTCTCACGGCAAAGACCAACAACTTTGCGGACAACTATCGGAGTGAGACCATGAATTTCATTGACGGAACGAGCAACGACATCAGTAGCTTACCACTCTCCGAAACACCCTTTGGCACCAGCAGTTTAGCCAACAAACGCTACCGCCACAACCGCACTGTCTACGCCTCATGGCAAACCCTCTTCGCACGAGACAAGGAACATACACTTCGCCTCAACGGGACATACACCTTTGGCGCGCAACGCTTTGCGATAGACAAACGTTCCGAGTATTGGACTTCGACACAAAACATCGCCATTGACGAGCGTGTCGAAAACGCTTTGCGCCAGCAATCTGTCGATCTCACGGCCGAGTATGAAGCCAACACATCGACCAACTATTTTTCCAGCAAACTGGCGGTGAACACCACCTTCCAACGCCATGCCTACACCCTCCCACTCAACGCTGTTGTTCAGCGTCAGCGCACAAATAGCGTCACACTTTCCAATAACACCGAATGGACACATCGCCGGGGGCAACGTCTGAGCACCTATCATTTTTCTATTGGGCTGTCCAACACCCCTTACGCCCGCCTCTCAGCATGGCAAACACCAACGGACAGCCTCCTCGTAAGCCAAGACATCGGCACGTTCACCGCCTTTGCTACTGCACGGACACGCTGGCGCATCGGACTTGGACGTAATGGTCGGGGCGGTGGTCTCAACCTTGCACTCACGGCACGCGCCACTCACGAAACATTTGAAAGTGCCACCGCCACACCATTAGGGACGATGAACGACAACTCTTTCCAAGGCTTGACCCTCTCTGCTACTCCCTCCTATGACGTCCGCTTCTTAGGTTTCTCATGGACACTTGCCCTGCCAATCATTTACCGTCATCACGACTTCAGCAACCACGCAGACGGCACAAACCATAAGCTCCATCGTCCTTACATCAGTCCCACCTTGGAGATGTTCACAAAACTCTTCGGCGGTTTTCTCCAACTCAACACGACCTACGAGCACAACATTGGAGGTCTGAATAGCTTCCTCACTGCACCCATATATTACAGCTATCGCTCGCAAAGCATTCTTGGCACAGGACAACTCTCCACGAGTAAAGCATGGCAATCAGGCCTGACCTATATGTGGCGCGACACTTATCGGGGGCGTGCGCTCAATCTTACGGCTTCCTATCTGCGATCGACACAAAGTGAGTTGCAAGGTTCGGACATCGACAACACAGGGGGCGAAACCTCCGCCAACATCATGGGTAACAACATCTCTCACCAATGGCAGTCGCGTCTCCGTGCTTCGGCACATTGCTTTCCTATCCATACAAATTTTGCTTTCGTGATGGGCTACAACGGTAGTCGTTCCACGCTCTTGCGCCAATCCCAACGCTATAGCATCACTTCGCAAAATATCCGTTTAGAAGCCAACACAGGCACACGCCTCTTTTATAGCACTCTCCAAGCCGATGGCCGTTTTGCGTGGATGCGCTCATTTCGCCACTCCACAGCAGGAAACACCTCCTTGGACAACCTTTCGGGAAGCGTGTCACTCTCTCTCTTCTTTGCCGATGCGTGGGAAGTATATAGTAGTGTGGAATGGCAAAGAACGGAGTTGGCCGATGCACAGTTTGCCAATGCTTGGTTTCTCGACGGTGGTCTGCGCTGGAAGCAGAAACGTATTGAAGTGGAGCTTCGTCTCCGCAATCTGACCAATGCCCACACCTATGTCCAACACCTCTATGCCCTTACCGATACCCAAACTTTCACCACTCACCTTCGCCCTGCCGAGGGGCTCGTGTCCGTGAAGTGGAACTTCTGAAGAGCGTGGCACCCACTGCCGTCGCGCCTGCCACCAACAGTAAACCATTCGGACGCATCGGACACGTCTGACCTTGATGAAAGTTGACAACGTTCGGCACGGAGTTTTCTATCATCGCGTCCAGCTTTTACGGGAGGCGCATGCAGGAATTTCTGTATGCGCCTCCCGTTTCTCCTGCAAGCGCATAGAAAAACAACGGGAAGCGGGAACTGTTTTCACCGCCCACAAAACACTGACAATCAACCTTCTCACAAAGACCATTTTGGGGACTCTTCAGCAAACTCAAAAGAGCTTGGCCGAAGACAAGTTTTCTATCAACAGTCTCGTTGTCAAGCAGGTTGGGCATTGATAGCAAGCCCGACCAAGCCCGACCATTCTCATGTTATCAATCCTCCTAAACGGCTATTAAAGTGCCTCCCTTATGGGCAAAATTTGCGCCAATGGCGAAAAATACGGGGCAATCATTTGGTAGCCACGAGGCAATGTCGTAAATTTGCCAAGATAGCATGTTGCTGTCGCTGCCAAATGACGCAGACGGAAGCAAAACCTTTGTTCCCCGAAGCGCCATGGGCAAACCCCAACAACTATGTTCCTATGAAAGTAATTGACCTTGGCTCGCAGAGTTCGGCCATCAACAACTACATGGCGCAGTTGCGCGATGTGAACATTCAGCAACACCGCGGTCTTTTCCGCAACAACCTTAAGCGTATCGGCCACGCTATGGCTTACGAAGTAAGTCGTACGCTCCATTATTCTCCCAAAACCATCACTACTCCACTCGGCGTCAAAGGCGTTCCGACCATTGACGACAACGTGGTCATCGGCACCGTATTGCGTGCAGGCTTGGCTTTGCACGAGGGCTTTCTCGATGTGTTCGACGGTGCCAATTCGGCTTTTGTTGCCGCCTATCGTGAGGAGGGCAAGAGCAAAGAGCCCGGCAAAGGCAACGAAGTCACCATTCGTCTCGAATATATGGCTTCGCCCCACTTGGACGGCACGACTTTTATTCTCGTAGACCCCATGTTGGCCACAGGCGGTAGCTTCGAATTGGCCTACAAGGCATTCACCGAGGCCGGACTTCCTAAAACGTTGCACATCTGTGCAGTGATAGCCTCCGAGCAGGGCATAGAACACTTAAAGAAAGTGTTCCCTTCGGACGATGTGACGCTATGGGTGGCCGCCATAGACCCTATTCTCAACGACGATGCTTACATCGTGCCAGGTCTTGGCGATGCAGGCGATTTGTCCTACGGCCCTAAAATTTCAAACAAGGATTAAGCCTGCTTTCCCACAGGCTTTGTCCTTTCTTTTTGCACCATTAGCCAAGTGCCCTCGCTGATTTGTATGTTGGGGCACAAGGGATTTATTTTTCCGTGTCGCTATGGGGATGAGCAGTGCCTCCCCTATCCGTTCTTCTTTTTTCCTGTCACAGGCATTCCCATCCACTCTTTTCGTTATGAGCATCCCTAAGAAAATTCATTTTTGCTGGCTCAGTGGCGACCCCTATCCTCGCAAAATTCGTCGGTGTATGGCCACTTGGCAAAAACTCATGCCCGACTATGAACTTTGCCTTTGGGACACCCAACGTTTTCCTATGGAAACAGCACCGGCCTATGTGCAAGAAGCGTTTGCTTGTCGTAAGTGGGCTTTTGCCGCAGATTATATCCGCATGTATGCCCTTTATACCGAAGGGGGAATATATTTGGATTCGGATGTGCTCTTGCTCAAGAATTTGGAAGAGCTCTTGGACCATGACTTTACATCCTCCATGGAGTTTCATCCCATCCAGATAGAGAAAGACGGTGCCATGGCGCATCTCGACGAGACAGGACACCGCACAGACGATGCCTACATATCTGGCATTCAAATCCAAGCTGCGGTGATGGCCGCACGTCCGGGGTGTGCTTTTGTCAAAGAAGTGCTGGATTGGTATGCCGACAAGCATTTTCTCCGCCCCGATGGCTCAATGGACACACAACTCTTATCGCCCCAAATATATGCCCGCATAGCAGAGCCTCGTGGCTTCATTTATAAAGACATTGACCAACACCTGCAAGGTGATGTCATGATTTATCGTTCCGAGATTTTTGCAGGCAATAAACACGAAGTGACCCCCAACAGTTACGCCATTCACTATTGCGCCCACAGTTGGCATCCTAATTGGAAAGAAAAACTCCGTAAATTCTTCGGTCTAAAATGAGCTTACGCATCGGTTTTGACGGCAAACGTATTGTGAAGAATGCCACGGGGCTGGGCAACTATTGTCGCACCCTCGTGACCGAACTTGCCACGCTCACACCGCCGCTCTCTCTCCGCCTTTATGTACCCTCCATGGGGCGTGACGACTTGCGCTCGCAACTCGCCAATTCCTCTGCCGAGTTTGTACTTCCCCATACGGCAAAATCGAAAATCGCACAAGCATGGTGGCGCTACAAAGGTATCGTCCCCGAACTTCAAGCCGACCACATCGACCTCTTCCATGGGCTTAGTGGCGAGTTGCCACGAGGTCTGCGAAAAGCAGGCATCCCTGCTGTGGTCACAATCCACGACCTTATTTTCCTACGCCACCCTGAATACTACAATCCCATCGATGTGGCAATTTATCGGCATAAGTTCCACCTCGCGTGCCATGAGGCCGACCGCATCATTGCCATTAGCGAACGCACCAAGGCCGACATTATCCACTTCGGACAAGTGGCTGAGGAGCGTATCGAAGTGGTGTATCAAAGTTGTGAACCCAGCTTCACGGCACCCATTTCAGAGACTGAACGCCAAAATGTCTTGCGCCATTACGGCCTTTCGGAGGGCTATGTTCTCAGCGTAGGAAGCATCGAAGCACGGAAAAATGCCCTATTGACACTGGAAGCCGTGGCCCAAACACCCCATCTACGGCTTGTTCTCGTAGGAAGACCCACAAAATATGCCGACCGTCTCCGCCATCGTGCCGAACAACTGGGGCTTGGCCATCGTTTTGTCATGCTCCACGGCGTCCCCTCGGAGCATCTTCCCGCCCTTTACCGCAGTGCCATCGCCTTTGCCTATCCCTCTC
>JALFTM010000127.1 GCA_022788345.1 Bacteroidales bacterium
TGAGCCAAGTTCCATTTCTTTCCCTTTCCGCAAGCTGTTCCAAAAGCAAAAGGACTTCTATTTCCGCATGGCCACCGTGCGCTCCATCTTCCCCGAACAGAAGATTGTGCAAACGTCCATCGGTAAAGTCAGCTACGACTACCTCATCTTTGCCGCTGGCACAACGACCAACTTTTTCGGTAATAGTAATGTTGAGTCGCAAGCCATTCCGATGAAGACCGTGAGCGAGGCGATGGGACTACGCAATGCGTTGCTCGACAACTTTGAGCGCGCTTTGACCTGCGCCAGCGAACAGGAACGACAAGAGTTGTTGAATATCGTCATCGTAGGCGGTGGCGCTACGGGCGTAGAGGTGGCTGGTGCGCTGGCCGAGATGAAGCGCCACGTACTCCCGAAAGACTATCCCGACATGGACAATAGTCTCATGCAGATTTACCTCATTGAGGCAGGTAATCGTTTGCTTCCCGCCATGTCGCCAGAAAACTCCCGCCACGTCGAGGACTATCTGCGCTCTATGGGCGTGAACATTCTGCTCAACCGCATGGTGACCGACTATCGCAACCACCGTGTTGTGCTGAAAGACGGCAGTGAGATTGCCACCCGCACGTTCATTTGGGTGAGCGGTATTGCCGCCCAACCTATCGGCAACCTCGACAAGGCACACACTGGTCGTGGCGGTCGCATCTTGGTCGATGAGTTCAACCAAGTGCCCGGCTTGGATGGCGTCTTCGCCATCGGCGACCAATGTCTCATGACTGCTGACGAAGCATGGCCACAAGGGCATCCACAGCTCGCCCAAGTAGCCATCCAGCAAGGTAAACGTTTGGCCAAGAACCTCCGTCGTCTCTCGCAGGGCAAGGAGATGAAAGCCTTCAGATACACCAATCTCGGAGCAATGGCTACCGTAGGGCGCAACCGCGCTGTTGCAGAGTTCAGCAAGGTGAAGATGCACGGCTTCTTGGCTTGGCTCATGTGGCTCTTTGTGCACCTTCGTTCTATCCTTGGCGTGCGCAATAAAGTGATCGTACTCTTCAATTGGATGTGGAACTATCTAAGCTACTCACAGTCCTTGCGCATGATTATTTATGCTAAGAAAGCTCCCGAAGTGCTCGATAGAGAAAAGCGCTTGGCTTCCCAACACTGGGGACGCGATCTCCTCTCCGAAGGTTCAGAGGACGAGGGAACAGCCTAAAACCTCCCTTTATAACAACAAAAGTCCCTTGCCAGCTGTTCCTTCTCTGGCAAGGGATTTTTATACTCATTACAATATCCACAAACACAATGACCATTCTCACTTTCACCATCATTCTCCTTTTTAGTGCCTACCTTGCTGGTCTTCTCGGTTCGCTCACAGGTTTTGGCGGTGGCATCATCATCATTCCCGTCCTCACCCTCCTCTTAGGTGTCGACTTCCAATATGCCATTGGTGGTGCGCTTGTGGCCAGCATCGCCACTTCCTCTGGATCGGGTTCTGTCTATGTGCGCGAAGGCATCACCAACATCCGCCTCGGCATTTTCCTTGAAATAGCCACCGCCCTTGGTGCAGTGGTGGGCGCACTCATCGCCTTTTGGTTGAACAACAATGTGATAGCCGTTGTCTTTGGTGTCGTACTCATCTTCTCTGCCATCAATCAGCAGATGAAAAAGACCGACCATACCGATGTTGTAGGCTCTCCTTTGGCCAAACGCCTCAAACTCTACGGCACATTTCCACAGAAAGACGGCACGTTCCAAAGTTATGAATTGACCAACGTGGCAGGAGGCTTCAGCCTTATGACCGTGGCTGGCGCACTATCGGGCATCCTCGGTATCGGGTCGGGTGCATTGAAAGTATTGGCAATGGACACCTTGATGAAAGTGCCCTTTAAGGTGAGCACCACAACGAGCAACTTCATGATGGGCGTGACGGCCTGCGCTTCGGCGGTTATTTACATTCAACGAGGCAATATCGAACCGGGCATCGCCGCCCCTGTACTGCTCGGAGTCTTGGCAGGTGCAATGACAGGTGCACGCCTTCTGAAACGCCTTGATGTGCGCCTCCTGCGCCGCATCTTTGCTGTCATGATTATACTTGTGGCCTGCAATATGATTTACAACGGCTTACAAGGCAATTTCTAAACGCTCATGCTTCTAAAGTGAGACCCACAAGGCATCGTTCGCCTATCTTAGGCAGAATTGCCCGACACTTCCACACGTCTCATTCGCCTACTCACCCCCAAAAATCCACTCTTCTTTATGAACAATTCTCGCACCGACATACAACGTCTCATTGGCAACACCCTCCGCTGGGGAGTTACCATCGCCAGTGTCATTGCCATCATTGGCCTTGTCATCTATCTCCTGCAACACGGCAACGAGTCTGTCCCTGACTACGCCCATTTCGATGCTTCTCGTCCAGCTTTCACCCATCTTGAGGGTATCCTTTCAGGTTTCGCCACTGGCGAATCCTACGGCATCATCCAAATAGGTGTCATCGTCCTCATTCTCACGCCCATTCTCCGTGTTGCTCTCTCCTTTTTCGATTTCCTGCGTGAACGCGACTGGCTCTATGCTCTCATCTCCGCTATCGTCCTCGCCACTATCTTCATCAACTCCGTAGCTGGTTTCAAATAACTCGCCTCGCAACCCGTAACCCAAGGGAGCTTGTCCCATAATAATTTGTCTTATCCTGAATGAAGCAGACGCTTCATTCAGGATAAGACAAACGTTTTTAATAGTGGAAAGGGACGGGCTAAAAGGCGCGGTTCACTTTGTGCACCTCGGCTTGGTGGTCGGGATTGAAAAAGACAACCCCGAAGTCGTAGAGGTCGAAGCAGACCCTCGTTTTGCTGTGC
>JALFTM010000128.1 GCA_022788345.1 Bacteroidales bacterium
TGAGCCAAGTTCCATTTCTTTCCCTTTCCGCAAGCTGTTCCAAAAGCAAAAGGACTTCTATTTCCGCATGGCCACCGTGCGCTCCATCTTCCCCGAACAGAAGATTGTGCAAACGTCCATCGGTAAAGTCAGCTACGACTATCTTATCTTTGCCGCTGGCACAACGACCAACTTTTTCGGCAATAGTAATGTCGAATCGCAAGCCATTCCGATGAAGACCGTGAGCGAGGCGATGGGACTGCGCAATGCGTTGCTTGATAACTTTGAACGCGCTTTGACTTGCGCCAGCGAACAGGAACGACAAGAGTTGTTGAATATCGTTATCGTTGGTGGTGGTGCTACGGGCGTAGAAGTGGCTGGCGCGCTGGCCGAGATGAAGCGTCACGTACTCCCGAAAGACTATCCCGACATGGACAATAGTCTCATGCAGATTTACCTCATTGAGGCAGGCAATCGTTTGCTTCCCGCCATGTCGCCAGAAAACTCCCGCCACGTTGAAGACTATCTGCGCTCTATGGGCGTGAACATTTTGCTCAACCGCATGGTGACCGACTACCGCAACCACCGTGTTGTGCTGAAAGACGGCAGTGAGATTGCCACTCGCACGTTCATTTGGGTGAGCGGTATTGCCGCCCAGCCTATCGGCAACCTCGACAAGGCGCATACTGGTCGTGGCGGTCGCATCTTGGTTGATGAGTTTAACCAAGTGCCCGGTTTGGATGGCGTCTTCGCCATCGGCGACCAATGTCTCATGACCGCTGACGAAGCATGGCCACAAGGGCATCCACAGCTCGCCCAAGTGGCTATCCAGCAAGGTAAACGTTTAGCCAAGAACCTCCGTCGTCTCTCGCAGGGTAAGGAGATGAAAGCTTTTAGATACACCAATCTCGGAGCCATGGCCACCGTAGGGCGCAACCGCGCTGTTGCCGAGTTCAGCAAGGTGAAGATGCACGGCTTCTTGGCTTGGCTCATGTGGCTCTTTGTGCACCTTCGCTCCATCCTTGGCGTGCGCAATAAAGTGATCGTACTCTTCAACTGGATGTGGAACTATCTGAGTTACTCACAATCCTTGCGCATGATTATTTATGCGAAGAAAGCTCCCGAAGTGCTCGATAGAGAAAAGCGCTTGGCCTCCCAACACTGGGGACGTGACCTCCTCTCCGAAGGTTCAGAGGACGAGGGAACAGCCTAAAGCCTCCCGTTCTAAAAACAAAAGTCCCTTGCCAGCTGTTCCTTTCTGGCAAGGGATTTTTATACTCATTACAATATCCACAAACACAATGACCATTTTCACTTTTACCATCATTCTCCTCTTTAGTGCTTACCTTGCTGGTCTCCTTGGTTCGCTCACAGGTTTTGGCGGTGGCATCATCATCATTCCCGCCCTCACTCTCCTCTTAGGTGTAGACTTCCAATATGCCATTGGTGGTGCGCTTGTGGCCAGCATCGCCACTTCCTCTGGGTCCGGCTCTGTCTATGTGCGCGAAGGCATCACCAACATCCGTCTCGGCATCTTCCTTGAAATAGCCACGGCCCTTGGCGCAGTGGTGGGCGCACTTATCGCCTTTTGGTTGAACAACAATGTGATAGCCGTTGTCTTTGGCATTGTGCTCATCTTCTCAGCCATTAACCAGCAGATGAAAAAGGCCGACCACACCGATGTGGTAGGCTCTCCTTTGGCTAAACGTCTTAAACTCTACGGCACATTTCCACAGAAAGACGGCACGTTCCAAAGTTATGAATTGACCAACGTGGCAGGAGGCTTCAGTCTCATGACCGTGGCCGGCGCACTATCGGGTATCCTCGGTATCGGGTCGGGCGCATTGAAAGTATTGGCAATGGACACCTTGATGAAAGTGCCTTTTAAGGTTAGCACCACAACGAGCAACTTCATGATGGGCGTGACGGCCTGCGCTTCGGCGGTTATTTACATTCAGCGAGGCAATATCGAGCCGGGCATCGCCGCCCCCGTATTGCTTGGAGTCTTGGCGGGTGCAATGACGGGTGCACGCCTTCTGAAACGCCTTGATGTGCGCCTCTTGCGTCGCATCTTTGCTGTCATGATTATACTTGTAGCCTGCAATATGATCTACAACGGCTTACGAGGCAATTTCTAAGCCCTCATGCTTCCAAAATGCGATGCACAAGGCATCGTTCGCATATCTTAGACAAAGTTGCCTGACACTTCCACATGCATCATTCGCCCATTCAACCCCAAACCCACTCTTCTTTATGAACAATTCTCGTACCGACATACAACGACTCATTGGCAACACCCTCCGTTGGGGAGTTACCATCGCCAGTGTCATCGCCATCATTGGCCTTGTTATCTATCTCCTACAACACGGCAACGAGTCTGTCCCTGACTACGCCCATTTCGATGCTTCTCGTCCAGCTTTCACCCATCTTGAGGGTATCCTTTCGGGCTTTGCCATTGGCGAATCCTATGGCATCATCCAAATAGGCGTCATCGTTCTCATTCTCACGCCCATTCTTCGTGTAGCCCTCTCCTTCTTCGATTTCCTGCGTGAACGCGACTGGCTCTATGCCCTCATCTCCGCTATCGTCCTCGCCACTATCTTCATCAACTCCGTGACAGGTTTCAAATAACTCGCCTCACAAGTTGTACGCCAGTTCGGGCTAAGCTTTCATTTCTATAAGTACACCTACTCAATAAGCAACACGCAGGGGTACATTTTCTCACCAAGCCAGATAAGTAGAGCCAAGCCACACAGCGCTTGAACTATGCCGTAGCACAGGAAAGAGCTGTTGAGAACAAACCTTTCTCATAAGCAAAGCAAACAGAGCCCAAGCGAGGAATGAGCCTTAGGCTGATGCTATGGCATAGAAAAGGTTTACCGAGAGCAAGCATTTGCATTCTGCCTAATGGGCAAAGCAACCTGCTTTTGAAAGCAAAGCAAATTGAACAGACAAGCCCCTTTTCTCTCTCCTTAGACAGCCCTTAGGAAAATGGCACTACGGACAGTAAATCCTTAAAGACGGATAACGACTTTAAACTTTTGCAACAACTGCCCTTGCATTTCGCTCCTCAATATATTATCTTTGCAGTAGACACAAAGGGAAGATGGTTTATCACAACCATATTCCCTTTTCTTTTTGCCCTCAAACTGCTCTTTCACAAGGCGCAACTCGAATGTTCAGCCCACGCCTCCTGCTATTTTTCCAAGCCTTCTCGATTTTTTTTCAAGCCTTCACCGATTTACAACGTCGCAGGCTGAACTTTCCCCCCACTCCCCTTTGTTATTTTTTGTATATGAAGCATAAAGCGCAAAGCGAATATAACTCTCCAAAAATATATTCTTTATAAAACGAGGGAGAAGTGTTTTTTCTATCTTTGCAATATTATTAATTTCAATTTCAATACGATATGCAAATTCTTACAGCTCCCTCATTCATTGAGATTATCAAATCTGGGTATTCCAACTGTTTCAACTTCGCAGGACGTGCAAGACGCGCCGAGTATTGGTGGTTCGTTCTCTACAACTTCATACTCCTTGTAGCTACAAGCATTATAGGTATGCTACTTACCTTTGCTTTCGACACACCTTTCATTGGGATGATCTTGTATGCTATTGTTGCTCTACTCACTGTAGTGCAAACAATAAGCTTAGCCATTCGTCGTCTACACGATACAGGTCGCAGTGGCTGGTGGCTACTTATCTCACTCATCCCATTAGGAGGAATTGTTTTGTTGGTGTTCCTCACAAACGATTCTTTGCCCACAGAAAACCAATGGGGCGCTTCTCCAAAGTATGTTGTCTAAGCCTACAAAACCAAATAAAAAGGAGGTGCATCGTGCATTACGACACACCTCCTTGTGCTAAGTCGGGATTAGAAAGATTGAGCAACTTCAATTCTTTCTTTATCCCGACTTGTTTATTGGATTGCCTAATGTAACTCGCCTCACGAGTTGTCATCCAAGGGAGCTTGTCTCATAATGAATTTGTCTTATCCTAAACAAAACAGATGCTTTGTTTGGGATAAGACAAACGTTTTTAATAGTGGAAAGGGACGGGCTAAAAGGCGCGGTTCACTTTGTGCACCTCGGCTTGGTGGTCGGGATTGAAAAAGACAACCCCGAAGTCGTAGAGGTCGAAGCAGACCCTCGTTTTGCTGTGC
>JALFTM010000129.1 GCA_022788345.1 Bacteroidales bacterium
AAAGAGCCTGCCAAGGAAAGCTATCCAGCACAGTTGCAAACCCTCTTGGGTGGCCAATACGAAGTGCGTAACTTTGGACACAGCGGAGCAACCCTCCTCTCTCGTGGACACCGTCCCTATATACTCACAGAAGAGTTTCGCCAAGCAATGGACTTCAAGGCCGACAAAGTGGTTATCCACCTTGGTCTTAACGATACCGATCCACGCAACTGGAACAACTATCGAGACGAGTTTATCCCCAACTACATCGCGCTGATCGACTCCTTTAAGAAAGCCAACCCAAAGGCCGAGATATTCGTCTGTCGCATGACCCCCATCTTCGACAGCCACCGCCGTTTCAGCAGTGGTACGCTAACGTGGCACAAACAAGTCCAAGAGGCAATAGAACGCGTATACAGAACTACGCTGGCACATCCGATCGATTTGTTCGCTCCCTTACACAACCGCCCCGACCTCTTTCCAGATGCCCTTCACCCAACAACCGAGGGCGCAGGCATCATCGCCAAAACTGTTTATACAGCATTGACAAAAGACAATGGAGGTCTCCAACTTTCGCCTCTCTACGGCGAAGGAATGGTAGTGCAACAAGGCAACTATTGCGATTTCAAAGGAAAGGCCAACCCAAAGGAGGTGGTCACGGTGCAATTTGGCCGAGAAAAACAGAATGTTGCAACAGACGACTTTGGCAATTGGGAAGTTACGCTCAATTGTCCACCAGCTGGTGGCCCTTACAAGCTCACCATCAGCACGAACAATCGCAAAATTGAAATCAAAAAAGCCTATGTAGGCGAGGTTTGGCTCTGCTCTGGGCAGTCGAACATGGCATTCGAGCTTTCTCAAACGGCCACAGCGAAGACAGATATTGCACAAGCCAAAAATTATGGCAACATCCATCTTTTCAACATGCGCCCTCGCTGGCTTACAGAACCTAAAGCATGGGAGCTGTCGGCCCTTGACTCAGTCAATCGTTTGAACTATTTTCAACTCTCAGGCTGGCAAACTTGTACGTCACAGACAGCGGCCGACTTTTCTGCTGTGGCCTATCACTTTGCCCGCCATCTTTCGGACAGTTTGAAAGTGCCCATTGGCATCATTTGCAACGCTGTTGGAGGCTCTAACACCGAGAGTTGGATCGATCGTCGCACACTGGAAGAAGAAATCCCTGCCATTTTGAAAGATTTCCCCACGAGCGACTACATCATGGACTGGTGTCGTCAGCGTGCAGCCCTCAACACAAGTTTGAACAAATCGCCCCTACAACGCCACCCCTACAACCCTGCTTATCTTTTCGAGGCTGGCATCGAACCGTTGATGGGCTACCGCTTGGCTGGTGTGGCTTGGTATCAAGGCGAGTCGAATGCCCACAACGTGGAGTTGCACAAAGAACTTTTCCCCATGTTGGTGAAGAGTTGGCGCAAAACCCTTGGCGAGAATTTCAGCTACAATTTGCCTTTCCTCTATGTCCAGTTGTCGAGCATCGGCACCCGCCCCTCTTGGCCACAATTCCGCTATTCGCAACTGGAACTGGCCAGCCGTCGCGAGAGCCGCTATATGGTGGTGTCGAGCGACTTGGGCGACAGTCTTGATGTGCACCCCCGCACGAAAGCTCCCATCGGGGAGCGATTGGCGCGCCAAGCCCTCAACAATGTCTATGGCCACAAAGAGGTCGAGTGTCAAGGGCCAGTACCTTACGAGGCGTTTATGAGCAACAGCAACACCATCGTAGTGCGTTTCCGCCATGCTAAAGGATTGCAATGTACACAAGGTTTCGAGGTGGCAAACCATGACCGCGTGTTCCGTCCTGCCAAGGTGCTGAAGATAGAAGGCAATACCATCACATTGTCGACCCCTCCTCTCAATTCATCGGACATCATGTTGCGCTATGGTTGGCAACCTTTTACACGAGGCGATCTCCGCAATGGCGCAGGCCTCCCTGCCTCAACGTTTGAAGCAGAAGTAGAGGTCATGTTCATTTCGGCGATATCAAATTAGTTATAAATAAAGATACACAGAACTATGCAAGTATATTCACATTACCACATCGGTGAAAGTACCAGTGAAGCCCCCATTGCCTATCGTTGGCACACTCTCCTACAATTTGGCGCAACATGGAACGTTATCGGCACAGTATATATCCAACACCCCGGCACTACTGCACCTACAGAAAAGGTGACAGACCCAGCCATTCTTGAACAACTCAAGGTGCTGGAACATGGTCAAACGAACGTTTGGCACACTTTCAAGCCTTGTCCAACGATGCGTGCTATCGCTTCGCTGTTTGCTGAGCGCAATGGCGGAAAGGACTTGGAGGGCATCGTGCAGGTCTTCCACCTCACCAACGTTTGTGGAGGAGAGAAAAAGAATGTGCCCTACGAAACGCCTTATGCGTACACTACGGCAATAGACAACACGCTTCTCGCCTCGCCCATTTATCTCGGATGGGGCGATGTAGCGAAGCTTCAGCCTCATCTTCGCACGATGGCTCATCAGGTCTTCAACCTCGTGACAGCTCCAGCCTTTGACCAACACTATCTCACAAGCTATTTCGACAAGAATGCCTTTGTGCATCCGCTCTCACTCATGGTCACTAACAAAGAGGCCTTCGAAAGCGTGCTTTATCGTCGCTGCTTCTTGGAGAATACGACAAAGCCCAAAGGCATCAGTGAACTCTTGCACCAACATCATGTGGCTGTTAAGAACGCATCACGCTGTCAAGAGATTTTGGAGTTTCTCCCCTCGTTTCATATCGCTCCGCTGCGCACTCCGAAGCAAGAAACAGACAATAGCTTGAGCCTCTCTGCGGAAGGTTTGGTGGTGGAAATCGTGTGTGAGGAGAACGAGTTCCTGCTCACCCTCTTCCATCCGAAAAAAGATGTAGAAGAGGTCATGCACATGGGTGAGGCACTGGCTACTCACGGTTTTAAGGCTGACGTTCGCAATGGCCACCAAAGCTATTCAAAACTCATCCCCGTGTATTTTGTGGAGAATATCTACACGGATGTGCAACTGATAGCCTCCGAACTGCGCAAGCAGACTGCTAAGACAGGGCTTTAAGACGATGATTATAGACAGGCTTTAAGGCTCTTCGGCGACTCAACTATTTTATCGAAACAATCATGAGAAGTTTTGCTTCAGACAATAATTCAGGCGTAGACGCTCGTGTAATGGCGGCCTTGGAAGCAGCCAATCAAAACCATGCCGTAGGCTATGGCGACGATCCTTGGACGGCGCAAGCTGTGGCCGACCTGCAAACCGCTTTTGAAGCCCCTGATATGTTACCGCTCTTCGTGTTCAATGGCACGGGAAGCAATGTGGTGGGACTGGACTTAGTGACCCGCCCCTATCATGCCATTCTCTGTGCAGAGACGGCACACATCCATGTAGACGAATGCGGTGCACCAGCACGTTTCACGGGCTGTCAGTTGCGCCCCATCGCCACAAGCGATGGTAAGCTCACTCCTGAATTGGTGCGTCCTTATTTGCAACATTTTGGAGTAGTGCATCATTCCCAACCCGGCGCGCTCTACCTTTCACAGGCCACAGAACTTGGCACCATTTATACGCCAGACGAAATTCGAGCACTTACCGATTTGGCCCATGCGCACGGCATGCGTGTACATATGGATGGTGCCCGTTTGGCCAATGCCTGCGTGGCACTCAACTGTTCACTGGCCGATCTGACAACGCACACGGGTGTGGACACTGTCAGTTTTGGCGGAACGAAAAATGGCTTGATGATGGGCGAAAGTGTCCTTGTGTTCGACAAGACGTTGCAAGCAGAAGCTGGCTTTGTCCGCAAACAGGCGGCACAATTGGCCTCCAAGATGCGCTATCTCAGCGTGCAGTTCTCTGCCTATTTGAAGAACGATTTATGGCATGAAAATGCCCAAAAGGCCAATATGCAGGCAAAACGTTTGGCCGATGGCTTGCAAACTTTGGGCTTGAGCCTTACGCAGAAGTTGGAGACCAACCAATTGTTTCTTCAACTTCCCAAAGAGACGATAAACGCTTTGCTCAACGACTATTTCTTCTATGTATGGAACGAGGCGACATCCGAAGTGCGTTTCGTCACCAGCTGGGACACTACCACAGAAGATGTGGACGCCCTCTTGAGAACACTCAAGAGCTTGCTATAAAGAAGCATTGTGAATAGACAATAATAGCCACTTTTCTTTCCTCTGCCACATGACAGTTTACATGGGAGTAGAAGCCACAACATTCAGGAGGCGCAAGAAGAAATTTCTTCCTGCGCCTCCCAAAATTTCTTCTTGCGCTTCAAAATCGACGAGGTTGCGCAGGAGGGTTGCTGAGCTGTAATTTCAATGTAGAAAACAATGCTATTTCTTTCCACAGAGCCTAATAACAAGCTAAGAAATACACACCGCCACATAGTAATTAGAGGGAGGTAATAATTCGCCCTTCTAATCAAAATTACAATCAGTCGATTTCAGTGTTACTAATAGTAAGAACAGTCGTTGTATACCCTTCTGGCATATAGGCAGCAGAACCGGGAATAAAGATACAAGGCCAAATGAATAGGCCCGTAATAACAGCAAGAGGAGTTCTGTTCTTACCATTGAAATTCAATATCTTGTTCACGAAAATTTGCTGACCTGAAGCGAGAGTTATATTACTCACAGAAATGGTTAAACGCCCTTTCGTACCTGCTAAAGAAGATTTTTTAGCTTCTTCGACCTTCCCTCGAGCAATTGTGCCCTGAGGAATAACTACTTTGCCGTCAGCCATAACATCTGAAACAACGCGGAACATGACATCTTGTCCCACCTCAACATTACGAGCATAAATGTTTTCTACAGATTGAAGTGAAATAGCTGTGCCTGCTTTAAGGAGAGCTTTTTGTGCCATTGCAGTCATAGCACAACCTGCAAGGCTCATGCACACAAATAATTTTTTCAGCATGATGATAAATTTAATACTGCTTTGTTCTCTACAAGCAACTGTTGGATTAAAATAAGGTATTGCATTAACATAAAAGCAAGCGTGAGAACAACCACACACTTATCTTATTCGTATTCAGGCCTTCGCATTGCCTTCCCCAATAAGATAAGCAATGCAGAAGTCTCACGCAAAGTCATATAGCTCTCAAGTTGCTACACCCATCATGCAGATGGGTGCAGCAAGTGAGCTACATAGCTGGCGCAGACGTCTATATTGCTTCTAACGTTAAGAGGGGATAGTCAAAATTGCGAAGTTTGAATACTCTTAAGTCAAGCGTATAAACACCCGTTTCATATGTAATGGCTCACCACAAAAGTGGATTCGCAATGCAAAGATAATAAAAACATGCTAACACTTATTTGAAACTCTCTAAAAATGTAGCCCCTACAAACATCATCACGCATACGACTAAAAAATGTTGGTGAAAAAGGCTGTAGGAAACTTGGAGAGATGCGGAGAAAATAGGTATCTTTGCACATAGATATGGTTGAACTCTCAAGACACATAGAATGCCTGCTCTTAGAACACGACTGCGTTATTATCCCCGGCTTTGGCGGATTTGTAACGCACCATGTGCCTGCGCGATTTGTGGAAGAGGAACTTTTGTACCTCCCACCCACACGTAGCGTAGGGTTCAACGGTATGTTGCAGATGAACGACGGCGTACTCATCCAATCGGTGATGCTGGCAGAGGATGTCAATTATCCTGAAGCGATGAAGCTGGTGGCTGAAATGGTTGGCGAGGTGAAACAAGCACTCTCCGAGAAAGGCAGTTATGCTTTCAGCAACATCGGCACGCTAACCTATTCGCTGGATGGACGTTACCATTTTACGCCCAATGAAGCTGGGGTTCTAACCCCCGACCATTATGCTTTGGACAGCTTCTGCTTGGGTTTAGTGCAAAACACTTTTGCTGAAGGGGAAGAGAGAGAAGAAGCCGTTGTAACACCTGTTCATACAGCCCAAAAGAAGACTTATACGCTTCAAATCCACCGAGAATGGCTGGGTTATGGCGTAGCTGCCATATTGGCGGTTGTCGTCTATTTTGCTTGGTCTGTGCCTTCGGCTGATAAAATTGCACTTAAAACGCAAAAAGCCAGCGTCTTTACCCAAGAGCTTTTCCGACAGAACCATTCCGTAAAACCTGCGCCAAAGGCAGAGATACTGGAAATAGCGGAAGCTACGTTGCAAACTGCTAACGAAACAGCATCTGTTGCACCAGAGCCTGAAGTTGTTGCACCCCAAAGCAGTTATACATTGGTGTTGGCCAGTGCTGTACAGCCAGCCAACGCAGAGGCTTTGGCACAACGATTGCAAAAAGAAGGACATAGCGAAGCATCTGTGTGGACACGGCGTAAAATGGTGCGCGTGGTGTATGGCAACTTTGCCACAGAGGCAGAAGCTCAAGCGAAACTCAGAACTTTGCGCCAAAATCCCGATTTTGCCAATGCTTGGGTAATGGAACGCTAATAACCCTAATAGGGGTTGCGCCATTTGTCCTCGCCATGGCATAGACATAAGAAATAGAACATTGATAACAGAAAAGGCTGGGAAATTTTCCCGCCTTTTTGTTTTAGCACAAATTTGTAATGAAACGTATCCGTTGTCCCAAATGCGACGAGCCCATTCTCTTCGATGACAAACTCTATGCTCCGGGGCGTACCTTGGTGTTTGAATGCCCCAGTTGTAGCAAACAATTTAAGATTCGTATTCCCTCGCCACAAGACGAACCAGAGGAAGAAGCACCCGAAACCTTTGGCGCACTTATTGTTGTTGAGAACGCTTTCCACTTGAAGCAGATAGTGCCCTTGGTGGAAGGTGAGAATGTTGTGGGACGCCATGTGCGTGGCACAAAAGCAAATGCAGCCATTAAGACCGTAGACCCCAGTGTCGATACAACTCATTGCATCGTGACCGTAAAACTCGATCGCAACCGCCAGCCGAAATTCATCTTGCGTGATGCGCCGTCCAACACGGGCACTTTCCTACACACCGAAATCCTTCGCGACTGCGATCGCATCATACTCTCTGATGGCGACATCATCACCATTGGTGCAACGACCATGATTTTTCGTATAGGCAAGGTAGAAGAAGTAGCAGAATGAAACAGATAACACGTTGGTGGCTGATA
>JALFTM010000130.1 GCA_022788345.1 Bacteroidales bacterium
GCAGGAGCTTTGGTGAGCGCATCGTAATTGATGCGGAAACCATCGGGGAGCGACGCCATCAACGTCTGTTGCAATTGTTCCAGTCCAAAACGATAGACCTGCTCAACTTCTCGCAAGCGGAGAGCTGTCTCGTGCAAGGTCTGGGTTATGTCGGGATTCAGTTCGGCCAATAAAGGGATGACCTCATGTCTCACTTTGTTCCGTCGATACTGCGTGTCGAAATTGGTAGCATCCGTGCAAAAAGTTTCGCCCCTTTTCGCCAAATAAGCCTCAATATCTACGCGTCGGCAATCCAAAAGTGGGCGCACGATTTGCCCATTTCGATGGCGTATCCCCGCCAAACCCGCCAAACCCGAACCTCGACAGAGATTGAGCAAGAGGGTTTCGGCATTGTCCTCGGCATGGTGTCCCACAGCGATGGGTCGTTCAAAAGTGGCGAACCATTCATAGCGCAACGTTCGGGCAGCCATTTCGATGCTGATGCCCTCGGCTTTGGCATAGGGGAGCGTATCGAAGTGACGAAGATGCAAGGGCACATTGTGGCGAGCGCAGAGCGCTTCGACAAAGACCATATCCGCATCCGCATCCCCTTCTCGAAGATGAAAGTTGCAATGTGCCGCTTCCACGGCATAGCCCAGTTCGGCCAACACCAACAGCAAGGCCACAGAGTCGGCACCGCCACTTAAAGCCACGACCACCGCCTCGCCATCTCTCAAGAGGGCGAAACGAGCGATGGTTTGTTGCACTTTGGTGGTAAGAGCGTTCATACAAGAATGAGGGTTTAGTACGACACTTCAGCTTCAAAGCCTTGTTGGCGTAGCAAGTCGGCAATGCGGTCGAGTTCCTTCGGTGTAGCCTTGAGCAGTCCCTGCGTTGGTGTTTCTCTGTCTATGGTGTAAATCATGACACGTCGAGGACGGATTTGTCGCAGGGCCTCTATCCAAGGTAAGACATAGGCATCGCCCGTGTTGTCAACATTGAAGCCATCGGGCGTCATGCCCTTCATGAAAAGCGTTTGTATGCAAGCCTGTCCGTCAAAAGCCGCAAGGTGGGCAATGATGTCCTGCACATGATAGTGTCGTGTAGGGCGATCGACATGGCGAATGTAGTCTTCATCGACCGTATCGAGCTTCAAAATGGCATCGTCAACCTTGAGCAAGGCTTCTCGCACCGTAGGGCGTTCGCAATGGAAGGCATTGGAGAGTACCGCCACACGCGCCTTGGGACAATACTCATTGCGCAAACGCAAGGTATCATCAATGATGGCAGGAAATTGTGGGTGCATCGTTGGTTCGCCATTGCCTGCGAAAGTGATCACATCAGGAAGATTTCCTTCTGCCTGCATGGCTTGCAGTTTTTTCTCCAAAGCCTCAGCCACAGCCTCCCGCTTTGGACGAGGCGTGCGGGGTGCATTGGAAGCGTTGAAGCCACATTCGCAATAAATGCAATCGAAGCTACACAGCTTTCCCCCTTCGGGAATAAGATTGATGCCTAAGGAGACGCCCAAGCGACGACTGATAACAGGCCCGAAAATAGGCGATGGGAAAAGGATGGTGGGCATTGTAAAAAAAGATGTTAGGTAGTAGCAGATGCGCTCTGCCCATTTATCACATCGCCCCTTTGCGCAAGGAGACACAAAGGGGCGATATAGGAGAAAAAATGCGCTTAACCTTGCACCAAGTGCTTGGTGTCACGAGCGATAAGGAGTTCCTCGTCTGTGGGGATGATGGCCACCGTTACACGGCTCTCAGGCTTTGAGATAACAACATCCTTGCCACGTCCGGGATTTTTATTGAACTCTACGTCAAGGTCTACGCCAAGGAATTCAAGCCCCTTCAAGGCATCTTGACGGATGTCGTATTGGTTCTCGGCCACGCCAGCGGTGAAGACAATGATGTCTACGCCTCCCATGGCAGCGGCATATGCACCGATGTATTTCTTGATGCGGTAGGTGTACATATCTGTACCTAAACGTGCGCGAGGATCGCCTTTTGCATTGGCTTCTTCAATGGCACGCATATCGGACGAAATCTCTGTGATGCCGAGCATTCCACTCTTCTTGTTCAACAGGTCGTTGGCTTCATCGATGCTCAGGCCCTCTTTCTTCATGATGTAAAGGATGGCGGAAGAGTCGATGTCGCCAGTGCGTGTGCCCATCATCAAGCCCTCAAGCGGTGTGAGGCCCATAGAGGTGTCCACACACTTGCCGTGGTCTACAGCTGAGATGCTCGCTCCGTTACCGATATGGCAAGTAATGATTTTCTTCTCCGCAGGGTCGATGCCGAGGAACTCGCCCACGCGTTGCGTCACGAAGCGATGGCTTGTGCCATGAGCACCATAGCGACGAATGTTGTAGTTCGTGTAATACTTGTAGGGGAGGGCATACATATAGGCATGCTCTGGCATGGTTTGATGGAAGGAGGTATCGAACACAAACACCTGAGGCATATTGGGCAGTTGCTCCTTTACAGCATTGTAGCCCTTGAGGTGGGCAGGATTGTGAAGGGGTGCGAGATCCATGAAGGTCTTCCACTCTTCGATCACCTCTGGCGTCACCAACAGACTCTTTGTGAAAGTGCCACCATGCACGATGCGGTGACCTACGGCTTGCACTTCATCGAGCGACTTGATCGCTCCTACTTCATCGCTTAACAGCACGTCGAACATCAAACGGATACCTTCGGTGTGCGTGGGCACTGGTGCTTCAATTATTTTGCTCTCGCCATTGGGAAGCTTGTATTTGATGTGTGCGCCTTCGATGCCCACTTTGTCCACGATGCCTGAGGCCAAAACCTCTTCAGAGGTCATGTCGTAGAGTTTGTATTTGATGGAAGAACTTCCGCAGTTGATAACAAGAATTTTCATAATCGTTTCTGAAATCGTTGGTCCATTGTGCCGACCATTGCTTGGTTACACAAAGGACTTGAATGATACTTACAGGTTTATTGTGCTGCGTTTTCTTTAGCAAAAAGCGCTTGGTTGGCCGTGATGGCAATCATCTTATAGATATCGGCCACAGAACAGCCACGAGAAAGGTCATTGACCGGACGGGCAATGCCTTGGAGGATAGGGCCAACGGCAACCGCATTGCCGAGACGTTGCACCAATTTATAGCCGATATTACCCACTTCCAGCGAAGGTGCAATGAGCACATTGGCATGGCCTGCCACCTTGGAACCGGGGGCTTTGCTCTCACCCACAGAAGGCACGAGGGCAGCATCGGCCTGCAACTCGCCATCGATTTGCAAACTGGGGTCGATTTCGCGCGCCTTTTGAGTGGCCAGAACAACTTTATCTACCACCTCATGCTTGGCTGAACCTTTCGTGGAGAAGCTCATCATGGCCACTCTTGGCTCTACGCCAGCCAAAGCTTTGGCCGTACGAGCTGTGCTCACAGCAATTTGCGCCAACTGGTCGGCATCGGGCACAGGCATAACGGCCACATCGCCCATAACAATCACACCGCCTTCGCCCAACTCTTCTGCCTTTGTGATAAGCAACATTGCACCGCTCACACAGCTGATGCCGGGAGAGGTCTTGATGATTTGCAAAGCAGGACGCAAGACATCGCCTGTAGTGTTGCGTGCGCCAGCCAGCAGGCCATCGGCATCGCCAGCTTTGATAATCAAACTGCCGAGATAGAGAGGGTCGAGCACTAATTGCTGGGCTTGTTCTTCTGTGAGTCCCTTGCTCTTTCGGAGGTCGAACAAGAGTTGCGTGTACTCCTCCTTCTTAGGATTGGTACCGGGGTCGATGATGGTGGCTTTTTCAATGTGCGTCAGCTCATGGAGACGGGCCAAATTGCGGATTTCGGCTTCGTTGCCAATGAGAATAATTTCGGCCAAACCATCGGCCAAAGCCTGATCTGCGGCTTTGAGTGTGCGCTCTTCTGTACCTTCAGGCAACACGATGCGTTGCTTGTTGGCAATAGCACGAGCCACGATTCTTTCAATCAAATTCATTGTCGTCTGTGCGCTTAAGTTTATTGTTCTACAAAGGTAACAAAAAGTTAAGGAATTGTCTGCCCTTTTTGCAGGGTATCTCAAAAATTAAATCGTATAAGAGGCAATAAATCCCATCCTATGCGCCATTTCTTCGGACAATTATTTGGAAGACAAGGCAGAAATATCTATCTTTGTCCACAGAAAGAGAGGTTTTTAAGCCCAAAAGTAGTTTTTATTTCACTTATTTATCATCTGGTAGAGCCTCCTTTTTCGCCCCTTGGCAGATGCCAAGCCATGGTGTCCATATCCTTGCTTAACTGATAGCACAAAAGGACACAAAAGGGCTTATATAGCGTATTTACACAAAACCTCAACGCTTTCTTTTCCCGCCAACAGACGCTACCTATTGCAGGCATCGCTTGGCTGGCATCAGACACAAAGACGATTGTCCTCTATATATAATTATCGGTATCCTTGCAGACAAAACAAGGATACACCTTTTCTCAAACAATCACCTACATTATTTTATTTATCAAAATTATATTCAGTATGAAAAAGTATCTTGCAGAGCTCGTTGGCACTATGGTGCTCGTGCTCATGGGTTGCGGTGTTGCCGTTAGTGTCAACTGCACTTCTGCTGGTCTTGAAGGCACAGCGTCAGTCATTGCAACAGCTTTCGCTTTCGGTCTCTCCGTAGTGGCTATGGCTTACACCATCGGTGGCATCTCCGGTTGCCACATCAATCCCGCCATCACGCTTGGTGCACTCCTCACAAAGCGCATCGGCGCAAAGGACGCTGTGATGTACATGATTTTCCAAACCATCGGTGCAATCATTGGTGCGGCCATCCTCTTTGCGCTGACTTCAACATCGCCCGACATGGTAGCTGGCACAGCCACTGGCGCTAATGCCACACAAACTGGCGTAGACGTGATGGGTGGCTTGTTGGCAGAAATCGTGTTCACTTTCGTCTTTGTTCTCGTAGTGCTTGGCACAACAGACAGCAAGAAGGGCGCAGGCAATTTCGCTGGTTTGGCCATCGGCTTGAGCCTCGTATTGGTACACCTCGCTTGCATCCGCTACACTGGCACTTCTGTGAACCCCGCTCGCTCTATCGGTCCTGCTCTCTTTGAAGGTGGCAAGGCTTTGGAACAGTTGTGGATCTTCATCGTAGGTCCTTTCGTAGGTGCTGTTCTCGCTGCTGGTTGCTGGGGTATGCTCAGCTGCAACAAGTGTGAAGACTAATTGCTACACCCGAAGAAAAGACACAATAGACTTGTCTTTTTTCAGCCATCGCTGATAGCATTTTCAGGAGGCGCAAGAAGAAATTTCTTCTTGCGCCTCCCGTTTTTTCTTCCTACGCCTCCCGTAAAGTCGGATAAAGCACCAAAGATTTTCCCGTAAAGTTCGTGCAATTTGAGGTATTCTCCGTAATTTTGCGATGACGCTGTTGCAAAGGAATGACCTAACTGCAAAATAAAAAGACTCGCCTCTCCGTTTCAAGAGATAAATATCAAGGCAAAAGCGTTGCTTCTCTCCTTTTTTTCGGAGGCGATTTCACACTTCTACTCCCCCTTCACAGCAGTCATAACCACGACCCAACACCCCCTTTTTCCCCTGCGAGCAACATCAACGATTGTTCGGGCCATATCGTGGTATAGAACCATTCTGCTGATCAACAAAAGATTCATGTGTACGTCATGCAACATTACGATTACATTGTCGTAGGCGCAGGTCTCACGGGCTTGACTGCGGCCTTTTCTCTCCAAAACAAGGGCTATAGCGTCTTACTGCTCGAAGCCACTCATCGCGCAGGAGGACAAATCCGCACCTTTTGCGAAAAAGGCTATCTCTTTGAAAGCGG
>JALFTM010000131.1 GCA_022788345.1 Bacteroidales bacterium
CAACTACTGCTTTTTATTTTTGAAAACAAACAGTCTTTGCAATACATAGTTGAGCACCACAAACAGAACCATGCCCACAGCCATCGATATATTCTCACGCAGGCTAACATTGCAGGAAGAAAGCAACTCGTTGGTCGCCCATTTGGCCACCCCATAAGCCATCAAGTAGCAGAAAAGAATGGACACAACAAAGCGACCAATCTCAGCCCAGCTTTTGCCAGAAGAGCGGAAAGTGAAGTACTTGTTCAAGAAGTAGCTCAAGATGCTTCCAAACACATAATTTGCAGCCGACGACATCCAATAGCTACAGCCCAAAAGATTGTAAGCCAAAACATGACAGCTGTTCCGAACAATGTATTGACAACTCCGACCAAGGCAAAGCGAACGGCCGTGTTCTGTGTGATTTTTTGTTTCATACCTAAGTATACTTGAAGCCATAGTGACAAGGTGTCTTCTTTCTTTTGTGCGCACAGATAGGCACATTATTGCATCCGAAAGCTAAAACACGGCATCTAAGACTCTTTGTTTACTCGTCTTCCCCACAAGAAGGCTTGTCGATCCGCTACTTTTTGTTCTGCGCCATTGTCGGCAGGATGCCAAAATCGGAGGTTTTGCAACGTGTCGGGAAGATATTGTTGTGGAGCAAAATGGTTGGGAAAATCGTGTGGATAGATATAATTGACTCCATAACCTTGTTCTTTCATCAATGCCGTTGGAGCGTTGCGCAAATGAAGTGGCACGGGGGCATTGCCCGACTTGCGTACCTCTGCCAAGGCTTCGTCAATGGCCAAGTATGCACTATTGCTTTTCGGACTTGTGGCCAAGTAAACCGTAGCTTCTGCCAAAGGGATACGTCCTTCTGGCCATCCGATTTTGGCAACAGCGTCAAAAGCAGCATTGGCTAAGAGGAGGGCATTTGGGTTGGCCAGTCCAATATCTTCTGCGGCTGAAATGACCAAACGACGGGCGATAAATTTAGGATCTTCTCCTCCTTCAATCATCCTTGCCAACCAATATATGGCAGCATCGGGATCGCTACCACGAATACTTTTGATGAAAGCAGAGATGATGTCGTAGTGCATCTCGCCGTCCTTGTCGTAGGCTAAAGGATTTTCTTGTAATCGTTCAGTGACCAATGAATTGGTGATGACCAATGGTGCTCGTTCATCGCCTATTGATGTGACGAGATCGAGAATGTTTAGCAGTTTGCGAGCATCACCACCACTAAAGCGGAACAGTGCGTCAGTTTCTTCCACCCGAATGTCACGCTCTTTCAACACAACATCTTCCTTGAGTGCTCTTTGCGTCAGAGTGTGTAAATCATCTTCTGTCAACGATTTGAGTGTGTACACTTGACAACGTGACAACAAGGGGCGTATCACTTCAAAAGAAGGATTTTCTGTGGTCGCTCCAATCAGTACGACATCGCCCGTTTCCACCGCAGCCAGCAACGAGTCTTGTTGCGACTTTGAGAAGCGATGTATCTCATCTATAAATAAGATAGGGCTTGCCGATGAGAAAAAGCGATTTTTCCGAGCGTTGTCAATGACTTCACGCACATCTTTTACTCCAGAACTGACGGCACTCAATGTATAAAAAGGCTGATCGAGTGTGTTGGCAATGATTTTTGCCAAAGTTGTTTTTCCCACGCCCGGAGGTCCCCAAAGGATGAGTGAAGCGATGCGCCCTGAGTCTATCATCGTGCGCAAAATTGCACCCTGCCCCACCAAATGGCGTTGCCCTATGTATTCGTCCAAAGTTGTTGGACGTAGTCGCTCTGCTAATGGTTTCATATTTGCGGTTTATGTAGTGCCTACGCTACTCAAGGCGTTTGAGGTTGCCTTGAGAGGGCGTGGGAGGAGCGGGAGGCTTGGGAAATGTGTTGAGACGCACGACGCGACCATTCTCAAAGTCGATAACAATAATGGTGCGCGTCCAATGGTATTCCCATTGTTCGTTGTCACGATCGAAGCGGCGATAGTCGGGGCGACCATCCAAAAGATGCTCCACTTCCTTTGGCGTCATGCCATAGCTAATTTTACTTATTGTCTTGCTCTCCGAAACGTAGAGAGTAGAACAGGCAGTAAGAACGCAGGCCAATGCACAAACCTGCAAAAGGCGGAAAATCGTAATACGTTTCATCTTATTTATAATGTATGCCTACACTTAAATTTCCGATAATTCTAACCAGCGCATTTCCTTTTCTTCCAATTCTTCCGTGAGGAGGGGGAGACGACGGCTGTGTGCTGTTATTTCCTCCACCGAAAGTGTGCCAGAGCTAAGAGCAGTTTCTATCTCAGCTTTTTCGGCTTCCAATTTTGCAATGTCGGCTTCCAAAGCCTCCATTTCCTGCTTCTCCTTGAAAGTCAGTTTGCGCTTTCGCTCCGAAGTATAAGTATTCTCCTTTTTGGCAAGCTCAACCTTTGCCTTGGGTTGCGCCTTTTCTTCTTCCTCCTGTAAGGCTTCCCACGCTCTGAATTGGGTGTAGTTTCCGGGGAAGTCCTTGATGTCACCCTCTCCCTTGAAGACGAAGAGATGATCCACCACCTTATCCATAAAATAACGGTCGTGGCTCACCACCAGTACGCAACCGCGGAAATCGGCCAAGTATTCTTCCAAAACTTGTAGCGTTGAAATGTCCAAATCATTCGTTGGTTCGTCCAAAATCAAAAAGTTTGGATTTTGCATCAAGACCGTGCAAAGATACAGACGGCGACGTTCACCGCCTGAAAGTTTATAGATATAATCTTGCTGACGAGCGGGAGGAAATTGGAAGTGGCTGAGAAACTGCATGGCTGTGATGCGACGCCCTCCACCAAGATCTACGGTTTCTGCTATGTTACGGACAGCATCAATGACCTTCATTTGATTGTCAAACTCCATGCCGTTCTGCGAATAATAGCCAAAGCGAATGGTTTCCCCCACCACGAAGCGTCCAGAATCGGGGCGCACCTCGTCAAGAATCATCTTAATGAATGTAGATTTTCCTGTGCCGTTGCCCCCAACAATGCCTATCTTCTCAAAGCGGGTAAAATTGTAATAGAAATCTTTTAGAATGACCTTATCCCCACGGCTCTCACTTTGAAACGTTTTAGAGACATACTGCGCTTCAATAATTTTGCTCCCAAGATACTCTGTTTTCACTTGCAAACGCACAGCTTTTTCCTCTAAACGTTGCTTGGCCAGCTTCTCCAATTCGTAAAAAGCATCTTTGCGATACTTGGCCTTGCCACCTCGTGCCTGTGGCATACGGCGCATCCAATCCAATTCCGTGCGATAAAGGTTTTGGGCTTTCTGCACCGAACTTGCCTCTGCGGCCACACGCTCAGCGCGCTTCTCAAGATAATAGGCATAATTGCCCTTGTATGAGAAAATTTTCTGCTGGTCAAGTTCCAATATCTCGGAACACACACGATCGAGAAAGTAACGGTCGTGTGTCACCATAAATAGGGCTTTTACCTCACGTCGCAAATAGCTTTCCAACCATTCGATCATTTCCAAATCAAGGTGGTTGGTAGGTTCATCCAAGATCAACAAGTCGGGATTGGAGAGCAACACATTGGCCAGCGCGACCCGCTTGATTTGTCCGCCAGAGAGTTGGCCAATAGGTTGTGAGAAGTCTGTGATATTGAGTCGAGAGAGGATTTGTTTGGCGCGCAACTCAAAATCCCACGCCTCACGTCGCTCCATCTCTTCAATCAGAGCATCAATGCCGGGAGTTCCCTCGGTTTGCAAACATTTTTCATAGCGAGCAATCAAGTCGGAAAGCTCACCTGCTTGTGCAAAGCAGGCATCTATGACCGAAAGGGTTGGATCAAATTCGGGCGACTGTTCAAGATAGCCGACCTTAATATCATTGCGGTAAACCACCGAACCACTTTCATAATCTTCCTTGCCTGAAAGGATATTGAGCAAGGTCGTTTTACCTGCACCGTTGCGAGCGATTAGCCCTACCCGATGGCCTTCGCCAATGGAGAAAGCCACATCGTCGAGTAGGACGAGGTCGCCAATACGTTTGTTGAGGTGCTGTACATCTAAGTAGGTGATCATAAAAAGGGTTTAGCGGATATTTAATCTAAAACAACGAATGCCAAGACGATTCTTAGCACGGAAGAGGTATTGCTGAAGCGTCATGGGTTCTTCAACAACTTTGCCATGAATGCTTGAAGCGTTAAGAAGGTGCAATTTACCATCCTTTCCCCAAACAGCGAAACCGAGATGGCTATAATCCAAGCCTGCCTTGTTTGTTACAATCGCCACAAGGTCACCGCTGGCAATGGGAGATAGTTGTGCTTGGCTAAGGCCAACATGCTTTTCGGGGAGGTAATAGCCATCCGAACCATTAAACTTCTGCTCCAAGGCGTGCACTTCGCTCACCCATTCAGGATGGAGGCGTAGCATCTTATAGAGTTGAGGCTTCGTACTCATATAATAATTGTTCACAACCATCGATGCTGTGGCATAACGCTCTGGACGTACTTCTGTGATGTTACCACGCTCAAGATTATCGTGCATCCACCACGTAAAGTAATGCAGACGAGAGGTATAACCTTGGCACATTCCCTTGAAGTAGCGAAGCTTTTCTAAATTGCGGCAAAAGGCAGAAAACGTGCTATCGCCTTCCGCCTTGGTCTTTGCTAAGGCAAGCGTTGTTTCAACCAACGTAGTACAATCCAGCTCCCGTGTATTCACGACCAAACGCTCAGGGTCGTTCACTTCCAATGTATGCGCCACATAAGGCACGCCGATGAACTGACGGGCGTAGTAAAGCACTGCATTTCCCTTGGGAGATTCTCGCAGAAGTTGTTCTATGCGAACAGAATCTTGAGGTGCATATATTACTTGTGCCTGTGCAACAGCACAGCAGCAACACATAAAGAGATAAAAGAATAGGCGTTGCATAATTCTATATTTTCAGCTAAGGTACAAAAAAAAGCCGTGTCCTCGAAAAAGACACGGCCTTAATTGTGTTTTGCAATTGTCTATGTGGCTTACATCATGCCACCGCCCATACCGGGAGCACCCATAGGCATAGCAGGTGCTTCTTCCTTCTTGTCACAGATGACACACTCAGTAGTCAAGAACATGCCTACTACGCTGGCGGCATTTTCCAAAGCCACACGAG
>JALFTM010000132.1 GCA_022788345.1 Bacteroidales bacterium
TTGAAACGCACCCAGTAGTCATTCTCTGGGTGTTTATTCTCAAAGCTTTCTAAGACCTCTGGTGCATAAGTGCTTTTGTATTCAGTCTTTGCTCCCAAGGCTTGCAAGTTTTCATCTTCTCTAACGGCCATAAAATGATATACTAAATGTTTTATTTCTTCGTTGCTAAATACTTCTTCAATCCCTCGCGACGCAAGTTACAAGCAGGACATTCGCCACAGCCATCACCAACAACGCCGTTATAGCAAGTCAGAGTTTGCTCGCGCACAAGTGACAACACTCCAAGTTTGTCGGCCAAAGCCCAAGTTTCGCACTTATCGAGCCACATTAACGGTGTATGGATGCAAAACTCTTCATCCATTGCCAAGTTAAGAGTAACATTCAAACTCTTAATAAAAGCATCTCGGCAATCGGGATATCCCGAAAAGTCTGTTTGCGAAGTGCCTGTCACCAAATGACGAATACCTCTTTCTCGTGCAAACACTGCTGCTATGCTTAGGAAAAAGAGGTTGCGACCTGGCACAAAAGTGTTAGGCAATCCTCCCTCTGGCTTCTCTTTGTCCATCTCTATGCTTTGATCGGTCAAAGAATTGCGCCCTAAAGTGCCAATAAAAGAGACATCCATCAAATAAAACTCTACATTTGCTTGTTCGGCAATCTTCTGTGCTTGTTGCACTTCCAAAGCATGCTTTTGTCCATACACAAAAGTGAGAGCAATGACCTTATCAAAGTTTTGTTTGGCCCAATAAAGACAAGTGGTAGAGTCTTGTCCACCACTAAATACAACGAGTGCAATACGTTCCATAAGTATCTATTCAGGAATAAATTCCACATCTGTGGAATCGGCAAAACGTTTGGCGTAATTGACAACTTGGATAGTTACAGGCAAAGCAATAACCTCATAGCCTGTTTTCAGAAAGACTTGCCAGAGCATGATCTGCCACAAGGCATCCCAAGGTACAACACCCCCCAACGCTAAAGGGAAAAAGAGGATAGAATCTGCTGTTTCACCAGCCACAGTAGAAAGGATGGCACGCGCCGAAAAGCCTTTCCCTTCCTTTGTATGTGCCTTCATGTAATCCATGACATAGGCATTGATGAATGAACCCACCAAGAAAGCGAGAAAGGAAGCGACTGCAATACGTGGAGCCACACCAAAAACAGTATGGAAACCCTCTTCGCCTGTCCAATAAGGCGCACCAGGCAACCAGTCGGCCAATGCTCCCATACTCACAAAGAAGAAGTTCATTGCAAAGCCCAACCAAATGACTATTCTCGTTTTAGAGAAGCCCCACACTTCGACCAAACAGTCGTTGATGATATAAGAAATTGGAAAAACAATTAGGCCTGCTGTTATCTCTAACGGACCTAAAGAGATTTGTTTACTTTCAAACAAATTTGCTGCGATAAGACACACGCAAAAAAGTACTCCCATTACCATAAAAGGGAGGCTGACATTTACTTGTTTTTTCATACATCTTGTTTTTTACGAGGTTTGCCAAGCACTCGGCCCGAAAGCGAATTAAAAATAGAATTGTTAGAGTTTAGAATATAATTTATACTTGTGGATTTTCCAAAGCCTCTTTTATGACAAACAGCCATTTAACTTGACCTGCAAAAACAGGGTTCGCATAATGCTTTTGGGCAATGCTCAAAAGTCCTTCAATAGCCGCAGGCAAATCTTTGAACGATGTCGCAGGAAGTTCCAATGTTGCAGGGATTTCATCGCTATGCGCTTCAAACCATTTGCGAATGTTGGCTATATCCTCAGCTGTATAATTAAGAGTAAATTTTGCCATAATTGATTGCAAAGTTACGCTATTTTACCGAAAGGAACAACCGGCACAAGAGATAATAAATGCGCCAAGTGCCTCTACCACCACACCTATCATATTGATAAATGCTTCTAAATAGGCCTTTTATCAGTGGATTTGAAAACCATTTCAACGTTGCTTCCGAGAGAGAGTTTGCCAATTCTTTCTCTCCTTGTCGATGCGCAATTCCACACAAAAGGAGTGCTTTTGCTTTGACTGCACTCAACAAGGCATGGCGTTCGCTTTTATGCCTACCGCTCCTCAAGAGTTGTTCCTCGACTTCCAATAATGCTTTCTGATAAAAAGGAAGCACTTGTCCCAAAGGAGCACCCGTTTGACTCTCCTTGTGTTGATAGATGCGATGATAGGCCGTAGCTGGCAACCAATTAACCACTGGATGATGGAGCAGCAGGCGTACTCCCAATTCCCAATCATCCCATTGCCTTAAGTTTTCATTCCATCCACCGAAGTTCTCCCAGAAGTCACGCTTTATCAAATAGCTTTGCGTTGAAAAGCTCCCCGCCAATAAATGGCCTAAGAGTAAATGTCCTCTTGGCATGGCTCGCTTCTTTGTTGAGCCATCGGGGAAGATCATCAAAGTTGGAGCACTAAGTAAATCGGCTGTTCCGATAAGAGGTTGTGCATCATGCAAGAAATGTGGGTCGAACTCATCGTCACTATCAAAAAAGTAAAGATACTGTCCTTTTGCGGCAGAAGCCCCTAAATTGCGTGCCGAGCTGGCTGATGGCTTCTCCTGTGAGAGCACTTGAACAGAAAGACCTTTCAGCAACTGCTCTCTCTGAAAGTCGCGACAGAGGTGTAAGGAATTGTCTATTGAACCATTATCAACCAACAATACTTCAACGCCTTCCGCATCAATCTGCGAGAGGGAAGCAAAAAGACGTGGCAAGTAATTGGCACGATTTAATATGGGAATAATGATGGAAAAAAGCATAGTCTCTTTTCTTTGTCCAAGACATCAGACATAGAAGTAGCCTTTAAGATAATTTTTGAACACCACAAACGATTGCTTCTTCAATGGAACAAAAGCCGCTTTTACGAGTCGGAGCAAACCGCCACAATGTCCATAAATCTTTTTAAGCACTGCGCCTTTTGTATATTGCATCCGAATAGCGTATTCGGACTTTTGCGATGTTGTTATCACATTCGTCGTTGCCCCAATCATCAGAGGGAAATAAAACACTTGGCGACCTTGTCGGAAACAATCTTCAATAAAAATTTCTTCCTCACCTGCACAGAAAAAAGGTGCACCCAATCCGAAGCGCACATCGAAGTGGGGATAAGGTCTATTGGCTCGCAAAGCAATTTCTCCAGAAGAGACATAATAGCCTTTGGGGCGGTCGGGATAGAAAAAGGACGTTATAGGATATTCTTTGAGTGGTTCTCCTTGTAAGCTCTTCATCTGACAGCAAAGGATGTCAGCTATGGGATAGTGCTCGAAAGTGGCCATCAAAGCGTGTAATTGTTCGGGCGTGTAGCGCATGTCATCATCGGCTATGAGTGCAAACTCCGTAGTGTTGTTCCAAAGGTATAATGCCTCATTTCTGCTATTAGATAGCCCTAAACTTGTGCTATAGAAAAGATGTACATCTTGTTGCCGTGTTTTCAAATTTTGCTCTGCCCACAAAGAATGCTCCGATTGCTTATAGCTGGGACGACGTTGCCATACTACAATATATTGCCATGCTTCACAGAATGGCAACATATTCTCTACAACGGTACAAATACCCTCGTCAATAGTAGATATGAGTATTGAAAGTCGTGGCATTTCAACCCTACTTTTGCTATGCGTTACTGGGTGCGTTCCATAAATCGGATGCCTTCAGCCAAGTGGCGCATGAAAGGAACAAAGTGGCAATATCCTTTACAAGCACTGGTAATGGCAAACTTAAAGCAATGCCACCACGCTTTCTTTCCATAGTTATAATAAGAAATTGCCCCATAACTACGCTGGACACCAGCCTCCACATAAAGTAAAGCTCGCTTTAGCATCATGCTTGTCTCCACGATTTTTGTAGGGAAATAAGCTATACTTAACCCTGCTTGCAACGCATCTTTGAACCAAATTTCCTCTTCGCCACAAGTCAAGAACTTTGTTCCTAAGCCAAAGCGCTCATCAAAGTGAATAGTGTCCTGTACTTTATCACGACGAAATACCATTTCTATCGTAGACACATTATACTCCTTTGGGACAGTCGTTAGTGGAGAAAAAGTCGAGGGATAGTCTTTCAACATCTTCCCCGTGTAGGTGCTTGCTTGGAAACATGCAATGTCCAGTTCTGGATGCTTCTCAAACGTAGAAAAAGCTACCTCGAACGTATTGTCCAAAAGTCTGGAATCATCATCGGCATACATAACTAAATCTGCCGTTGCTTGCGCTAAGGCTAAATTGCGGTTTGCCGACAATCCTTTTCCCGGATATTTATGAAATGCAACATCCTCACGCGAAAGCAAGTCTTGGGGAATAAGTTCCAAGTATCTTTCATCGGAGTATTGGTACGACACCACATAGCGCACATCCTTGTGGGGCGGTAAGAAAATGTCGCTAATGCGGACAATCCCCTTATCGTGTGAGCAAATTAAAACATCGAGTGTCATCTTGGATAGTTATTGATTGTTTCAACAATATAAGTGACTTCTTCCTCTTTCAGCAGAGGATGGAGCGGCAAACTCAAGCAAGAGTGAGCCAAGCGTTCAGCCATAGGAAATTCTAAATGTTTATAGTCTCGGAAGCTGTCTTGCTCATGAACGGCCAAAGGATAGTGGATCAATGTCTGAATGCCTTTATCCTGCAAGTAGGATTGCCACGTTTCTCTCTTGTCCACAAAGATAGGAAAAATATGGTAAACGCTTTGCGTACGTACACTCTCATGCAATTGTTGCACTTCCAGATGATTGATTTCAGCAAGATAACGTTTAGCAATACTTTGCCGAATACGGTTGTCTGCATCAAGCTGACGTAATTTTATTCGAAGCACTGCGGCCTGAATTTCATCCATTCGCATATTATGCCCCGGCAAACAATGACGGTACTTTTCGGCCGAACCATAGTTCGCCAAAGTGCGAATGCGCTCTGCCAAGGCTGTATGATTGGTAACAACAGCACCCGCATCGCCCAATGCACCGAGATTTTTTCCGGGATAAAAGCTAAAAGCGGTTGCAACTCCCCAACCGCCAGCTTTTCGCCCTTGATAGCTTGCCCCATGGGCTTGTGCAGCATCTTCGACAAGGAGTAAGTTTGCTGCTTCGGCAATTCTCTGCAAAGCAGGCATCTCGCACATCGTGCCATAAAGATGCACTGGCAAGATAGCTCGAGTGCAAGAAGAAATACAAGCAGGAATAGCATTTACATCCAACAATCCTTCTGAAGTCACCTCGCAGAACACAGGCTTCAGCCCTGCCAGTCTCACTGCCTCCACAGATGCGACGAAGGTGAAAGCGGGCACTATCACTTCATCGCCATCTCTCCAGCCATAGAATTGCTTCAAGGCTTCTAAAATGAGTGTCAAAGCATCTAAACCATTACTTACAGGAATACAATGTTCCACGCCGATGTAATGTGCAAATTCTGTGGCAAACTTTATATTTTCTTCGCCTTGCAGATATCTTCCTGATGCCAACACGCGTTGAAACGCATCTTCAAGATCATCATTAAATCGCTGGTTAATAGATTGTAAATCTAAATAAGGGATATTCATGTTATCTGTGTATAGAACTAAGACACGAAAATTATTGCACATACTTGCTTAAGCAAAGGTAACGAAAATTTGAAAAGCGTGTCACTGTTCTATAAAGAAATTGCGAGTTGAGCAACTATAAGCAACTCAACTCGCAATAAGAGATTAGCCTTCGTAAGGTTGGAAATCTTCTTTCGTTACACCGCAGAGAGGACAAGTCCAATCTTCAGGAATATCTTCGAAAGCTGTGCCGGGAACAATGCCGCTATCTGGATCGCCAACTTCTGGATCATAAATGTAGTCGCAGACTACGCAAATGTACTTTTGCATAATGGAGTATGAGTTATGTAAATAATGTTATGTATCACTGTACAAGGATTAGAATTGGAATTTCTCTCCTTTTTGTATCGGCAAAGATACTTCTTTTTTCTTGTAATGCCACATCTTATTTCATTTTTTTGAGGCAAGATGCTCAAAAGAATTAAGAAATTATCTCATGAGGGGCATAAAGTCAAATATCTTCGTTCCAAAATTGCCATGCTGCCTCGGCCTGTAAAACCAGCATATCATAGCCATTTTTCGTTTTTGCACCTTGTAAACGTCCTTTCTGCAAGAAGAGCGTTTCTTCGGGGTTATACACGAGATCGTATAAAAGATGTTGCTCAGTCAGTGCCTCATAAGGCAAATGGGGACAGGTGTCCACCTTGGGATAAGTACCTAAAGGTGTACAATTCACAATAAGACAACAGGTTTTCAGTAGTGTAGGTGTCACATCGTTGTAACTATATTGCCCTTCTTTGGGTTGGCGACTCACCACATGTGTGGCAATACCCAATTTCTCTAAGGCATAGACTACTGCCTGCGAAGCACCACCTGTACCCAAAACAAGTGCGTGGGTGTGATGTGTCTCCAGTAAAGGCAAGAGTGAATTGGTAAAACCTATAACATCCGAATTGTAGCCTCGCAAAAAAAGTTGTCCACAGTGTCTTTCCACCTTCACCACATTCACAGCACCAATCGTTGCCGCTTCTTCGCTCACGGCATCGAGAAAAGGCATGACTGCTTTTTTGTGAGGTATCGTCACATTAAACCCCACGAGTTGAGTGTCTTCAATCCAATTGCGAAAATCTTCAATCGAGGAACGCTCATAGTTGTCGTAGCGCGCAACAATGTTTTCTGTCCTAAACTTCTGTGCAAAGTAAGCCGCAGAGAAAGAGTGTTCAAGGGGAAATCCTAAGAGTCCATAATGTTTCATGAGAAAGCCGAAAATAAATGTACGTTCAACACGAACCTTTTCTCACCACTTACATGGCTCAAACAGCGTTTTGTTCGGCCTGCTCTTTGGGTTCAACAAAAGGTCATTTTCCTGCGGTGTACAAAGTACTAAGACCAAATGTAAATCGCTTGAATTTAACATCTTTATATCCTACGTTTTGAAGCACTTGTTGCATTTCTTCTCCCTGCGGAAAAACTTCCATCGTAGCTGGCAAATAGGAGTAGGCTGCCCCGTCCTTAGATATTAGACGTCCTACTGTGGGCATTATCCATCGGGAATAAAGCCTAAAAAGTTGTTTCATTGGAAACCGTATTGGCGTAGTCAGCTCAATGATCACCAAGCGACCGCCCGGACGCAACACCCGAAGCATCTCAGAAAGCCCTTGCTCCAAGTTTGAATAGTTGCGCACACCATAGGCCACTGTCACTGCATCGAAACTATTGTCGGCAAACGAAAGTTGCAAGCAATCTTCTTTGGCAAAAGAAACGACATCGGACAAACCCGCTTCTTCGACCTTGTGGCGCGCAACCGCCATCATACCCTCAGAGATGTCTGCACCAATGAGATGTTGTGGTTGCAATCGGCGAGCGCTTTCGATAGCGAAGTCGCCTGTCCCCGTTGCGATGTCGAGCATTTCTTTCGGAGCATAAGCACGAAGACTTTCAATAGCTTCTCTGCGCCAACGCTTATCAATACCCATAGAAAGAAGATGGTTGAGCAAGTCGTACCGTGCGGATATGTTATCGAACATACGCTCAACTTGTGCGGCCTTATCGCCCTCTGCATGATAGGGTTTTATCTTCTCTTGTTCGTAGTTCATATTTTATTCTATTCCACAACAAAGGTACGCTTTTTTGTAGTATCAACAAATAAATACAACGGAAGACTTTTATCAGCATCTCCAATCAATACGCTTTCTGCACCTATCGCCTGCCTGCTGTATTTTAGATTTAGCAACAACAGCGTTTGGAGAAAGCTTAACTTTACGCTATCTTTGTAGCAACAACCAAAGGATAAGTGTCGAAGAAAAGGCATTTATCCTCTTTTTTTCGCCTAAAAAGGACTGCTCCGAATGGCGCAAGCTGTGTTTCTAAGCTCCGCAAGCAGAGGTAACAACCCAGTAACTCGTTCTTCCTATCAGCTATGTATGGGATTTTTCATCAGCCAAGTAGCCTAAACTTTGTTGCTGAGCGTTAAATCTGATGTACTACATTTTAGCATTTACAAGGTAAAAGCATTTGTTTTCTACCAGACGAATAGATGGAGTATTGCTACCACATCCCCCACCTTCCCTCTCTTTCCTGCTCTAAACACATGCCATCACTATCATAGCATCGCATGCTACAAGACCAAATCAAACTACTAAAAATCAACAACATACGCCCAAACAAACAGATTTATCTCTTTATTCCTAAAACCTTTTAGTTATTTTTTATCCCCTTTCTCCCCCTCTTTCTTCCCAAGAATTAAGATCGGGAATGGTACTTTCTTTGAGGTATGTGCTACGTTTAGTCAAAGCCAAAGCATTTTAGAGAGAATGCATTGAATTTATTTAGTATCTTTGCAAAAGAGAATAGGATGTTGCGACAGCATCCTCAATAAGCCAAATATGCGAATAGACATCATCACAGTCCTTCCCGAAATGTTGGAAGGGTTCGTCAATAATTCCATCTTAGCACGTGCCCAAAAGAAAGGGCTCGTTGAGATTGTTGTACACCAATTGCGCGACTATTCTACCGACAAGTTTCGACGTGTCGACGATTACCCTTATGGTGGATTTGCTGGCATGGTTATCCAATGCCAACCTATTGACGAATGCATTTCCGCATTGTTGGCAGAGCGAGAGTACGATGAAATTATCTTCACATCACCCGATGGCCAAACCTTCGATCAGCCGATGGCCAACGAACTTTCGCTGAAGAAAAATATCATTATCCTTTGCGGACACTATAAAGGGATAGATTTTCGCATCCGTGAGCATTTGATTACAAAAGAAATCAGTGTTGGCGATTATGTACTAACTGGCGGAGAGATTGCTGCTGCCGCCATTGCCGATGCCGTTGTCCGCTTGGTGCCGGGAGTCTTGAGCGATGAGCAAAGCGCACTTTCCGACTCGTTCCAAGACAATTTGTTGGCAGCACCTGTGTACACACGCCCTGCTGAATATAAAGGCTGGAAGGTGCCAGAGGTTCTGCTTTCAGGTCATGCCGCTAAAATTCACGAATGGGAAATGGCACAGTCGCTCGAACGCACCAAGCGTTTGCGCCCAGACCTTTTAGACAAATAATTCATCACTCTATGGATGAGCTTTTGACAGCAACACTTTCCATCAAGGCTATCAGGTGAGATTCAAAACCAAAATATGAGAAAGAAACTACTCAAATACTTATGGGCAGGCTTTGGAGGGCTTGTGCTCTTCGTTATAGCTATTTTCTTCACAATTCATCAAGGCTGGATCGGTTATATGCCACCAATTGATGAATTGCAAAATCCTATTAGTAAGTTTGCCTCTCAAATCATTACCTCCGATGGCAAGGTCATCGGCACATGGTCGGAGAACGCAAACCGTATATTTATTGACTATGACAGCATTTCGCCCAATGTATTCAAGGCACTTGTAGCCACTGAAGACGAGCGTTTCTATGATCACTCTGGCATTGATGCACGGGCTGTTGGACGTGCAGTTGTGAAGCGTGGCATCTTGCGCCAAGAAAACGCAGGCGGTGGTAGCACCATCACACAACAATTGGCCAAGCAACTCTATTCGGGGAAAGTTTCCAATCAGTTTCAACGTCTCTTTCAGAAACCCATCGAATGGGTCATTGCTGTTGAGCTGGAACGCCACTATACCAAAGAAGAGATATTGACATTGTATCTCAACTACTTCGATTTTCTACACAACGCTGTCGGCATCAAAACAGCAGCTGAAGTCTACTTCCACAAACATCCTCGTGATTTGACCATCAACGAGGCAGCTCTCCTTGTCGGAATGTGCAAAAATCCTTCCTACTTCAACCCTGTCAGCCACAACGATCGCGCCTTGGATCGTCGCAATGTGGTGTTACAACAAATGGTTAAAGCAGGCTATTTATCTGAAGCTGAATATCAAGAAAACAGCGCAGAACCTATTAAGTTGCGTTTCCGCCGTATCGACCACAAAAACGGCGATGCTCCCTATTTGCGCGAATATCTGCGTCGCATCATGATGGCACAAAAGCCTGAACCAAGCAACTATCCAGAATGGCAACGACAACAGTTCTATGAAGATAGTGTCGCTTGGGAGAATGACCCACTCTACGGTTGGTGCAATAAGAACACAAAGCGTGATGGTTCACCTTACAACATCTATACAGATGGTTTGAAGGTATACACCACGGTGGATTCTCGTATACAGAAATACGCAGAGCAAAGCGTACGCCAACAAATGGAGAAAGTGCTACAGCCCGAATTCAACAAACAGCGTAGCCTCAGTTCCAACTTCCCATATAGCAATAACTTAACAGCCAATCAAGTGGCTAACATCTTACGACGCGCCATGCGCCAGTCGGAGCGTTATCGTGTTTTGAAGAGCAACAACGCTTCTGAAGAGGAGATACGTCGTTCTTTCAATACGCCTACGGAGATGACTGTATTTAGCTATCGCGGTGATTTGGACACCATCATGACACCGCTCGACTCCATTCGTTACTACAAATCAATACTCCGTGCCTCTATGGTATCTATGGACCCAACAAATGGACATATAAAAGCCTATGTTGGTGGATTGGACTATAAGTATTTCCAATACGATATGGGAATGATGGGTCGGCGTCAAGTAGGGTCTACCATCAAGCCTTTGGTTTATGCCATGGCCATGGATGCAGGCTATACCCCCAATAGTACGATTCGTAACGTACAGCGCACTTATATGGTGAGCGGTCGTCCTTGGACACCGCGCAATGCAGGACGTTCACGCTATGGATCGAATGTGACGCTAATGTGGGGCTTGACGCAATCGAACAACTGGGTAACGGCCGAACTCATGCACCAAGTAGACCCTCGTGGCGACCAATTCATTCGCTACTTGGAAAGCTTTGGCATTTCTCTCGACCATGTCTATCCCTCTATTGTACAGTGTCTTGGTCCAAGCGACATCAAAGTGGTAGAAATGGCCACAGCCTACACGACCTTCGCCAATGATGGCATTCGATGCGCCCCCATATTGGTAAGTCGTATAGAGGATAGCCAAGGAAACATTGTCGCTGAATTTACGCCACGCACCAAAGAAGTTATCAGCGAACAAAGTGCAGAGTACATGTTAAGTATGCTTCGTGGCGTTGTAGACCATGGCACAGGCGGTCGCTTGCGCTCTCGCTATGACTTCACTGCGCCTGCTGGCGGTAAAACAGGTACGACCAATAACAATTCCGATGGCTGGTTTGTGGGTTTTACACCTCGTTTGGTAAATGCTTGTTGGGTGGGTGGCGATGACCGCGACATTCGTTTCTATTCTACCAGCGAGGGACAAGGAGCTGCCACAGCTCTCCCTATTTGGGCCTTGTTTATGAAAAAAGTTTACGGAGACAAACTCTTAGGGTATGATCCGCAAGAAGATTTTGGTAAAAAGGAGAAATCAAAAACCTCTGGAGGCTCTGCGCCAAGGCGGAAAAGCCATCAAGACGAAGAGGATGCAACTCCAAGTGATCCTCTACCACAGGGAAATCCGCCTAAAAGCGAATCTGTAGACAACTTATTTGATTAAGCATCCTATGACTCAGTTTATCGCCATCATTCCTGCACGTTACGCTTCTACGCGCTTTCCAGGAAAGCCCTTGGCTCTCTTGGAAGGAAAAACTATCTTGCAACGGGTTTACGAGCGTGTCATGGTAGTTTTTGACTCTGTCGTTGTGGCCACAGATGATGAACGCATAGCCAATCATGTTGAAAGCTTTGGTGGTAGAGTCGTCATGACGGGTACGCATCATCAAAGTGGTACAGATCGTTGCTTTGAGGCTTATCAAAAAATAGGAGAACAGGCAGATGTCGTTGTCAATGTACAAGGCGATGAACCTTTCATTGCCACTTCTCAGCTTGAACAGCTCAAAGCGTGTTTCTCTGAAGCAACAACCCAAATAGCTACGCTCATTAAACCTTTTACGGAAAGCGACAGCTGGGAAAGTTTATCCAATCCCAACACTCCTAAGGTCGTCGTTAATGACCGCTTTGAGGCCATGTATTTCAGCCGGTCGGTAATTCCTTTTGTCAGAGGAGTGGCACAGAACGAATGGCTTCAAAAACACACGTTCTATAAACACATCGGACTTTATGCTTATCGTGCAGAAGTTTTAGAGCGACTCGTAACTTTGCCACAAAGCACTTACGAGAAAATAGAAAGTCTTGAACAACTTCGCTGGCTACAAGCAAACTATAAAATTCAAACAGCCATCACAACAGAAGAGACCATAGGTATTGACACGCCTGAAGACTTGGAGCGTGCAAAAGCCTTTTTGGCGACTTCCCCTACCCCATAAAATAAACAATTGAAGATGAAAGCAAAACTTTTCTCTTATATACTATTGTGTGGCACACTCACTGTTTCCGCACAAAAGCTCGAAGTAGGCACTTATACCTTCAAGGATGGAGGTATCTACTCTGGAACGCTTGTCAGTGGGCGCCCTAATGGCAAAGGAAAAACCCGTTATGCCGATGGAAGCACCTATGATGGCGAATACTTCAAGGGGCAACGCCATGGAGAAGGCGTGTTCACATCTGCCAAGGGAGAACGCTATGAGGGCGATTGGGTAAAGGACGAACGCAATGGGCGTGGTGTCTACTACGCTGTAAACAACAATCGCTACGAAGGTCTTTGGTATCGCAACATGAAAAAGGGACAAGGTAAAATGTTCTATTATAATGGCGATATATACGAAGGCAACTGGGAAAACGATAAACGTAACGGCAAGGGGAAATACACCTATAAGAGTGGCGCTTTCTACGAAGGCAACTGGGTAAACGATCAGAAGTCGGGCGAAGGAGTTTTCGACTGGAACGATGGTTCAAAGTATAATGGTACTTGGGTGGCCAACCTTCGCAATGGCCGAGGAGCTTATTACTATGCAGATGGCGACGTTTACACTGGTGAATGGAAGGACGACATGCAACACGGACGTGGTATTTACATGTTCAAAAACGGTGACAAATACGAAGGGGCTTATGCCTATGGCCAACGCACAGGGGAAGGTGTTTTTTCTTTCAAGAATGGTGACAAATACGTTGGCAACTTCCTCAATGGCGAACAGAGTGGGAAGGGCGTTTTCACATGGCGAGAAGGTGCTGTGTATGATGGCACTTGGCAAAACGACAAGCGCAATGGCTTTGGCCGATATAAATGGAAAAACGGCGATGTCTATGAGGGCTATTGGAAAGACAACCTCATGGAGGGCGAAGGCACACTCTCTTTTGCAAATGGTGATAAATTCAAAGGCAGTTTCAAAGGTGGTGAGCGTCACGGCCGTGGCATAGAAGTAAAAGCAGACGGCACACGTATCGTCTGCAACTATGAAATGGGACGGAAAGATGGCGACTACAAAGAATACGATCGCAATGGTAACCTCGTCAAAGAGGGTACTTATCGCAATGGACGTTTGAACTAAAAGAAGACATTTCTACTTTGTAATACTTTCTAAAGAACAACACCATGACATCTACTTCTCTTCTTAAAATCTTAAAGGACGACGAATGGTTGCGTCCTTTTGAAGCTGCGATTGTTGGCCGACACAACGCTGTTATAACTAAGCAAGAGGAGCTTACCAAAGGGAAGAGTTTGTCTGAGTTCGCTACTGGACATCTCTATTATGGTTTGCATCGCACTGCCGACTGCTGGATTATCAGAGAGTGGGCACCTTGCGCTACGAGCATCTTCCTTATTGGCGACTTTAATGAATGGGAAAAGCGTTCAGAATATGCGTTCCAACGCCTTAATGATCATGGAGACTGGGAACTACGCTTACCATTAACAGCTTTACACCACCTTGATTTATACAAAATTCATGTGCAATGGAACGGTGGAGAGGGAGAACGTATCCCTGCTTGGTGTCAGCGTGTTGTGCAGGACGAGGTCACAAAGATTTTTTCAGCCCAAGTATGGTCGCCAGATCGAACATTCAAGTTTTTGCATAAAGCCCCTCAGCGCCCCTCAACGCCTTTACTTATTTACGAGTGCCATATCGGTATGGCGCAGCAAGAGGAGAAAGTTGGCACTTATGCCGAATTTCAAGAAAAGATACTGCCACGTATTGTCGCAGATGGCTACAATTGCATTCAAATCATGGCTATCCAAGAACACCCCTATTATGGGAGTTTTGGTTACCATGTTTCCAACTTTTTTGCTCCCAGCAGTCGCTTTGGCACTCCCACCGAGTTGAAAGAACTCATTGATGAAGCACACAGACTTGGCCTGCTTGTCATCATGGATATGGTACAAAGCCATGCTGTGAAAAACGAGCTTGAAGGTTTGGGAAATCTTGCAGGCGACCCCTATCAATACTTTTATAAGGGCAGTCGCCGTGAGCATCCAGCTTGGGACAGCCTTTGTTTTGACTATGGTAAGAATGAGGTTATTCACTTCCTCCTCTCCAATTGTAAGTATTGGCTCACAGAGTATAATTTCGATGGTTTCCGTTTCGACGGAGTGACATCTATGCTTTATTATAGCCATGGGCTTGGAGAAGCTTTCTGTGGCTACCAAGACTACTATAATGGACATCAAGACGATAATGCGATTTGTTATCTGACTTTGGCCAACCTCCTCATCCATGAAGTGAAGCCTGAAGCCATTACCATAGCTGAGGACGTTTCAGGAATGCCCGGTTTGGCCACTCCTTTTACAGACGGAGGAATGGGCTTCGACTATCGGTTGGCAATGAACATCCCCGATTATTGGATAAAACTTATCAAGGAACAGAAAGACGAGAACTGGAAGCCCAGCTCCATCTTTTGGGAAATGACAAATCGGCGTCGTGGCGAGCGCAACATCTCCTACTGCGAGAGCCACGACCAAGCCTTAGTAGGCGATAAAACGATTATCTTCCGTCTGATTGATGCCGATATGTACTGGCACTTCAAGAAAGGCGACGAGAACGACATCGCTCATCGTGGCATTGCTTTGCACAAGATGATTCGTCTCGTGACCCTCTCCACGGTCAATGGTGGTTATCTCAACTTCATGGGTAATGAATTCGGCCACCCAGAATGGATTGACTTTCCGCGTGAGGGAAACACTTGGAGTCATCAATATGCACGTCGTCAATGGAACTTGGTAGACAATAAAGAGCTTTGTTACCATTGGCTGGGCGATTTCGATCGCTGTATGCTCGAAGTTATCAAGAGTGAGCCTCACCTACAAGACTTACCTGTTGTCGAAGTGTGGCACAATGATGGTGACCAAATCCTCGCTTACACACGCGGTGAATTACTTTTTGTCTTCAACTTTAATCCAGTGCGCTCGTACACCGATTATGGCTTCATGACACAAGAAGGTTGCTATCAAGTTGTCCTCAATACAGATGCGCATGAGTTTGGAGGCAATGGCTTGGCCGATGACACGATTGAGCACTTCACCCTACCAGATCCACTTCTTCAAAAGGAGAAGAAAGGATGGTTGAAGCTTTATATACCAGCCCGCTCAGCTGTGGTATTAAGGCGCAAACAAGAATAGTTGGTTCAGCACAAGCCCTTGACAAGTACGAGGCACTTTAAGATGGAACTCATAATGTCCATAACAGAAGCGGCGTGGGCGAAAGCCATTACCATTATCTGCTGTTTCATCAAGAAACATGCTCCTTTCGTATAGCACCAAGCTATTGAGGATTACCTCGATGAGCTTATAAAAACTATCAGAGCTACTTGTAGCTTTGAGGATAAATTCCGAAATTTGTTCACGTGTAAGTTCCATTATTCTGTCTACTTTTTAGTTCGCACCTCTAAGATACGAATTTTGGAACTTACACACTTTTTGGAGACACTACCCATATCGTTGAGATTTCGTAACTTTGCTTCATAATGAAAGAAGAACAACAAATATATGCTCCTCAAGTGCTGGAATTTATCACTATCAGCACCGAATTATGCAAGCAGTTAGAGCTGTGTCATGAGGCAGAACGCAAGTCATTCATAGAAGTCATGTGTAAACTCTTACCTATGGTCTATGTGAAGGCGGCTTTAGTTGGTAGCGTGGAAGAGGCTTCAGGTTACAACCAAGAATATGTAACAGAAGAAGATTATAATTTCATTCGCTCCTCTGTGGCCAACATCATGGGAGCAGAGGATGAGTATCTTGACACTTTTAAGGAAGACTTCAAATACTCTGAGCAACCCATACTTTGTGCCATTAGTGAAAGTTTAGCTGATATTTACCAACCGCTTCGCAACCTCGTGGAAATTTACCGCCAAGGTTACGATGATGCCATGGAGGTGGCTCTCTTCGATGCGATGGAGCAATTCAAACTCTACTGGGGACAAACCTTGCTCAATGTGTTGCGCGCTTTGCACGCCGTACGCTATAACGAGGCTTAGACGCATGAAGAAGTTATTCGTCAATACGCCTAAGGATGTCGTTGCCAAACTGCCTCGTGCCGAGTATCAAGGACGCATTGTTGTAGTGCAGTCTGTTGAGGAATGTCGCCGTGCTGTACGCGCCTTGAGTCAGTCAAGCATTTTAGGTTTTGATTCAGAAACGCGCCCCAATTTCAAGAAAGGGCGGATGCACAAGGTCGCACTCATCCAAATTTGTGATGATACGACTTGTTTTCTTTTTCGGGTTAATCAGTTTGGTCTTCCAATTGAGTTGGTCGACCTACTTTCACGCACAGACATTCTCAAAGTAGGGCTCTCTCTAAAGGACGACTTCCAGCAGTTGCGCAGTCGTCAAGCCTTTACGCCGGGCGGATTTATTGACTTGCAACAAACTGCCAAAGACATGGGACTTCAAGATATGAGTTTACAGAAGCTGTATGCCAACTTTTGTGGTGAACGCATATCTAAGTCGGCACAGCTAACCAACTGGGAGGCCGATGTGCTCACTCCTGCACAAAAGTCCTATGCAGCTTTCGATGCTTATGCTTGCCTGCGACTCTATCATGAAATGGGACGTTTGCAACAGACTGGCCAATTCTCCTTGGTGGAATCGGCCATTTGAGGTTATGAAAACAGAAACTTAAAGTTAAACAGAACGCAATTCATATATATTCTCACGAATGAAAACCATCACGCTCCGACGAGGCAAAGCCGAAAGTTTGAAACGCTTCCATCCTTGGATATTCTCTGGTGCGATAGAGCGCGCCGATGAACATTTAGAAGAAGGCGAACTCGTGCGCATTGTAGACTTCGAGGGTAAATTCCTCGCCATTGGCCATTGTCAAATTGGTTCTATCGCAGTACGCGTTCTTACCTTTGAAGAAGAACCCATCAACGAGGCTTTTTGGGAAAGTCGCTTACGCAAGGCTTTTGCCGTGCGCAAGGCAGAAGGCTTAGTGCACGAACAAAGTAACGATATTTATCGGCTCGTTCACGGAGAAGGTGATCGTCTCCCAGGCTTAGTGGTCGATGTCTATGAAGATACGGCCGTCATGCAAGCACATAGCGTGGGGATGCACTTGGCACGTCATACAATAGCCAAAGCTTTAGTAGAAGCCTCGGAGGGCTTAATCAAGCACGTTTATTATAAATCCGAGACAACGCTACCATTCAAAGCCGACTTGGGACAGGAAAATGAGTTCTTAATTGGACAAACAGATCGTAACATTGCCAGCGAGTATGGTTTGAAGTTTTACATTGATTGGTTGCGTGGCCAAAAGACAGGCTTCTTCATTGACCAACGAGAAAATCGTCGCCTATTGGAGCATTATGCCAAAGGACGTAGGGTGCTCAACATGTTCTGCTATACGGGGGGCTTCTCTGTTTATGCTCTACGGGGCGGAGCGGAGGTGGTGCACTCCGTTGATAGTAGTGCCAAGGCTGTGGAATTGACCAAATCCAATGCGGCGCTCAATTTTCCTAACGATCACCGACATGAGGCTTATGCCGAAGATGCTTTTAAGTATCTTGAACGGATGGGAAGCGAATACGACCTCATCGTCTTAGACCCTCCAGCCTTTGCCAAACACAAAGGAGCGTTGCGCAATGCTATCAAAGGTTATACCCGCCTCAATGCTATTGCTTTTGAGAAGATCAAACCTGGGGGTATCCTATTCACTTTCAGCTGTTCACAAGCCGTGGATAAAGAACAGTTCCGATTAGCTGTATTTACGGCAGCTGCTCGTTCTGGACGTCATGTGCGCCTGCTTCATCAGCTCCACCAGCCAGCAGACCACCCCATCAGCATCTATCATCCTGAAGGTGAATACTTGAAAGGTCTTGTCCTGCAAGTTGACTAAAATCAACTTCCCCATTTACTTTCACCGACACGCATCCTCTCTTTTTTCTTTACGACAATGAACGACCAAGCACGCATTGCCCAGCTCCGACAAGAGTTGCACCTCCATAATCATTATTATTACGTGGAGAATGCTCCTCGCATTTCCGATCGTGAGTTTGACGAACTCATGACCGAACTCATACGTCTGGAAGCTTTACATCCCGAACTGGCAGATCCAAATTCCCCTTCTGTGCGTGTAGGTAGCGACCTTAGCAACGCATTCACACAAGTGCGCCACGCTCATCCGATGCTTTCGCTTGGCAATACATACAATCGTCAAGAAGTAGAGAACTTCTACAAACGCATACAATCCGACCTCCAAGGTGAGGATTTTCTCATTTCTTGCGAATTGAAGTTCGACGGATTAAGTATCTCATTGATTTATGAAGACGGGCAACTTATACGTGCCGTCACTCGTGGCGATGGCGTGATGGGTGATGATGTCACAGACAATGTGCGCACCATCAAGAGTATTCCGCTACAATTGCAAGGCACAGACTATCCTCGCCAATTAGAAATCAGAGGTGAGATACTCCTGCCTTGGCAGAGTTTCAACGCTCTCAATGCGCAACGAGAGGCACAAGGCGAGCCACTCTTTGCCAACCCTCGCAATGCCGCATCGGGCACGTTAAAGAACAAAAATTCCAAAGTCGTTGCTGAACGCAATTTGGACGCATATCTCTATTATATTCCCAATGGTGAAAACATTTCCGACAGCCATTATGAAAGCCTGCAAAAAGCACGAAGTTGGGGCTTCAAAGTTAGTGGTGATATGCGTTGCGTCAGCACATTAGACGAAGTCTTTAGCTTTATTGAGCATTGGGACACGGAGCGAGAGATACTCCCTGTGGCCACAGATGGCATTGTGCTCAAAGTGGACTCTCTGAGCCAACAAAAGCGTTTGGGAAACACTTCTAAATCGCCTCGCTGGGCCATTGCTTATAAATTTGCTGCAGAGCGCGCTTGCACCAAATTGCTGGAAGTCACTTATCAAGTGGGGCGCACAGGTGCCATCACGCCTGTAGCCAACATGGCACCTGTGACCTTAGCAGGAACTGTCGTAAAGCGTGCCTCTTTACATAATGAGAACATCATCCGCCAACTCGATCTTCACCTCGGCGACATGGTTTACGTTGAAAAAGCTGGCGAAATTATTCCTCAAATCGTAGGCGTAGACACCGAACATCGTGCTCAAAAAGGGGCTGAAGCTGTACGCTTTATCACACACTGCCCTGACTGCGGTACAAAATTGGTGAAATATGAAGACGAAGCAGCCTACTATTGTCCTAACGACAGCGGTTGTCCGACCCAACTTAAAGGTAAGATTGAACATTTCATCAGTCGCGACTGCATGAACATCGACTCTTTAGGGCCTGAAACCACAGATGAGTATTTCCAGCAAGGTCTTATTCACACAGTAGCCGACTTGTATAAAATAAAAGTCACAGACATTGCTGGTGCAGACCGTAGCCGTGAGGTGTCAGCCCGCAAAATAGTGACTGCCATTGCAAAGAGTCGTGAAGTTGGCTTTGAACGTGTGCTCTTTGCCTTAGGCATTCGCTTTGTTGGCAAAGTAGTAGCACGCAACATTGCACGCCATTTCCGCCATATCGATGCTCTTCGCACAGCTACACTCGATCAACTTTTGGAAACAGAAGGCGTTGGAAAAATCATTGCAAACAGCATCATTTCTTTCTTCCAAAACGAGCGTAACGTTGAGCTGATAGAGAACTTAAAAGAAGCGGGCCTACAATTTGAAATTGTAGAAACCGAAAAGGCCTCCGACACGCTTGCTGGGAAAAGTATCGTTGTCAGTGGGACATTCACTCACCATTCTCGTGAGGAATACAAAGCCCTCATAGAAGCCCATGGTGGACACAACGTAGGTAGTATTTCCAAGAAAACGGCCTTCCTTTTGGCGGGCGAGAATATGGGGCCAGCCAAGTTGGAAAAAGCCAATAGCTTAAACATACGTATCCTCTCAGAAAAGGAGTTTTTAGAGATGATTGGTGAAGCTTAAACACTATGGGAAAGAGCTCATTTCCAGCACAATCAGCCACAACCTACCACTATTAAAGAACAAGAGGGATGTCTACTTGGCCTATCCCTCTTGTTCTTTTGGTTATAAACACAGGAAAAGTAGATAGGTCCCGCTAAGGAATTTCTTTTCTTATGCAAGAAAAGTTTGGATCGCACTGCAAATTATATAAACTACACTGCGAGTTATATAAATTGCAGTGTAATCTATATAACTCGCAGTGCAATCTAAAGTTTCTTAACGCAAAGCAGTCGTTTTTTTAGCGCAAGCCGTTGAGTTTCGTTCCAGTAAAATGAAGAATTCAAACCCAACAGAAAGGAAACCTCAAAGACTTTGATGAAAAACAATTGCTTGAAGTTTGCATGTATTTTCAGCACATACAAGTAGCATATAGCGGTAGAAATACGTATCTTTGCATAGTAAGAATAAAAGCCACAATTGATGAAATACCTCACGAAAGGAGAACTCTGTGACAAGCTCTCTGCCCCTATCTTTCATGAAATATCAGCCACAGCCGATGAGCTTGATGTAGAATGCTACGTTGTTGGGGGCTATGTACGTGACCTCTTCTTAGAACGTCCAACCAATGATATCGACATTGTCGTTGTGGGCAGTGGTATCGCAATGGCCGAAGCCTTGGCTAAACGATTGGGCAAAAGGGCCAACCTTTCCGTATTTCGCAATTTTGGCACAGCACAAGTAAAATATCGAGGGCAAGAAATCGAATTTGTCGGTGCACGAAAAGAAAGCTACACCCACGATTCTCGCAAGCCGATTGTAGAAGATGGCAGTTTAGAAGATGACCAAAATCGTCGTGACTTCACGATTAACGCCATGGCCGTATGCTTAAACGCCTCACGATTTGGTGAATTGGTCGATCCTTTCAACGGCTTACGTGATTTAGAAGACGGCATCATCGCCACTCCTCTTGATCCCGACATTACTTTCTCTGACGATCCTTTGCGTATGTTGCGGTGCATTCGCTTCGCTACACAACTCAATTTCATGATTGAAGACGAAACATTCGAAGCACTTGAACGCAACAAAGATCGATTAGAAATTATCAGCACAGAGCGCATCTGCGACGAGTTGCAGAAAATCATGCGCTCCCCTACTCCTTCTAAGGGTTTTATCGACCTTTATCGAAGTGGATTGCTCCATTTAATCCTACCTGAGTTGGTTGCCATGGACTTGGTGGAAACACGCAACGGCAAGAGCCATAAAAACAATTTCTATCACACACTTGAAGTCTTAGACAATATAGCCAAAGTGACAGATAACGTATGGTTACGCTGGGGGGCCCTCCTGCACGATATAGGCAAACCCAAGTCGAAACGTTGGGAAGTTTCCATCGGCTGGACCTTCCACAACCACAACTTTATTGGGCTTAAAATGGTGCCAAACATTTTCCGCCGTCTCAAGTTACCTTTGGATGAGCGCATGAAGTACGTTCAAAAACTTGTAGGCCTACACATGCGTCCCATTGCCATCGCCGATGAAGAGGTTACCGACTCTGCAGTAAGACGTCTTCTCTTTGAAGCTGGCGATGATATCGAAGACCTTATGACACTCTGCGAAGCCGATGTTACGAGTAAAAACGAAGTGCGCAAAAAAACATTTATGCACAACTTTCAGCTTGTACGTCAAAAGCTCGTAGACATCGAGGAAAAAGATCGCGTGCGCAATTTTCAGCCTCCAGTCAGCGGTGATGAGATCATGGACCTCTTTGACTTGCAACCCTGTCGCGAGGTAGGCATACTGAAACAGTCGCTCAAGGATGCCATCCTTGACGGCATCATCCCCAACGAGCGTGCGGCCGCTCTCAACTACATTTGCGAAAAAGCCCACAATATGGGACTTACCAAAAGCCTGTCTGCAACAATTGAATAAATTTACCACATTATAAATAATTGCACTTATGGAAAAAATTGTTGGGCTCATCAATGCGCCCTTTACGCCTTTCTTAGAAAATGGAGAAATAAACCTTGATATTATCCCCGATTATGTGGCCATGTTAGAGCGAAATGGACTGAAAGGTGTTTTCATCAATGGTTCGTCAGGCGAAGGATATCTGCTTACAGAAGAAGAGCGCATGAAACTCGCAGAAGCTTGGGTTGCGGCGGCTCCAAAAGACTTCAAAGTGATCGTACACGTGGGTAGCACTGTGGTCAATAGCTCTCGACGATTGGCTGAACACGCGCAAAAAATCGGCGCATGGGGCATTGGGGCCATGGCATCACCTTTTCCAAAAGTGAACCGTGTAGAAGAGCTTGTGAAGTATTGCGAAGAAATTGCCATTGGTGCACCCAATCTTCCCTTCTATTACTATCATATCCCTGCTTTCAATGGTGCATTCCTTTCTATGTACGACTTCTTGCAAGCTGTAGATGGTCGCATCCCCAATTTTGCTGGTATCAAATACACCTTTGAAAGCCTCTACGAATACAATCGTTGCCGTCGCTATAAAGATGGAAAGTTCGACATGCTACATGGCCAAGACGAAACCATTCTGCCTTGCTTAGCTATGGGAGGCGCTATCGGTGGCATTGGCGGTACAACAAACTATAACGGCCGCTGTCTCACAGCTATCCAAGAAGCTTGGCAAGCGGGCGACCTTGACAAAGCGCGCCAGCTTCAAGAATTTGCGCAAGATGTCATCGATGTAATCTGCCATTTCCGTGGCAATATCGTTGGCGGAAAACGTATCATGAAACTCATTGGCTTGGATTTAGGACGCAACCGCACCCCCTTCCAGAACCTTACAGACGAAGAAGAAGTGCGCTTAAAGAGCGAATTAGAGGCTATCGATTTTTTCAGCAAGTGCAATAAGTAAGCAATCCCCCATTTTGAGCAGAAGGACTTTACACCTGAAAATCTTTCTGCTCTTCTTATCTTATTATTTAGCCTATGAATTTCAAAAAAATCTTATTCCTGTTGCTCCTCCTGCCCTTACAACTCTTAGCAGGTGGAGACTCTCCTTACAACAAGATTACATTTTCTGATTTGCCCAAGCTCTCTGTGGGTAGTTCCCAAGGAGTATCCGCTCCTTTTGCAGGCCTTATCAATCGTACTGTTATTGTCGCTGGTGGTTGCAACTTTCCTGAAGTTCCAGCTTCAGAGGGAGGAGCAAAGGTTTTCTATAAAGACATTTATGCCTTAGATATTCCTTATAAAGGGACTTGGCGGAAAGTTGGAGAATTGCCCAAAGCCTTAGCCTATGGCGTTAGCATCTCTACGCCAAAGGGATTGGTGTGTATCGGAGGCACAGGTAATGGTAAGAACAGTGAAACAAACGTCTTGCTGGTTTCATTCAATGGTAAAGCCACTACAACGGATGTTCTCCCTCCCCTTCCCATTGGTTTAGACAATATGGCAGGTGCTTATGGCGAAGGTTATATTTATGTCATCGGTGGGCTTTCCAATGGTGTCGCTTCTTCAAAAGCTTTCCGTATCTCTATTTCCAACTTCAAAGCAGGTTGGGAAACTTTGCCCGACTATCCCGGACTGGCGCGCGTTCAGCCTGTTGTTGCTTTTCAAAACACAAATGTCGGCACTGAAGTATTTCTCTTCGGAGGCTATAACCCCGATAAAAAAGAAGCTCTGACCGATGGTCTTAGCTTCTCGCCTAAAACTAAGACTTGGCGTTCATTGGGGCATATTCTGCCACAAGGGCAAACAGAAGCGATTACGCTCACAGGCGCATCAGCTGTGGCTTCAGGTACAGGTCATATTGTTTTCTTTGGAGGGGTCAATAAGGAAGTCTTCAACAAAGCTCTCCAAAACAAACCAGCAGATTATCTTAATCACGCCCCTGAGTGGTATAACTTCAACAACAAATTATTGGTTTACCACACGATTACCAATAGTTGGGTATTCACTAACAGTGATAGCCGCATAGCACGTGCTGGCGCAGCTTTGGTTGCAGCAAAAGATGCAGAAGGCAAAACGACATGGCTTGTTATCAATGGTGAAACAAAACCTGGTGTGCGGGCCAATGATGTTACAGCTGTGACAATGACTAAGAATGTGGACTTCGGTCTGCTCAACTGGGTCGTACTTGTTGCTTACCTCATTGCCATGTTGCTCCTTGGTTATTATTTCATGAAGAAAGAAAGCAGTTCTAACGACTTCTTCACAGGTGGAGGACGTATCCCTTGGTGGGCTGCTGGCATTAGCATTTTTGCAACGATGCTGAGTGCCATCACTTATATGGCTATTCCCGCGAAAGCGTACGCCACGGATTGGACTTACTATCCTATGCAAATAATGATCCTTGTGGTGTCTTTCCCTGTTATCAAGTACTATTTGCCTTTCTTCCGACGCTTGAATGTCACAACAGCTTATGAGTATTTGGAGCGACGCTTCAATTATGCTGTGCGCAGTATCGCCAGTCTACTTTTTATTGTCTTCATGGTCGCACGAACAGCCTTGGTACTCTATCTCCCCTCCTTGGCTATGGAGGCCGTAACTGGAATTGACATCTTCACCTGCATTATTCTAATGGCACTCATCACTATTGTTTACTGTACCATGGGAGGTGTAGAGGCCGTTGTATGGGGAGATGTTGTACAAGGAATTATCCTTGTTGGCGGTGCATTCTTAGCTGCTGGATATTTGATGCTCAATACAGAAGGAGGCACATCTGCTTTCTTTGAGATTGGTATGGCCAACGATAAGTTTCGCCTCTTCAATTGGAGCTTCGACTACCGAACAGCCACGTTCTGGGTTGTTATTTTAGGCGGATTGGCCAACAATCTCATCTCCTATTCGAGCGACCAAACTGTCATTCAGCGTTACTTGACCACAAAAGACGAACAGAGTGCAGCCCGTAGTATCTTGACCAATGGATTGATGAGTGTTGTTGTGACCATAGCCTTTTTCGCCATTGGAACAGGCCTCTACACTTTCTATAAGACGCACCCCACGGCACTGGATATGTCTATGGAACGCGCAGATGCCATCTTCCCTTTCTTTATGATGAGCCAACTGCCAGCAGGCATTGCAGGCTTATTGATTGCTGCTATTTTTGCTGCAACAATGAGCACTATCTCCTCAAATATCAACTCCATTTCCACTGCTTTTACGATGGACTTCTACAAGAAGGCCAAACCACAAAGCTCCGATAAAGCGATGTTGCGCACGGCACGCATTGCAGTGGCTGTATCAGGCCTTATTGGTATGGGCATAGCCCTCCTCATGGCCACAATTAACATCCAGTCACTCCTCGACTATTTTAACACCATTCTTGGATTGCTGTCTGGTGGCATTGGAGGATTGTTCATTCTCGGTATCTTCTTCCCACGTGTCAATGCTATATCCGCCCTCATCGGATTTGTTGCAGGCACAGCCTCTGTATTCTATTTGAACTATTGCACAGATGTTAACTTCCTCATCTTTGGTGCAGTGAGTATGGGTGTAGCTGTGATAGTGGCGTGGGTGTTTTCTTTCTTTTTCCCCAATAGTAAAAACAATGCGGGTATGACTTGGCAGTCTATCAGTCACGCTGCGCATATCAAATAATTACAGCATTAAGTTATGACAACAGATTTCAAAAAACTCGCAGAGCAGTATAAGTCAGAACTGCTTGATAAGGTTGTTCCTTTTTGGCTTAACAACTCACAAGATACCGAGTTTGGTGGCTATTTTACATGTCTGAACCGCGATGGTTCTGTCTTCGACACCGACAAATTCATCTGGATGCAAGGACGTGAAGTTTGGATGTTTTCTAAGCTTTATAACACTGTCGAGAAACGCCAAGAATGGCTCGATTGTGCCATCCAAGGTGCAGAGTTTCTGAAAAAATACGGACACGATGGAGAGCTCAACTGGTATTTTGCCCTCGACCGCGAAGGTCACCCTCTGGTAGAGCCTTATAATATCTTTTCCTACACTTTTGCCGTGATAGCTTTCGGGCAGCTCAGTCTCGCTACAGGCAATCAGGAATATGCTGAAATTGCAAAAAAGACTTTCGACATCGTTCTATCCAAGGTGGATAACCCCAAGGGACGTTGGAATAAAGCGGCACAAGGCGCACGTGCCCTCAAGACATTCGATCTTCCCATGATACTCTGCAACGTAGCCTTGGAGATTGAACACTTGTTAGAGCCTTCTTTCCTACAAACCACTATTGATACCTGCTTGCACGAAGTGCTCGAAGTGTTCTACCGCCCAGAATTGGGCCTCATTGTGGAAGCCTTAGGCAAGGATGGCGAACTGGTTGATTGCCTTGATGGTCGCAAAATGAATCCCGGTCATGCCATAGAAGCCTGCTGGTTTGTGATGGATTTGGGCAAACGCTTAAATCGTCCAGAACTCATTGAGCAAGCAGTACAAATAGCCCTTAACGAAGTAGAATATGGTTGGGACAAAGAACATGAAGGCATCTTCTATTTTATGGATCGCCTTGGCAAACCTCGCCACGAATTGGAATGGGATCAAAAGCTTTGGTGGGTACATTGCGAGACACTCATCACGATGCTCAAAGGCTATCAGCTCACAGGTAACGAAGACTGCCTACGCTGGTTCAATCGCATCCACGACTATTCATGGCGCCACTTTGCCGATGCAGAATATCCCGAATGGTTCGGCTATCTCAATCGCAAAGGCGAAATTCTGCTTCCTCTCAAGGGAGGAAAATGGAAAGGCTGTTTCCATGTCCCTCGCATGCTACTCAACGTGTGGCAAATGCTGGAAGATTTGTCTCACAAATAATAAGTTTCACGCATATGATATTAGGCACGCTCACCCATAGCGAACGCTACGCATCGTTGCATCCCCTTTTCAAGATGGTGTTCGACTATGTCAAGACACACGATCTCACCACTGTTCCCACTGGACGCATTGAACTGCAAGGCGATGCACTCTTTATCAACGTTGCTGAACCCACACTGAAAGAAGCCACAGAGCAAGTTCTTGAAGTGCATCGTGAATATATTGACATCCACTTCCCGCTGACGCACACGGAAACGATTGGATGGCGAGATTTAGAGACACTTGAAGAGCCTGATGCACCTTTCAACGCAACGGATGATTACGCTCTATACACAGCTCCAGCTTCTACTTACATAGATGTAAAGCCTGGTGAGTTCCTCATCGTCTACCCAGAGGATGCACATGCACCTATCATTGGCAAGGGCCAAATTCGCAAACTAATCGCTAAAGTTCGGCTCTAAGATTATCCTCTGCCATAAATTTCAACCTAATATGTAACTCCCCATTACCTTGTTTCATGACAAGGTAATGGGGAGTTTTGGTCTATACACATTTTGCAAACCTTATCCTTATAATAAAGTTAGCGTCGCATCTCTTCTATAATGGTCTTCATACCTTTTATTTTCTCCCCTCTTATAGCCGTAAGGCAACGTTTAAGGGCTTTGCGATCTATGGAAACGTAGGCGTGGTGAGCGGAGAGTTCTATCATGCCCACTTGGTTCATCTTCAAACCACCTTTCTTGCAAAGAAAGCCTGCAATATCGCCCTTGCTCAATTTATCTTTCTTACCTCTCCCTATATAAATGGTTACCCATTCTGGAGCAAAAGGCCGAATCGGTACATCTTCTACACAGAGCGGTTTGGCATGTTCTGCAAACTCAGGTAAATGTTCCTCTACACCAACGATGAGAAAAGCCTTACCTTCAGCCTCCCAACGGGCAGTACGCCCATTGCGATGTGTAAAAGTTTCTTCATTGTTCGGCAAATGATAATGAATAACGGCAGACACTTCCGCTATATCCAAACCACGAGCAGCAAGGTCTGTTGCCACAAGAATGTTGCGACACTTCGCTCGAAACTTAAAGAGGGCATGCTCACGATGGTCTTGCTCCATTCCTCCATGGTAAACCTCTGCACTAAAGCCTTCACCAACCAAATACTTACCAATACGGTCTGCACTCTCGCGATGCCCAACAAACACCATGCTCGACTTTGCCCCTAAAGTGGAAAGCAAATGAGCCAGTGTCTCCAGTTTGTCTTTCTGTGGCGCTTTAACGGCATAGAGTTCCAAGCGGTCAGCCATAGGCGATTTTTCCTCCAAATAGCTAATAATCTCAAGCTTTCCATGCGTGCGCTCTTCTATGAAATCAGGCAAATCTTCTGCAAAAGTAGCAGATGTCAGAACAATTTGTCGCACTTTCGGAAGTGCTTGAACGATGCTCTCCATTTGCTCTTGAAATCCCAACTCCAGACATTTATCAAACTCGTCCAACACAAGTGTGTCTATGCCCTCTACGCTGAAATTCTCTTTTTGGATATGATCCAATAAACGCCCCGGAGTTGCAAAAAGAACAGCGGGTTCTATGGCGCGCAATCGGCGGTGTTCATCCATTGTAGGCCGTCCTCCATAGAGTGGCAAAGCTTTGTGAGACAAATTCAATGAACGAAAAACAGCTTCGCTTTGCAGAGCGAGTTCGCGCGAAGGTACAACCACAGCAATCTGTGGCCGATTATCCGCCCGTAAACGCTCACACAACGGTATCATATAGGCGAGCGTTTTTCCACTCCCCGTAGGAGAGAGCAACATCACATTGCTCCCACTTCGCACAGTGGTAATCATCTCTTCTTGCATCGGGCTTAGCCGATCCACAGGTATCTTTATTGTCATATTTTTATCAAACGGTTAGAGAGATGTGAGAGGGGAAAGTCATGAAAACACAAGGGATAAGTGTTCTTTCAATTAAGAACGCAAACTTTTCCCCTTTTCCTCCCAACAAAAGTACTATTTTCTATGCATATGCTCCTTACGGCAGTCTCCCAAAATTCAAAGACCCTCGCACCAACGTGCGAGAGCCTTTGAACATTATTTGCCTATGAAGCAAAAGAGTTAATAGAACCAACGAACGTAACAGAAGTCTTGTCGTGAAGGCAAGTCTTGATGTTTAGGGAACATGCGATAGGCCACTTTTATAGTGCCAGCCACTTCTATCGCTGTTGTAAGTTGGAAGGTATAGAGTGTGCCCTCACGCTTAATCAACTCCATAGGAATGACCTTTTGAATCACATCCTTGCCATTGATATTCTCAACCATCACAAGTTCGATACCAATGGCATCGTCCAATCCAGCTTCATCTATCACATGCGTCACCATGAGTTTCTCACCGCTTGTGACGATACCTGAAGGATCAGGCATACGTTCTGAAGATACAACACGGATGCTGTCCCATTTTTCAGCGACATTGGCTTTCCAAGCAGCAATGCCCTTAGCCACTTTGTTATTATTGGCTGAAATGTACTTATAGCGAGCAGATTGAGGATTATAGAACTTCTCGTAATAGTCGTCCAACTGACGGCGCATTGTGTAATGAGGAGCAATGCGAGCCATAGAATTCTTGACGGTCTGAATCCATCCCTCACTATATTCCTTACCTTGGCGATCGAAATAGAGCGGGATAATTTCGGTTTCCAAAAGTTGATATATCGTGCTGGCATCAAGACGATCTTGGTACTCTTGGTTGTCATAGGTGCGCTTATCAGTCAAAGCCCAGCCAGCTCCCTCACGATAGCCTTCGTACCACCAACCATCGAGCACAGAAAGGTTTACAACACCATTCATCAAAGCTTTTTCACCAGATGTTCCACTGGCTTCCAAAGGACGAGTTGGAGTGTTCATCCAAATGTCCACGCCACTGATAAGACGACGTGCCAACTGCATATCGTAGTCTTCCAAGAAGATAATTTTCCCGATGAACTCAGGGCGTTGTGAGATCTCGTAGATGTACTTAATCAATCCTTGGCCTGCGCCGTCTGCGGGGTGAGCCTTACCGGCAAAGAGGAATTGGACTGGACGCTCAGGGTCATTCACAATTTTTGCCAAGCGCTCAAGGTCTGTGAAGAGGAGATGAGCGCGCTTATAGGTGGCAAAGCGACGTGCAAAACCTATCAATAAAGCGTTTGGATTGATCTTGTCAAGGAGCGACATTACACGGCTGGGATCGCCTTGGTTCTTGAGCCAGTTATCTTTGAAGCGACCACGAATATACTTGACAAGCTTGTTCTTTAAGTGCACACGAGTTGCCCAAACATCTTCATCCGCAACATCATAAATTTTCTGCCAAGCTTCTTCCGTAGCTTGCTTGTTCAAGAAGTCTTTTCCAAAGTTCTTTTCAAACACAGCCTTCCATTCTTTGGCACTCCATGTAGGAAGATGCACACCATTGGTCACATAGCCAACATGGTTTTCTTCAGGAAAATAGCCTTGCCAAATGTCATTGAACATCTGCTGACTGACCTTTCCATGCAACCAGCTCACACCATTGACCTCTTGGCAAGTCTTACAAAGGAAGGTGCTCATGCAGAACTTTTCCTCATGGTTGTCAGGGTTTGTGCGTCCCAAGCCCATAAACTCTTCCCAGCTGATGCCAAGTTTCTCAGCGTAGCCTCCGAGATAACGACCAAAGAGACTTTCTTCGAAATAATCGTGCCCTGCAGGAACGGGAGTGTGAACAGTGTAGAGCGAAGAGGCGCGCACAAGTTCAAGCGCTTCATCAAAGTTCAAGCCAGTGTTGACGTAATCGACCAAGCGTTGCACATTACAAAGCGCAGCATGTCCCTCGTTGCAGTGGTAAATATCTTTCTTGATACCCATGGCCTCCAATGCCAACATGCCACCAATACCCAACAAAAATTCTTGTTTGATACGATTTTCCCAGTCACCACCATAAAGCGAGTGGGTGATGGAACGATCGTAATCGGCATTCAAGTCCACGTCTGTGTCGAGGAGGAAAAGCTTAATACGGCCAACGTTCACCTGCCAAACAGCAGCATAGACATCACGACCTGGGAATGGCACACGAATTGTCAAATGGTTGCCCTGTTCGTCCTTGACACGCACAACAGGAATATGATCAAACTCGGTGGCATTATAATTGGCTATTTGCTGGCCATCAAGTGACAATGATTGTGAAAAATAGCCATAGCGATAGAGAAATCCTACAGCACAGAGGTCCACATTGCTGTCACTGGCTTCTTTCAAATAATCGCCTGCAAGAACACCCAAACCGCCTGAATAAATCTTCAAGATATGGCTCAAGCCATATTCCATGCAGAAGTAGGCTACAGAGGCACGCTCCGTATTGGGTTTCTCATCCATATAAGCACGGAAAGTCTTATAGGTTGCAGTCATTTGCTTCATAAACTCTTTGTCCTTACTCAAGGCATTGAGTTTGTCGTAATCCATGGTGGCAAGCAACTCTACAGGGTTGCGATTAACATCCTTAAAGCCTTGGCGATCTACTGCGGCAAATACGTCTTGCCCTTCTTGGTTCCAAGTCCACCAAAGGTTATGCGCCATCTCGTTAAGAGGTTGCAACGCTTCAGGGATATCGGCTTTTACCGTGATGGTATGCCAATTAGGCTGATTTGCATTGCTTACTTTTACTTTCATAACTATCTATATAAAATTGTATGTGATTATCTAAGTTGTCTTCACGTCTACTTAGAGGCATATGCATAGGCCTCGTAATAGTACGTGATAAAGTTTTTCCATTCTGCTTGTGCAGCCAATGTCTTTGCGGCACGACGAATGGGCGTTAATTTCGTTTTTGGCAACTGCAAAAGATGGGCGATGGTTTCTGTTATCTCCGTTGCAAGCGCATGATAGTTGCTATCATCGCGATGCAATACAGCCACTCCATCTTCAATAGTACCTGTGTGTCCAACAACTTCGTTGACCCACTGCCCAAACCCTGAAAGGTTAGTTGTCACCGTAGGAATGGAGAATGCACAGCTCTCTAAGGGAGTGTAGCCCCAAGGTTCGTAGTAGGAAGGGTAGACACACAGGTCGTTGCCTGCGAGCAAATTATAGTAGGGCGTATCGAAGATGCCATCTTTTCCCTCTAAGTAGGAAGGAATGAGCAATACTTTCACTGGTGAATTGTCCTCATTGGTCAATGCCAGCTCCTGCATCATGCGTACAATACGATCGTCCGAGAAATTGTGCAAATCGTGTGTCAAGAAAGGATGAGGCAAAGCTGTTGTCGCTTCTTGATCACTCGCAAGGCGTGCTTGCAAATCGGTGCGTGGACCAGAAACCCAGCAAGGGACTTCGATAAGTGCTAATACATGTTTGTGCTTACCCAAAGTCTTTGGTTGCTCTGCAACAAGCGTTTTCAGTTGGGCTATAGCCTGCATATAGACATCAAAGCCTTTACAACGGAAATCGTTGCGACCGCTTGTTGAAAGGATGAATGTGGTGTCGTCCAAAGCAACACCTGTCAATGCAGAAGCAACACGCAACAATTTTGCACGCGATTCCTTTACCATTCTTGTAAGACCAGCACCTTTGGGTACAAAACCTGCTTCAAAGCCATTAGGCAAAACAACATCGGCAGGCTTGTCCAAGAGTTGCGCACATTCCTTGTCGGTAAATCGGCTCACTGTGGTAAAACAATCGCAATACAACGCACTTTGCTTCTCTATGCTATGCTTTGCTTCCATGTTGAGCTCACGTGCCATTTGATCACCATTATAACCAGAAAAATACTCATAGAGATTTTTGTTATTGGTGGTAATGGAGCGACCAATAGAAGTGGCATGTGTTGTAAAAATCGTTTTCACCCAAGGCAAATGATGCTTCAAGAAAAGCATGCCTAAGCCCGACATCCATTCATGAGCTTGATAAACGATATGACTCTTTCTATCGTAGAACGCAGCACTAATGATTTCGGCAAATCGTCCTGCCGCAAAAGAGAACATGGAAGCCTCATCATAGTCGCCATAAGCGTGAAGCGAATCTACACCAAAAAGTTGCCAAGCTTGTTCATAAATGGCATTCTTTTTCTCATAATATTTTGTAAAATCGATCAGTACTGCAATAGGCTCTCCCGGCACATTCCAACGTCCGATACGCACTTTCAGACCATTTTCTGCTGCTTGCGTCTTCCATTCAGGTAAAAGTGCAGTATCCTCCACAAAATAAGGTGAAGGATTTTCACCCCATATATCTGGTCCTAAAAAGACAAGACGTCCTGCACCTGCTTGTTTATAAGCATCGCAGAGCGTCTTTGCACGTGTAGATAGCACGGTATAAATACCCCCCACTTTGTTACAAACTTCCCAACTGGCCTCAAAAATCAAATCAGGAAGCACTTTTTTCTTCTTCATCTTATCTCCTCAAAAATTCAACAGATACTTTGATTTACAAAGGGTTTTATACCCTATGCAAAGGTAGTATTTTATCTCGTAACCACCGCATTTATACTGCATTTTTTGCTATGTTTTCACAAGCTATCGTGCTCATTGTCAAGCTAAGTTTACAACTCGCGCTTTTAACGTCCTTTGTTTTCCTTTATCTCTCTTCTCGAAGACACAATCGCACAGCTTGAAAAATAACATTTAGAGAGTTAATTTAACACGAGCACCTTTCACTGAATACCTCTCCGCCTTGCTATTTTGTCTTCCTACGCCACTTGAAACTTGACGAAGCGCAAGAAAAATTCCTATGTCACGCCTCTTCATCTCCCCTTTATAGATAAAAAGAAGGAGAAATTGAACCGCTTTTCAACTTCTCCCTCCTTTGCTTTTTGCAAAGATAACATCTAAAACTTCTTCGTCCAAATAAAGTTGTTCTAAAACCTAAAAGACAGCATCGCTTTTTAAGATTTTGCCTTTTCTCCTCTCTCGTCTCCATCATCAGAGCAAGTAGTCAAGCGCCAATCACACAACAAAAGCATAACACATTGACAGACAATAAATAAAGCCACTTCATTAGAACTTATAGAGGAATGAAGATGGTTATTTCATTAGAAAAGTGTATTTTTGCAGTACATATATAGTATAACCAATGAACATCCTTAACAAAATATTCAAAGGCAAAGCATCTGAAGCCGAAAAAGGTTGGCGCACGGGTGGCATGGAAGATTTCATGACCCTTATCCGTGTTTATTATCAAGCACTTATGGCCTCCAATCTTGGCATCAGCAACATCGCTCAATTTCCCGACCTCCGCATTTTTAAGACAACGTTGCGTGTCCCAACCATCAACAATAAGCTGGGACTTGGAGAGAAGAAACAATGCAAAAAAATGCTCCAAGAGATCTATGGATTGAGCGACAATTTCTTCAAAGAGATTGATCAAAGCGTACGCAACAACTGCAAAAATCCGCAGGCGATGCAAAAATATCTTTTCCAATTCCAAGGCTTCTCCCAAGAGCTTATGATGGTAATGGGTAACTTGATGAAATGGAAATTCCGTCTGCCCTCTTTCCTCAAAGGAACGCTACGCAACCTTACAGCCAAGCAAATCAACGACTTAATGACCAAGGACAACTGGAACGACCCCAGCGTGGCACGTGCCGTTCACAGCATTCGACAAGGTGCAAAGTCTTTGAATTACAGCTCGGATTGGATGACTGAATATGTCTACAACGTTGTACTCTTGGCCAAGAAAGAGCCGAAGCCTCAAGACACCGAGGAAAAATAAGCTGGGTAATATACTTTTCACTTAGAGGGCAGAACAAACTCCCTCTACATACAACGTTCAAGATAAGCATTTCTTAAGTTATGACAAAAGACGAAGCCACTCTGCTCCATCGCTTAGAGACACAAGTGCGCCTCCTGCTCCAACGCTACAAAGAATTGGAGGTCCTTTGTCATACCCTACAAACAGAAAAAGTACAGTTGCAACAGCAACTGGCAGATACCCAAAAAGAGTCGGCTCAATTGCGCGAGGATTTGAGCAAACTCAAAATGGCCAAGATTCTCGAAGTGACAGACACAGATGTCAAGGACACTCGCAACAGAGTAAACAAACTCATCCGAGAGGTCGATAAGTGTATCGCTTTGTTGAACATTTAAGCAATAAGCCATGTCACAAGACGAGAAAATTTCCATCAAACTCCTGATAGGCAAGCAAATCCATCACATCATTGTTCCCCTTCAGAAAGAGGCTATTTTTCGCCGTGCAGCGGAGAATATCAACAATGTCTTGGCCAAATATGAAATGGCCTATCCTAACCAAAATGCAGAACGCTATTTTTCCAGCGCCATTTTGCAATTTGCCGTAAGTGCCTTAGAACTGGAAGAAAGAAACAATACCACCCCTTTCTGCGAAAGTATCGCTGCACTGACAGAAGAGATTGAAGCCACCTTGAACAATCCGCCCAAAGACATCGTTTAGGCCTCCTGACATATCCCGTTGAACTACAACGATTTTATCATAAACATCACATAGCAATCATTCATAATGAACATAACAACACTATCCCTTCTCCTTGTCGCTTTAATCGTAGGTTGCGGTTTAGGATATGGCATCTTCCGCTATCTTCTTAATCGAAAATACACGCTGATGCTTGACGAGGCACAACAGCAAGCAGAAGTCATCAAAACTCAAAAGATACTCGAAGCCAAAGAACGCTATCTTAACGAAAAGTCGCAACTTGAGAGCGAGGCGCAACAGCGCAATCAAAAAATTGCCCAAGCCGAGAACAAAATCAAACAGCGTGAGCTTTCTATCAACCAAAAGCAGGAAGAAATCAATCGTCGCAAATCGGAGTTAGATGCCACGGAGAAGCAACTAGACCAAAAGAAGCATGCTTTGACACAACGCGAAGAGGAAATTGAGCGTAGTCAACAACTGCAAATAAAGAAGCTGGAAGAAATAAGCAGTCTCTCCGCTGAAGAGGCAAAGAAAGAACTTATCGAATCGCTCAAAGCTGAAGCACGCACCAATGCCCAATCGTACATCAACGAAGTTATTGATGACGCTAAGATGACCGCCAACCGCGAGGCCAAGAAAATTGTCATCCAGAGTATTCAACGTGTAGCTACAGAAACTGCGATAGAGAATAGTGTTACTGTTTTCCACATCGACAACGATGAAGTCAAAGGACGCATCATTGGACGTGAAGGTCGTAACATCCGTGCCATTGAAGCTGCCACGGGCGTTGAAATTGTAGTTGATGACACCCCTGAAGCCATCGTTATCTCAGCCTTTGACCCCGTGCGTCGAGAAGTTTGTCGCTTAGCGTTGCACCAGCTTATCACCGATGGTCGTATCCATCCTGCTCGCATCGAAGAAGTTGTAGCAAAAGTAAAGAAGCAAGTCGATGAAGAAATCATTGAAACAGGAAAGCGCACAGCCATTGACCTCGGCATCCATGGCCTGCACCCAGAGCTTATCCGCATTGTCGGCAAAATGAAATACCGCTCCTCCTATGGACAAAACCTTTTGCAACACTCGCGCGAAACAGCCAACCTCTGTGCCATCATGGCTGCAGAGTTAGGACTCAATCCCAAGAAAGCCAAACGCGCAGGCCTTCTACACGACATCGGTAAAGTACCTGATGAAGAAACAGAACTTCCACACGCCCTTTACGGTGCAAAGATTGCTGAGAAGTTCAAAGAAAAGCCTGATGTCGTAAACGCCATAGGGGCACACCACGATGAAATGGAGATGACTTCTCTCATTGCGCCAATCGTTCAAGTTTGCGATGCTATTAGTGGTGCACGTCCTGGCGCACGTCGTGAGATTGTAGAGGCCTATATCAAGCGCCTCAACGATTTGGAGAGCATTGCTGCCAGCTACCCAGAGGTAACTAAGACATATGCCATCCAAGCAGGCCGAGAATTACGCGTTATTGTTGGCGCTGACAAAATTGACGACAAGCAAATTGAAAGTTTGAGCAATAACATCGCCAAACGCATTCAAGACGAAATTACTTATCCCGGGCAAGTCAAGATTACTGTTATCCGAGAAACACGATCCGTTAGCTTTGCTAAATAGCGCCTTTGCCCGCTAACATCTATCTATGAAACTAACCAATCTTCTTATTGCGCTTGCACTTTGTCCTTTTATAAGAGGGCATTTGCAAGCGCAATCAGCTTTGAAACGCTCATTACAATCTGCCAACTACAAGGCAGAACTTCGTGCTACACTCTCCTCCCATCAGACTCCGTTGTGGCTCAATGCTAATCGACATGGTCTATCAAGCGTCAGCGGAGACGATGGATATTTGCGACTTGCATTAGCACATGAGAATGAGCAAGACATAACCCACAACTGGCACGTTGGATATAGCGTCGATTTTGCCTTAGCCAAAGGCTTTACGAGCAAATTTGTGTTGCAGCAACTTTATGCCACCCTCGCTTACAAAAATGTTCGCTTAACAATCGGGAGCAAAGAGCGACCTGCCGAGCTCAAACACCCATTACTTTCATCGGGAAGTCAAACTTTTGGCACTAATGCTCGCCCAATTCCCCAATTGCGCATTGAAACCCCCAACTACATCCGACTCTTCAAGAACAATGATTGGATAAAGTTTAAGGGGCACTTCTCGTATGGTTTCTTCACGGATGCTACATTCCAAAAGCAATATGTTCAGAATGTAGAAGGTCGCCATACTACAGGCGCACTCTATCATGCCAAGGCAGGCTATTTACGATTAGGAAATGAGCAACGCTTCCCACTTGTTTTTGAAGGGGGCTTAGAGATGGCTTCTGTCTTTGGGGGCACAATTCATTACAATAAGTCTAACACACAACTTAAAATGCCAACGGGGATTGGCACTGCCTTAAAAGCCATTTATGGCGGTGGCAGTGACCCTACCGACGGCCCATACGACAACGTTGGTGGGAATATGCTGGGGAGCTGGATATTCAGTTTGAGCTATCAGCAAAAGGATTGGAAAGTGCGTGCTTACTTTGATCACTTCTTTGAAGATCACTCCCAGCTGTTCTTCCAATATGCTTGGAAAGATGGTTTGATGGGATTAGAAATAACACCTCCCAAGAATAAAGTGTTCAATGCCCTCGTCTACGAGTTTATCAGTACCCGCGACCAAACAGGCGCAATACTCCACAACAGGACTTCCACTCTCCCCTATCAAATTAGCGGTGGAGACAACTACTACAACCATGGTCTTTACCTCGGCTGGCAACATTGGGGACAGGCCATAGGCAACCCTCTTTATTATAGTCCGCTCTATAAAAATAATGGAAGCTTAACCTTTGACAATCGCTTTCGAGGACATCACGTGGGCATATCGGGACAGCCAACAAACGCACTCTCATATCGCCTCCTATTCTCCCATACAAAGAACTGGGGCACGCATGAAATGGCTTATCCTGAACCTCAACACAAGAACAGCCTGTTTGCAGAGCTGAACTATGGCATTAGCAATCCAACATCTCCCCTCCATGGTTGGAATGCCACTTTAGGCATCGGACATGATGGAGGCAATCAACACGGACGGAGTTTTGGGGTTTGTCTAACGATTAGTAAAACTGGAATCTTATTCTAACACACACTATGCACTTTTTGCACCGCATCTTTATCACTGTCTTTGCTATAGCAACCTTTTGGAGTTGCGACCGCGTCACAGACAATGGGCCAATTGATGGCTTTTGGCAACTCACACAAATTGTCACCAATGACAATGAGAAAACTACCATATATAATGCCAAAGAAGACAATACAAGATTGGCTTTCCAGTTGGAGTTGTCACAATTGAGTCTGGCTACAGGTGTCTTCTCCAGCACCTTCAGCATAAAAAACAATCAACTCATCCTTTCAAAACTCTATCGAAGTGCCTTTGCCACCGACTCGCTTCTTACAGACAGCGATTTGGCTAATTTAGCCTTTTATGGAATCATCTCCGAAAGCCCTGTTTTTGACATCGTAACACTCAACAAAGCTTCTTTAATCCTAAGGTTAAATAATAAAGAGCTCCACTTTAGACGTTATTGACCTTTGACCATTTAATGCGCATACAAGAAACCTGCAACTGAGGTGTTGACCTTTGTTACTCATCTTTGTTTGCGCTCAAAGAGTAAGCGCATGAAGAATTTTCTTCATGCGCTTACTCTTTTTTCTTTATGCGCCTCCCGTAAAATGAGATTGCGCCATTAGGTAAACATCGACTTATCGCAACTTCAAACTCGCTCCGATGCTGGGAAGATAGTCTTTAGGAAGATGATTGAGCTTATACAATGTTTTCATACGCACGCCATAAGTTTGAGCAATAGAATGAAGCGATTCGCCAGCCCGAACGATATGAAAAGTGCCCTTCAAAGACTTAGCCACTTTCTTGCTTTTCTTCTCAAGAAAGACAACATCTCCCGGCATCAATTGGTGGTGTTTGCTCACTTCGTTATACCTGCGCAGTTTGCGTTCGCTAACATCCATGGCTTTACTGATCGAGGCATAAGTGTCTCCATCAGAGGCAATCACATAGTAGTTATCATTGCAACGATGCACACTCATTTCGGATCGACCAATAACAGCTGTGGGAGCAAGCCCCGAAACATCAGCGACCAAACGAGGCGACTCGCCCGGTGTCATGTAATCCAATCGCGCCAAATCGAAACGTTCTATGAGGTCGATCAAGCGAGTGGCATAAGCAGGATTTGTTGCATAACCTGCAGCCTTTAGCCCCTTGGCCCATCCTTTATAGTCTGTGCGATGAAGATTAAACAAAGAGGCATAGCGGGGACGTTTCAAAAAGAGGGAGTGATCCTCATAAGAATGTGCCACATCATTGTACTTTCGAAAACGTTCATTCCGCTCGTCATCGTCTTTCAGCATATAAGGGCCAGTCCATCCAGTGCCCACTTTGATGCCGAAGTGGTTGTTGGCTTTCACTGCTAAAGTGCTTCGTCCTGCCCCACTTTCCAATAAAGCTTGTGCCATTGTAATGGAAGCAGGCACACCATGGCGGTGCATCTGCTCAACGGCCATCGTTTTATATTTTTCAATATACTCGACATAGCCGTTTTGTGCAAGTAAACGCAATCCAAAAGTAAAGAAAATGCAAATAAAAAGGGAGAGGCGTTTCAACATAAATTCATTTTTAGAGACGAGTGTACTTTGAAATACCACCTCGTTGCTCGTGGTTCAGCGACAATTCATAAATGCAAATATAGAGTTCTCTCTTCAGAGACATAGATTGTGGCAAGTGTTTCTATTCAAAATAGAACAACGCTTTCACAACGACTTCATTGGTAACATTTACTATTTGGGTGGCATATTTACCTCCCTCTTGATGTTCGAGAAAGAGACGAAGTTCATCGCCACAATAGGCTTCTTTGGCGTACATAATATCTATGCGTACAAGTCGCTCTTGTCGATATTTCTCTATGGGAAAGAGATTGAGCAAAAGTTGTAAATAACGGATGGAATTAACATGACCATTTATATCAATATCAGAGACTCCTGTTGTATAGGAAGCTACAGGTTCTATCGCTCTTAAGCGAATACGCTCAGGAGGAGCAATGGGTACATCGTCTGCAACAATACGCTCTGCAAAAGTTCCCTTGACATCAAATTGGTCGATATTATAAGGTGCTCTTGTTTGTGTATCAATCATTGCCCAAACACTTGTAGCATAGCCCAACACTTCGCCCGAAGCTTTACGCATTGTATAATTACGTGTAGTAAATTGTCTGAACGAATTGGTGACCCATGTTGAAAGCGTAAACTCATCATAGGTCTTAGGTAGTTCACTCATGACAATGCTCAAACGAGAAAGTACCCAAGCTTTATTTTTCTGAATAAGAGCTTCATAGCCATATTCATTGGCCGTAGCATGCTTTTCTGAGATACGTAATAACAAATTGCCCAAGACGCCCCATGAAAGCGTTCCCATAAAGTCTTCTGTAAAAGGTTCTACTCGTAAAGGTAGAGTCATAATGCAATCGCTCATAAGCCTCTTTCTTAGATATATTCCTTGTTATATGCCACAAAGGTAGTAAATACTACTGGATAACACAATTGCTTTGGAATTGTACTTAGCAGAAATCTTTATGCTACTAAAATCAGTCTACGAGAACATTTACATAAAACGCTGTAAGACAAGACAAAGAGAAAATTAGACAAGAACATGCGTATCCTTTTTGAAAGAAATTGCTCACTCTATATTACAAAAAAGCGCAAAAAATTTGGTTGCTATTTTTTTTATACTTAAATTGCACTCGCATTCCAAAAGGAAGCACAACATCACAAACCAATAACATCTCTTTGAATCATGAAAGTATATTCTTCACAAGCGATCAAAAACATTGCGCTTTTAGGTAACGATGGCTCAGGTAAGACCACCCTTACAGAAGCTCTCCTTTTTGAGGGTGGTCAAACACAGCGCCGTGGACGCATTACACAACAAAATACAGTTTCTGACTACTTCCCAGTAGAGCAGGATTATGGTTATTCCGTATTCTCAACTGTTTTTCATGTGGAGAGAGGAGAAAAGAAACTCAACTTCATCGATTGTCCAGGCACAGACGATTTTGTGGGTGCAGCTCTCACAGCCTTACATGTCACAGATACTGCCATTCTTTTGATAAAAGGAGGTGTTGGGCCAGAAGTGGGAACGCAAAACCATTTTCGATATACAGAGAAGCTCAAAAAGCCTGTTATCTTCCTTGTGAATCAGCTTGATGATGAGAAATGCGACTTTGATGCTGTCGTTGAACAGTTGCAAATGAACTATGGTAGCCGCACCGTAGTTGTACAATATCCCATCGCTACAGGCCCATCTTTCAATAGCGTCATCGATGTAATCCTCATGAAAAAGTTGACTTGGGGAGTTGATGGTGGTGAGGCACAAGTAGAGGAAATTCCTGCGGAAGAACTTGAAAAAGCACAAGCTCTCCATAAAGCCTTGGTAGAAGCAGCTGCAGAAAATGACGAGTTGCTCATGGAGAAATTCTTCGAAACAGAGCAACTGAATGAAGATGAAATGCGTGAAGGCATCCGTAAAGGAATGGCTACACGTAGCATTTTCCCTGTTTTCTGTGTCTGTGCTTATAAGAATATGGGAGTAGGACGCTTGATGGACTTCTTGGGCAATGTTGTGCCTTTTGTTAATGAAATGCCTGCTGTTCATAATACACGTGGCGAAGAAGTGCCTTTGGATACCCTTGCTCCTACATCTATCTATTTTTATAAAACGGGGGTAGAGCCTCATATTGGAGAAGTTCAGTATTTCAAAGTGATGAGCGGAGTGCTCAAGGTTGGCGATGAACTGACGAATGCCGATCGTGGCTCTAAAGAACGCATTGCACAGCTCTTTGTCAGCTCTGGTGCCAATCGTACCCCTGTGGAGAGCCTTTCCGCTGGTGATATTGGCTGTACTGTAAAACTCAAAGATGTGCGTACGGGCAACACACTTAACGCAAAAGGCACAGAGAACAAATTTAACTTTATAGCTTACCCCAACTCCAAATACACCCGCGCTATCAAAGCCAAAGAAGAGGCCAATACAGAAAAACTGATGGCGGCTTTGACACGCATGCGTCAAGAAGATCCAACTTGGGTTGTTGAACAAAGCAAAGAGTTGCGACAGACATTGGTGCATGGACAAGGTGAATTCCATCTCCGCACACTACAATGGCGTTTGGAGCATTTAGATAAAATTCCCGTTGTTTTCTCCGAACAACGCATCCCATATCGTGAAACTATCACAAAGGCCGCTCGCGCTGACTACCGCCATAAGAAACAAAGTGGTGGCGCTGGGCAATTTGGTGAAGTACATCTGATTGTAGAGCCTTATAGCGACGGCATGCCCGATCCAACGACTTACAATTTCGGCAGTCAGGAGATACGCATCAATGTGAAAGGACGCGAGGAAATAGACCTTGATTGGGGTGGCAAACTTGTATTCATAAATTCCGTTGTTGGCGGTGCAATTGACACCCGCTTTATGCCTGCAATCTTGAAAGGAATTATGTCACGCATGGAGCAAGGACCTCTAACAGGTTCTTATGCTCGCGATGTGCGCGTAGTGGTCTATGATGGTAAGATGCACCCAGTAGATTCTAATGAGCTTTCTTTTATGCTCGCTGCCCGTCAAGCTTTCAGTCAGGCATTCAAAGAAGCTGCCCCCAAAATTCTTGAACCCATCTATGACTTAGAAGTCTTTACTCCTGCCGATTGCATGGGCGATGTCATGAGCGATTTGCAGGGTCGCCGTGGTCTCATCATTGGTATGGACAGCGAAAATGGCTATGAAAAGTTGCAAGGAAAAGTACCTTTGAAAGAGCTCGCCTCCTATTCTACAGCTTTGAGTTCGCTCACTGCAGGCCGTGCCTCTTTCATCCGCAAATTTGCCAGCTACGAACTTGTTCCAGCCGATTTACAGCAAAAACTAATTGCTGAATTTGAAAAGGAAAATACAGATAAAGAGTAGCCTTTTCAACTAAGCAAATAGTTTACCTCAAATTGTTCTCATAGAGATACAATTTTCTAAGAATGCGACAATCCTCTCTGGTCTATAATTTAGAGCAGAGAGGATTATATTATACGGTAATGGCATAAGTGGAAGGAGATATTCCTCTATCGGGCCAATCCTTTATCCTTTCTCTCTTTAAGGCATTTTTTGAGTCAAAAGAACTATAGTCTTGACTTTTTTTACTAACTTGCAACGGCAAATAAAATATGGTATAGATATGACTTTAACGTGCGCCATTATTGACGATGAGCCTTTAGCACTTGGGCTAATTCGCAGCTATGTAGAAAAGACGCCTTTCTTGGACTTAATCGGAACTTATTCAAGTGCAGTGGAAGCACTTAGCGCCTTAAAAGAAGAGGCTATCGACTTGTTGTTCCTCGACATACAAATGCCCGAACTCAATGGATTGGAGTTTTCTCGATTGGTAAGTGCTGAGACCAAAATTATTTTTACTACAGCCTTCTCACAATATGCAATCGATGGTTATAAAGTCAATGCCATTGATTATCTATTGAAGCCAATAAGTTATTCGGACTTTTTAGAAGCCGCACAAAAAGCCTTAGCTTGGTTTGAAGAGCGGATGAAGAAAGTGCGACAAGACTTGCAACAAAGCACAGCATCTGAAACACTTAATGACAGTATATTTGTAAAGAGTGATTACAAGCTGATACGTATAGACTTTTCTGAAATTCTCTATTTCGAGGGTTTGAAAGATTACGTAAAAATTTATACAGAACTGGAGCGAAAGCCCATTCTCTCGCTTACTTCTATGCACTTATTAGAGGCTTCTCTCCCCTCTCCTCGCTTTATGCGCATCCATCGCTCATTCATCGTCAATATGGAGAAAGTAAAAGTACTGGAGCGTGGACAAATTCTTTTTGGGGACAAGCAGCTACCCATCTCTAACAGCTATAAGGATCAAGTGCAAGAGTACATCAACATACGGACAATAGGCAAATAGACCCAAAATACACTTTTACTCACCTCATCATCAAATTATGAAGTATCTTCTTTTTCTCTTTCTCTTCGTAGCAACACTTGGTGCTCCTGCTCAAACTGCGAAGAAATATTTAGCTGGAGCTGTTCCTACGGAAAATGGTTATGTTCAGTTTTCAAAGACTTATAACGTTCCCGGTAAAAGCCGTACAGAGATTTTTAATTCTCTATTGGAATACACAAAAACTGAAATTGTTGGAGGAGCACAACACCTCAATCAGTCTCGCATTACGGATAATAATGTAGACGAAGGGATAATCGTGGCCAGTATGGAGGAATTTTTATATTTCAAACGTACAGCGATGGTAAGCCACGGCACTCGTTTCTTCTACCAGCTCATTTTCCAAATAGAAGATGGAGCGTTTACAGTTGAAATGCGTCGTATCCATTACATCTATGATGGTGTTGATGGCACAACTTCTCAAGCACAAAATATCCGAGCTGAAGATTGGATTACTGACAACAAGGCCTTGAACAAGAATGGCCAAAAACTTAATCGCACTTCTGGAAAGTTCCGTAAAGCAACAATAGATCGAAAAGATGAAATCTTCCGCCAAGCGGCCATTGCCAGCGGTGCTGAAGTCAAGACCAAAGTGGTTGTCGTAGACGAATAACCTCATCAACAATCGACAATAAAAACAAACCTCAAGCTTACAGTTCCTTTAGGTATGTAAGCTTGAGGTCTTTCTTTTTCGAATGTTAAATTAGGAGTTTGAAAAATAGAATAAAGTTATAAACACAAAGAAAAACCTCTTTCGTCTTTCTCATGTTTATTATAAAAACTATATTTGCGACATATAGAAACAACAATAGTTGAAACTATCTGCTCATTTGAAAGAAGATACATATCTCTTTTGAAGAAGAGTAGAAGTTATTCACCTACTAAAGAATAGCATTATGAAACGGACTTTAATTGGACTATTCGTGGCGATACTCCCCCTTTCTGCGAATGCCATCAACTATGACGATGCTCGTCAGCAAGCTTACTATCTTACAGACAAGATGGCTTATGAGTTGGATTTGTCATTAGAACAATATGAATATGTCTATCAAATCAACTTAGACTACTTCCTTAGTGTTAATTCTTGGCGCGACATAAATGGTAGTTATTGGAACTATCGCAATATGGATTTGCAATATGTCTTGACAGATTGGCAGTATCGTCAATTTATGGCCATAGATTACTTCTTACGCCCTATTGTATGGCGTCAATCCTCATGGTTCTTTCCCGTAGTAAACTTTTATCATACCGGTTTCTACTATTTCTCTCGCCCCAACTTCTACAGTAGCTACCAAGGACGCACTTGGCAAGGACGGATCAATACAGCGCCAAGCCCTTATCGAGGTATGGTCTTTAACAGAGATTATGGTATGAGAGAGCGATATCGTGGCAGTAACCACTCGTCTTATCCTCAAGCTTGGGGACGAGATAATGATCGCCGTGGCTACAACAATGGTCGTTACAATCAAAACTCCCAAGGATATAACGTAGGAAGAGGCAGAACTAACACCAATTCAACAGCAGGGCGTTACTACGATAGCAACGGGAACACATCACAACCACAGCAACGAGCACCACAACAAAATACGGCACATCCATCACCAATGACAGGACGCACATACGGAAGAAGTACAACAGGAACAACTTATCAGCAACAAGCTCCTTCCGTTAATAGGTCGCAATCTGCTCCTGCGCAACAAAGCACAAGTCGTAGTGCTGGGCGCACGTTTGGCAGATAATATATAAAAGAGTCTTAAGTGCATTTTTCTGAAAAGAAAGATGCACTTAAAGCTTTTCTCTGAGAGTCATTTCGTTCAATTTATATGGCTCAATAGTTTAAGCATTGTAGATGTAAAAGTTTGGTTTGTTGAGCTTGAAGTTGTAACTTTGTGCTATGTTTGTACTAAAGTTTTTGAACTCTTTTGGGAAGTATCTCTTTCTTATGGGACGCACTTTTGGACGTCCTGAAAGGATGCGTATGTTTTTCAAACAATATACCAAAGAAATGGCACAGCTCGGTGTAGATTCGATTGGTATTGTCTTGCTTATTTCTTTTTTCATAGGTGCTGTTATTTGTATTCAGATCAAGCTGAATGTGCAGAGCCCTTGGATGCCTTCTTGGGTATCGGGCTATACCACCCGTGAGATCATGCTTTTGGAGTTTTCTTCCAGCATCATGTGCTTAATTCTATCTGGGAAAGTAGGCTCAAACATAGCCTCTGAGATAGGAACGATGCGCACTTCCCAACAAATTGACGCTTTAGAAATCATGGGCGTTAACCCAGCCAACTTCTTAATCTTACCAAAGATATTAGGCCTCATCACAATGATGCCTATTCTGGTAACTTTTAGCACTGTGAGTGGCATCTGTGGAGCTTATGCCACAGCCTATTTAGGTGGTATCATCACGCCAAGTGACCTTACCAGCGGTTTGCAACACGACTTCACACAATGGTTCTTTTGGATGGGCATTATCAAATCATTATTCTTTGCATTTATCATTGCAAGCGTGTCTTCTTTCTTTGGCTACTCCGTTGAAGGAGGGTCTGTCGAAGTAGGCAAAGCAAGCACCAATGCGGTAGTGTCCAGTTCAATGCTCATTCTTTTCTCAGATTTATTCCTTACTCGTCTTCTTTCCTAAATCGTTTGACAACATGATACAATTAGATAATGTATATAAGTCTTTTGGTGAGAAGCAAGTGCTCAAAGGTATCAACACCACTTTTGAAGATGGCCAAACAAATCTTATCATAGGCCAAAGCGGTGCAGGAAAAACGGTGTTGATGAAATGTGTGGTAGGCCTATTTACGCCCACACAAGGAGATGTCCTCTATGATGGACGTAGCTTCGTGGCAATGAGTAAGCGAGAGCGTGCTTTGCTACGTCGCGAGATGGGCATGATTTTCCAAAG
>JALFTM010000133.1 GCA_022788345.1 Bacteroidales bacterium
TTATAGAATATCAAAAAATAGTCACTATACAACACTTTGCATATAAGTCTGTTATGACCACTTTGCAAAATTAGCGATTATTTTTATATGTACAATACTTGATGCGCTTTTTCTACAATAAAACTGCTAAATGTTGGGTTATTTTAGGTTTTTCTTTGGCATGATGATGCGTTTCGCACTGAAAATCAAAAGAAACAACACTATTAAAAATCCTATAAAAGCATGGTGTCTGCTTCTTGAATTATCCATTGAGTTTTCCGTGGGCAATCTTCTTCGTCACGAGAAGCGCAATTTGGATTTCCGCCAAGCGCAAGAAGAAATTTTTCCAAGCGCAGGAAGAAATTTCTTCTTGCGCCACTTGTATTCCCTACGCATGGCGGAGGGATGATGGTGTGCGGAGGAAACAGCGAAACCGAACCTACACCCTGTTGCGCTGGCGCGTAAGTGAGGGCAACGCCCACAAGGCTTGACGGCTCACAACCGCCTGTGGCGAGACGATGGGGCATAAAAAAGGGTTGCCGCTGCAACCCAAAACTATTAACCTTAAATCTAATACTATGAAAAACACATTGCAAAGTTAGGCTTAGTTTGCGAAAAGCCAAACGCACAACTGCTTTTTATTTTAGAAAATCGACGAATTGAAACATTTTATCGATGAATGAAATCGCACTTGTTCCATATGCCGTAGTTCCTACAAACTATCGATGAACAACCAAATGTTCAAAAGGCTCACGATGACAGCCAAGGAGTAGAGAAAAGCTGCGTTCAGAGGACGATTTGCATACTTGCCCATGACCCGCTTGGAGGAGGTGAGATAGACTTGCAAGAAGACAGTGAAAGGGAGTTGCAGGCTGAGCAACATCTGCGAGTAGATCAACCCCTTGAAAGGGTTGCCGATGAAGAGAATGGCCAGCAGGGCGATGCCCAAAGACAGGAGGACGCCGAGAATGGAGTGGCGGTCGTGCGAGTCGTAGCTCTCTCCAAAGAGGCCTGCAAAGATACTGCCTGCTGCCATGCCACTGGTGATGGTGCTGGAAACGCCTGCGAGGAGGAGGGCGATGGCAAAGATATTGCCAGCGTTGTTGCCCAACAGGGGGGTGAGGAGGGCTTGCGCTTGTTGCAATTCTTCGACACGGGTGTCGTTGGCAAAGAAGGTGGCAGCGGCCAAGAGGATCATGGCGCTGTTGATGGCCCAGCCAACGAGCATGGAGAAGAGGGTGTCGATAAATTCATACTTCAGTGTCTGCTCAATGGCATTCTCGCCTTTTTCGTTGATCTTTCGGCTCTGCACCACCTCGCTGTGGAGGAAGAGATTGTGGGGCATAACCACCGCGCCCAAGACGCTCATAATGATCAGCAAGCTCCCCTCTGGCACACTGGGCACGACCCATCCTTGTGTGGCAGCAGGCCAGTCGATTTTGACAAGGAAGAGTTCGTAAATGAACGAGAGGCCTATCATTGACACAAAGGTGATGATGGCACGCTCTATCTTACGATAGGAATTGGTGAAGAGGAGGATGCACACGGCAATGGTGGTCAGAACAGATCCCCAAACGATGGGGATGCCGAAAAGCATTTGCAGGGCGATGGCTGCTCCAAGTATTTCGGCCAAAGAGGTGGAGATGCTGGCCAAGATGGCACTGACGATGATGGGGCGACCAATGATGGGACGGACATATTTCTGCGTGGCTTCGCTCAAACAGAGACCTGTGACGATGCCGAGGTGTGCCACATTGTGTTGCAAGGCGATGAGCATAATGGTGCTCAAGGTCACAACCCACAACAGGGTATAGCCATACTCCGAGCCTGCGGCAAAGTTGCTGGCCCAGTTGCCGGGATCAATAAAGCCCACTGTGACCAAAAGTCCCGGCCCGATATATTTGAAGATGTCCAAGCCTTCGAGGCGGACATGCGCATCTTGGCGCAACCATTTTTTTAAGTGCTGTATCATTTGTCTGTAAGGTGAACGGTGTAAAATAATGCGTGCGACTTTCGCTTTTCAGGCGGAGGGATGCGCATGTAGTCGCCATAAAGATTGCGGAGATAGGCATCGGGGTTGGCTGGCCCTAAGAACTGCAACCCTTCAAAGGCTATCTCTTTGAGCGGAAATATATCTTCGGTGCGGTGTGTCGTACCATAGATATTAGACGCTGGGAGGTTGGCAAAGCGTTGCCCTGTACCAAAGATTTTGCCTGCTATCCACCAAGCCACTCCCGTAAGGGGGCGCATCACGGAGAAATAGACCCATTGCAAAGCGCTGTGCCACGAGTAGGGATGCCGACCACGCAGGATGTATGTGCTCTTGCAGTGCATCCGTGCGATGCGCTTGATCCAGCGTGGCGAGATGTTCGGGTGCGCCGCCATGGGGAAGATGTCGATAAAGAGACCATGGTCTTCGTTCGTGTCCATATAGTCGCCTCGCTCAACAACAAAGGAGTTGCGATCTTTGATCTTAGGGGCTGGCATGCCATCGGCCTTGGCCTCTACGAGATAGAGATGTGGGGGCAGCTCCTTCCGAGCCACCTCCATGAAGCGTGGAAGGTCGTCCAAACGCATAGCAAGGTCGATGTCGTCGTCCCAAGGAATGAAGCCACCATGGCGCACCGCCCCAAGAACACTGCCGCCATCGAGCCAATAATCGATGCCGTGGCGTCTACAAATAACATCTATCGCTTGGAGCATCTCCAAGAGCTTCATTTGCAGAGGGCGGAGATTGGTTTGGAGGTATTGGTGTAGCATATAATGAATGAAAGGGCGTATAGTGAGATGGAAAAAGGGCAGAAAGGCTTATTCTGTCTCATATTTTCCCAGCATTTCTTGTAGGGTTTGTCGCAACTCCCTGCGCAGACTATCGGGAGCAAGCACCGTGGCAAAAGAGCCAAAAGAGAGGAGCAGGCGCAAGAGTTCGGCATCGTGCACCACCTGCCACTCAAACACACCAGTCGAGACCTCTTGTTGAGAGGCATGTAAGGGCACGGCACGCAGATAGGCCACCAAGTAGCCATGTGCCCGTAGGCGCACCGTAGCCACGTCTTGCACATCACCACTCATCGCCCCGACACTTCGGGCGAAAAAGTCGGTACGCAAGGGCGGCGTGAAATGCTGTGGCAGGAGTTGCAAAGCGACAATGCGTTCCAATGCAAAGGTACGAATTTCTTTGTGGACGCTACTCATGCCCAAGACATAATGCCGTCCTTGTGCCGTGGTGTGCAGGGCGTAAGGCGAGAGTGTGGTTTCGTAAGCGGGTCGGCGCAGAGAAGCATAGCTCATGCGCACCATCTGACAGTTTTTGTGTGCTTCCTCCAAAAGCGGCTGCCACACCTCGGCCGTAGGGAGTGGAGTAGTTGTCGTGCCCTCCACCATGCGCAACAACAACGGGCGTTCCATCTTGGACGACTGGGTCACGACATAACGCTTCTCGGCATCCTGCTCCAAAAGCAAGCCGAAACGCTCCGCCAACACACGGCGATTGTCATAAAAAGTACTCGTTGCCATGGACTTGCCACGCGCATCGTATTCGGCCCAGCCGTCACAGATTTCTTGCAAAGTTTGCGGCCCTTTCTGCAACAGAGTGCGGGCGATGTAGAGAGCTTTCTGCATAAGTTCTAATAAAAAGAAACGAAAGAGATGCCACAGCGATGACACCTCTTTCGTTGACTCATAATGGTCGAGAAATTACTTCACGAAAGTCTTCTTACCATTGATGATGTAGAGACCACGAGTAGCCTTTTGCACACGACGACCGCTAAGGTCATAAATCACTTCCTGCGCAGGTGTCTTAGTTTCAACAGCTGTCACGCCAGTAGCATTATCTGTGTCTGCTACCACCAAGAGGTTCTTGATTTCCCAAGTGCCAGCCTTGGCAGCTGTGCTCTTATAGAAGAAACCGAGCTCTACGTTGCTCTTGCCTTTGTAAGCCTCAAGGCTGATGTTGCCCGTAGGTGCGAAAACACCATTATTGCTGGTGCGTGTTGGGATAGTGAGCTTTTCCCACTCTCCACCATCGGCACGGATGAACAATTCTGTTTCAGTAGCGATAGAGTCTGCATGGAGGAAGAATTTCGCATACTCGTCGAAGCTCAAATTGATGTTCGCCTTACCAGTGAAGTCCAACTTAGGACTGATGATCCAAGACGCAGCAGCATAATTCTTCTTATTGGCATAAGCAGTTGCTCTCAAGCCATAGCTTTGTGCTGTCCATACATCGAACACGCTGTCTTGGGAGAGTGTGTTTACTGTAAAGCCTTCCAAGTTGCCAGCTGTTTGGAACTTGCAGTCGAGGAGTGCGTCCTTCACGCCGGGGAGGTCGATGGTGTAGGTTGCTGAAGCAACGTTACTCTTTTCGCCAGCGGCATTCACTGCAATGGCCTTTACGGTGTAAACGCCATCCTCAGAGAGAGAAATTTCGCCAGTGTAAGGCGTAGAAGAAGTGGTAGGCACTTCACCATTAAGGGTGTAGAAGATGTTGTCGCCTGCAGTAGCAGTCAGTGCCAACGATTGGGCAGTGGTGTAAGTCTTCTCCTCAAGAGAGAAAGTTGGAGCCGCTACGTTCGAAGCACTGGCAGTGTAAGTAATTTCTACAGAAAGAAGACGCACTTGAGATGCAGTAGCAACAAATTCCACACTGTTCTCGGCAGAGCCTGTCCAAGTGTCACTACCTAAGGGCGTGCCATTCTGTGTAACACCTGCCACGTTGTTGTATTTTGCATCTGTTACAGTGGCAAATTTCACACTGGTAATTGTACCATTCACAGAGAATGTCAATGTTGAGTTTTTGTAGAAACGATACTCAGCCGTTCCCAAATAAGGAGCTGTTGTGCCTTTGCCTTTAGTAGCGGTCATTGTCACGCCACTAAACTCTTTTACCAACGGATCAACTTGTTCTGTTGCCGTATTGCCAAAAACATTGTTTTGGAAGTCCAACTTCACAACGGTTTGTGCACTCGCTGTCAATACAAGAATAAACAGCGCTAAGAGAGAGTAAATTCTTTTCATAAGCATGGAGACTTAATGAGGTGAATAAAAATGATATATCGTTGCAAAGATACAATTTTGTTCCATAATCCACATCCCCTAAAGCTTTTATTTTTAGAGAAATCATCTCTTATTTTTTCCTACAAACCGCCAAGCATCTTTGCAAAGCATTCTTTTCTTACGTTTCCGCCCTTGATTGTTTCTGCCTAAAGCCTTTATATTCTCCGAAATCCATTATCTTTGCGACAGAGGTCGTCGCCTCAAAATGAAGTCATTGACATTTTGTAAAACAATCCTCATTCATTGACCATGCGACGCTTACTCCTTATTATATTATTAAGCCTTTGTGCACCTACGCTATGGGCACAAAACGGATGGGCCGACTTTGTAGAAGCTTACGTCAGCAGACATGCAGACAACGACATGAAAGCCACAGAAGCTTTGCTCGGCGAGTGGGAAGAAATCCATCGCTCGCCTTTTAATCTTAATACGGTCAGCCGTGACGAACTTCTGCTCCTGCCTTTCATGGATGAGGCGACCGTAGACAGCCTCCTCTCCTACCGCACAAAGCACAAAGGCTTCACCGATCTTTCCGAACTGCTATTTGTTTGGCGCATCGGCTATGATGCCCGACGCTTCCTCCCTCTTTTCCTCACCTGCCCCCCTTTGCCGAAAGCTCCACCCTCGTGGCGAGAAATGCTTTGGAAAGGCAACAACACTTTGGAGACCAAAGTGGACATTCCGCTCTATCGGCGGGCTGGCGAAAGCGAAACAACAGCCCCGGAACACCGCTATCTTGGCAATGGGTGGCGACACCATCTGAAGTTTCAACACAGTTGGCCCGACCGCCTCAACTATGGAATAACCTTAGAAAAAGACCCTTACGAACCTTTTGCCACGCAAGTGATTACGCCTTTGGGGCAACGCACCAATCTGCCCTACGATTTCTTTTCGCTTCATTTCGCCTACCGCACATCACGCGGGCATCAGTGGCTCATAGGCGACTACCGCTTACAGAGTGGACAAGGTTTGATCTTAGGCACAACGGCCTTTGGCACGAAACACCAAAGAATGCTACAATCGTCCTCTGCAAAGATATTGCGCCCTTATCGGTCGAGTGGCGAGGCGGACTACTATCGGGGGCTGGCCTTTCAGCTCCAACTGCCTTGGAAACAGTTTGTACAACGGTTCTCACTCTTGGCCTTTGCTTCGTGGCGCGACATCGACGCACATACCAAAGGCGACTCTCTGCTAACGTTCTATACCACTGGTTTGCACCGCAACATCACAGAGCTTTCGCACCGCCGTACGGCCAACGTATGGGTTGCGGGAGGAAAGTTATCGCACAATGCCCCTCGGTGGCAGGCAGGCCTAACGGGTTATTATGCCCATTACTCGCACCATGTCGCCCCAGCACTTCGGGACTACAACCGCTATTCTCTGCGCGGACAAACGGCTGGTGGCATGGCCTTGGATGGCAGTGCAAAAATAGGGCGACATTGGGCATGGCAGGGCGAAGTGGCGATGGATGCAGGGGGACATTGCGCCTTCTCACAGGCTCTGCGCTATGTCGCTTCCCCCGCCACCGATGCTTTCCATTTCTTTCTTCAACACCGCAGTGTTTCGCCCCGCTTCGTTGCCCCCTTTGGCCATGCACCCATGAACAACAATCAGGTGGCCAACGAACATGGTCTCCTTTTGGGCGTGGCCATCACACCGTGGCCACGCGCCACACTAACAGCCTATATTGATGGGGCTTACCATCCCGAAGCCCGCTACCGCGCCCTGCCCCAAAGCAAGGCCTTAGAAACCTTTGCCGAACTGCGCTGGAAAAATCGCCGCAACAGCTACTATCTCCTTAGCTACAAGATAAAAACCAAAGAGGAAACACTCACGGAGAGATTGCAAATGGAATTTCGCACAACACATCGCATCTCTGCGCAATACTTTCTCACAACCAGCAAATTCTCCCTCGTTCCAACGCTCCGTGCCACGCTCTACCATGCGCAAACGCAACCTGCACAATGGGGCTATATGGCCAGTTTGCGAGTCAGTCATCATCCTTCGCCACGCTGGCAATGGACTGGCTACATCGCCTATTTCTCCTCGAAACACCACACCACACGTCTCTACGCCTACGAACCGCAACTCTTGGGCACAATGACTTTCCCCGTCTACAACCATCAAGGCACTCGCTGGGTGGTGCAGGGACAATGGGAGCTGTGCCAAGGCCTGTTTCTCTCCGCTCGCTATGCCTGTTTGAAGCTCTTTGACCAATCGACCATCGGCAGTGGGCTACAAACGATAGCTTCTGCGTGGCAACACGACATCAGCGCGCAATTGCGCTGGAAGTTTTAGCCAACACTTGGTGCGAACGTTCCACAAATAGCATGAATGGGCAGGGGTTACACCCACGCCAGTTGTCACAGAACCCCCATCCTCCAGATGGGCGACAAAACGGGAAGCGCAAGAAGAAATTTCTTCATGCGCTTCCCGTTTTTCCTGCATGCGCCTCCCGTTTTGTCGCCCTACGCATCGTGAAAACCGTTGTGTCCCCGCCCAAGAAGAGCGGAGACATTCAGGCATTCCTACACCGCATACATCTGCCTCCCATGGCCATGGGTGCGTTTCAGATTTTATGCGTATCTTTGTCGTATGACACATCCCATAGAACTCCTCTGTCCAGCCAAGAATTTAGAGTGTGGCATCGAAGCCATTCGCCATGGCGCAGATGCCATCTATATAGGTGGCCCAACACATGGTGCGCGTGCGGCAGCTGGCAACAGTCTCAACGACATTCAACAACTTTGCGACTATGCCCATATTTTCGGCGCGCGGGTGTACGTGACGGTCAACACCATCATCTATGAACATGAGTTGAAGGAAGTGGAACAAATGGTGTGGCAATTGTATGAAGCTGGGGTGGACGCCCTCATTGTGCAGGACATGGCCTTTATGAAGATGCACCTCCCGCCCATCGCCTTGCATGCCTCCACGCAAGTGGACACCCGCACGCCAGAAAAAGCGGCACGCTTGGAACGACAAGGCTTTTCGCAGATTGTGTTGGCCCGCGAGTTGTCCATAGAGGAAATCAAAGCCATTCGTCAAAGGGTGTCTGTTCCTTTGGAAGGCTTTATTCACGGAGCCTTGTGCGTCAGTTACAGCGGTAAATGTTTCGTTTCGGAACACATCTGTCACCGCTCGGCCAATCGGGGCGAATGTGCCCAGTTTTGCCGAATGGCTTTCGACCTCGTGGATGCACGGGGCGAGGTGCAGGTCAAGAACAAACACCTGCTCTCGATGAAAGACATGAACCGCTCGGCCAACATTGAGGAGATGATCGATGCAGGCATCTCTTCGTTCAAGATAGAAGGGCGATTGAAAGATGTGGCTTATGTAAAGAACATCACCGCTTTCTACCGCAAAAAAATAGATGCCGTATTGGCACGCCGCCCCGATCTCAAACGCCTATCCTACGGACAAAGCCAAATACTCTTTGAGCCACAGGTTGCCAAGAGTTTCAACCGTGGCTTCACCGACTTTTTCTTACATGGTCGCAAGGCCGACATTTTTTCGTTCGACACGCCAAAGGCCATTGGTGCACCCATCGGGCGAGTGCATCGGGTGATGCGACAATCCTTTACCACAGAACTGGACGAAGGACTGACGCTCTCTGCTGGCGATGGCCTTTGTTTCAAGCAAGCAGATGGCACGCTCGTTGGTTTTCGGGTCAATAAAGTGGTTGAAGGAGAGGTCTTTCCGCTTTCGATGCCTCCTTTGCAACGTGGCACAGAGCTTTTCCGCAACTACGACATCGAGTTCGACCGCATTCTGAAACGTCCGACAGCCATTCGGAAAGTGGCCGTAACGGCCACGCTCAACGAGACAACATCGGGCTTCACACTGACCCTCACAGAGGAGGGAGGCATGAGCATCACACAGGCATTCGAGGCCGAGAAAACCGAAGCCCGCTCGCCACAACACGAGAACATCGTGCGCCAACTCTCCAAGACAGGCGACACGCCTTTCGTTGTGACAGATGTGACGGTGCACACCCAAGGCGAACGTTTCATTCCCTCTTCGCTCTTGGGCGAATGGCGCAGAACGGCCTGCGAGGCACTGCTGACGAAGAAGTTGCAAAACCATTTGCGCGACCTACGCCCTGCAACTTCGGACAAAGTCGACTTCGCAGGACAAACGTTCGACTACTCCGAAAATGTGGCCAACTCCTTGGCCAAAGCCTACTATCTCGACCATGGTGCCAGCAACGTGATGCCCGCTTTTGAGGTGCAGCACGAACGCAACGCCAAACTCATGACCTGCCGACACTGCATCCGCTACGCCTTGGGCTACTGCCCCACCTACCACAAGCGGAAAGCGCCTTGGCAAGAACCGCTCCGACTGCGACTGCCGAATGGCGACACTTTCCCCTTGCACTTCGACTGCAAAAACTGCGAGATGAACGTGCTACCCGAAAACAATTGACCTGTGTTTTGATTGTGTGATGAGACAACTATTACTGCTCCTACTTCTCCCCCTGCTCTGCACGGGTTGCTACTACGCAAGGCCTTCCGATGGCATGCAAGACGTCGGAGAGCACAACGGCAAGGTAGACTCGATTGCTTTCTATAATGCGCACCATTATTGGAAAGATTATAACTTCGTGGCTGTAGACACTTTCTACATCCGCCCCATCATGCCCACAGACAGCGCCACTTCGGAAAGCATCCTGAACAGCCTTTCCGTGGTGCAAGACAGTAACTTTGTGGAGAAAGGGATGCACTTGGTGATCGCCGACATCCGCATTTCCAAAGCCGTTGCAGAGGATTCGATATGGCTCAAAGTGGCCACAGAGGAAGCGCAAATGGGTTGGGTTTTGGAAAGCACGCTCTTGCACAAGAGTGTGCCCGACAACTCCATTTCCAAGTTCATCTACAATTTCAGTCAGAACAGCGTCTTATTCATTCTTACTCTCTGCATCATCGGCGGTGGGGTTATCCTCAGCAAGGTTTACCGCAAACGGCGGTTTCAGATGGTGCACTTCAACGACATCGACTCGTTCTATCCAACGGCACTTTGCCTGATGGTGTCGTTCTCTGCCGCCCTTTACGGCATGATGCAAGGGGCTGTGCCACACACATGGGTAGAGTTCTATTTTCACCCCACACTCAACCCCTTTGCGCCACAGCTTCCCGTGGTGCTCCGCTTGTTTCTCCTCTCGTTTTGGGGCGTACTCATTTTGGGCGTGGCCACCTTGGAGGAGTTCTACCATCGGCCAGAGATGCGCCATCGCGCCACCTACTTGGGCGCATTGATGGGCATTTGCGCCATCCTCTATGTCACTTTCACGCTGTCGATGCGTTTCTATATCGGCTACCCCCTACTGCTCGCCTACTGGGCCTTTGCTTGGCAACGCTACAAGCACTATCGCCGCCCACACTTGCGCTGTGGCCATTGTGGCACATCGCTTCCAAAACTTGGACTATGCCCCCATTGTGGAGCCATCAACGAGTAACCACCTCTCCGCCTTCCGACCATGCAATTTCTACGCCCTCTACAATTGGCCTACCGCCTGCTTTTCCCACGCTGTTGTTGCGTTTGTGGGGAGCGTCTGCAAGAGGGCGAGCCTTGCATCTGCTCAGGCTGTTTTCTCAACCTCCCTTTAACCAACCTCAGAGGAGCGAAAGGCAACGTATTGGAGCGCATTTTTTGGAGACGCCTCCCTATCGTTCGTGCCACAGCCTATATGCGCTATCTGCACAAGAACCCTTTGCGACGTCCCATCCTTGCTTTCAAATACTACGACCGCCCCGATTTGGCGGTATTCCTCGGCAGTGTAATGGCACACGATGTGGTGGACGATTTCTTTGAAGGCATCGATGCCATCATCCCTATCCCTCTCTCCGAAGAGCGGCAACACTGGCGAGGCTACAATCAAAGCGAGAAACTCGCCGAAGGCATTGCTAAAGTCGCAGGTTTGCCGATATGGAGCAATTGCATCCTGCGCAAAGCAAACGCCCAGTCGCAAACCCGACTTTCAGACATAGAACGCCAGATGAACGTCATGGAGGTATTCGACATCCTTGCTCCTGAACAACTAAAAGGGAAACACCTACTTCTCGTCGATGATGTCTTCACCACGGGCGCCACGCTCTATGCTTGCGCCAAACAGTTGTCGGAGATCGATGGTGTGCGCATCAGTTTCATGGCCTTAGCACTCGCTCGCCGCATACGCCTATTGCACCTCCTCAAGCGTCGACAACGCCTCATCGAATAAGACCTTATAGTTTTGCTAAAAATAGTCACCTGTTTTCATTATAAATATGTACCTTTGCAAACAGATTCTACTCACTGCAAATCGTTTATTCCATCTATGATTTCCTTTTTTCAAACCCCATCAGGGAGTGTCCTTGCGACAGAAGTAAACCATTCCTTCACACCAGAAGAGAGCAAGGCCTTGTGCTGGCTCTTCGGAGGTGCAACCCAGCTTGCAGGCACAGCAGTGTCTGGCTGGTTCGTAGGCCCTCGCCGTGAAATGACAACCCCTTGGAGCACAAATGCCGTAGAGATCACACAAAACATGAATCTCTACGGCATTTCTCGTATTGAAGAGTTCTTCCCCGCCAAAGGCGAGGAGACGGCACACGACCCGATGTTGCAACGCCTTTACAACGGTCTTGACCAAGACATTTTCCGCATCGACATTGCACCAGCGCCCATCCAGTTTATCGACGACATCGAGTCGTACAACGAACAAGAGGGCTTGGCTCTTTCTGTTGAGGAAATCGCCTATCTGCGAGGGGTGGAAAAGGAACTGGGACGCCAGCTGACCGACTCGGAGCTTTTCGGCTTCGCCCAAATCAACTCGGAGCATTGTCGCCACAAGATATTCGGTGGCACGTTCATTATTGACGGAGAAGAGATGCCCTCCTCTCTTTTTGCGATGATCAAGAAGACGACGAACGAACACCCTAATCGTATTCTTTCTGCCTATAAGGACAATGTCGCCTTTGCCTGCGGACCGGAGGTAGAGCAGTTCGCCCCAGCGACACACGCAACCAGCGATTTTTTCGTTATTCGCAACATTGAGAGCGTCATATCTATCAAAGCCGAAACGCATAACTTCCCAACAACAGTAGAGCCTTTCAACGGAGCTGCGACAGGCACGGGCGGTGAAATTCGCGACCGTATGGGTGGAGGTACAGGCTCTTGGCCAATCGCTGGCACGGCTGTTTATATGACTTCCTACCCTCGTCTCGAAGGCGGTCGCCCATGGGAGGAACAAATGCCTGCCCGCCCTTGGCTTTACCAAACGCCTGAACAGATCCTCATCAAGGCTTCTAACGGTGCGAGCGACTTTGGCAATAAGTTCGGACAGCCTCTCATCTGCGGTTCGGTGCTGACTTTTGAACACACCGAGGGGGCTGAACGCTACGGCTACGACAAGGTGATTATGCTCGCAGGCGGTGTGGGCTACGGACCTAAGCGTGATGCGCTCAAAGGAACGCCCGAAAAGGGAAACAAGGTCGTTGTTGTGGGTGGAGACAACTATAGAATTGGACTTGGAGGCGGTTCTGTAAGTTCGGTAAACACTGGTCGCTATTCTTCAGGCATTGAGCTGAATGCCGTTCAGCGTGCCAATCCCGAAATGCAAAAGCGTGCAGCCAACCTTGTCCGTGCTTTGGGCGAAGAGGAACACAATCCCGTGGTGTCTATCCACGACCACGGCTCGGCTGGACACGTTAATTGCCTTTCTGAATTGGTCGAAGAATGTGGCGGACGTATCGACATGGCAAATCTTCCTATAGGCGACCAAACTTTAAGTGCCAAGGAAATCATTGCCAATGAGAGCCAAGAGCGCATGGGCCTCCTCATCGAGGAAGAATACATTGAGAACGTGCGCAAAATTGCAGAGCGTGAGCGTGCGCCACTCTACGTTGTGGGCGAAACCACAGGCGATGCCCGCTTTGCCTTTGAGCAAGCCGACGGCATACGTCCCTTCGACTTGAGCGTGGCGCAGATGTTTGGACATTCGCCAAAGACCATCATGCGCGACAACCGCAAGGTGCGCCATTACGCTGGCGTGAGCTACGAGCCTCAGCGCTGGCAGGACTATCTCGAAGAAGTGTTGCAGATGGAAGCTGTGGCTTGCAAGGACTGGCTCACCAACAAGGTGGACCGTTCTGTGACGGGCAAGATTGCGCGCCAGCAATGCCAAGGCGAGTTGCAACTCCCATTGAGCGACGTTGGCGTAGTGGCCCTCGACTATCGCGGGCGTGCGGGTATTGCCACTTCTATTGGCCACGCTCCGCAAGCCGCCTTGGCTTCGCCACAAGCGGGCAGTGTACTCGCCGTGGCAGAGGCTCTGACCAATATCGTTTGGGCACCGCTTACCGATGGTTTACGCACCGTATCGCTGTCTGCCAACTGGATGTGGCCGTGTCGCTCGCAAGAGGGCGAAGATGCCCGCTTGTATGATGCAGTGAAGGCTTTGAGCGACTTCTGTTGCACGCTCGGCATTAACGTGCCTACGGGCAAGGACTCCTTGTCAATGACCCAGCAGTATCCCGATGGCGAGCGAGTAATCTCTCCCGGAACAGTCATCGTAAGTGCTGGAGGCGAGGTGAGCAACGTGCGTGGCGTAGTACCCCAGGTGTTGCAACAAGTGGCAGAGTCTAAACTTTTCCACATCGACTTCTCTGCCGACAGCTTGCGTCTTGGCGGTTCTGCCTTTGCGCAAAGTCTGGGTGCAGTAGGCTCTGACGTGCCTACGGTCAAGGATGCTGTGCGTTTTGCAAAGGCTTTCGACGCCGTGCAAGACCTTATCAAAGAGGGCTTGGTGCTGGCAGGTCACGATGTTTCCGCAGGCGGTTTGATCACCACCCTTTTGGAAATGTGCTTTGCCAATACGGAGGGCGGTTTGAAGCTTAACCTCGATGCTTTTGAGGGCTACGACCTCGCCCATACGCTCTTTGCGGAAAATCCAGCCATCGTAGTGCAAGTTGCCGATACGGCTGAAGAGCGTTTCTTGAGCATCCTCGACAGCTTTGGTATCGACTGCACAGAACTCGGTCGCCCCACGGAAGAACGCCACATCCTCCTCTCGAAAGATGGCGAACTCTACCAGCTCGGCATTGACCATCTCCGTGACCTTTGGATGACCACTTCCTATCTCTTGGACAAGAACCAAAGTTTCAACGGCTGTGCTGAAGAACGCTTCAACAACTACAAGCAACAGCCCATCACGCTGGTGCATAAGGACGACTTCAAGGGCACGTTGGCACAATATGGCATCAGTGCCGATCGCCGTGAGCCTTCGGGCATCCGTGCTGCCATCATTCGTGAAAAGGGAACGAATGGCGAGCGCGAAATGGCATACTCGCTCTATCTTGCAGGCTTCGATGTGAAAGACGTGACGATGACCGACCTCGTTTCAGGGCGCGAAACTTTGGAAGACATCCACTTCATCGTGTTCTGTGGCGGTTTCTCGAACAGCGACGTGCTGGGCTCTGCCAA
>JALFTM010000134.1 GCA_022788345.1 Bacteroidales bacterium
GAGCCGCCCACGAATAGGCTTCTGATAGGGTCATAGTGAGAGTTTCTCTGCAAGGAATTTGGCCGTGTGCCCTTTGCCAGCTTTGACGATGGCTTCGGGTGTGCCCGTGGCCACGATTTGTCCGCCTGCGCGCCCACCATCTGGACCAAGGTCGATGATGTGGTCGGCCATCTTTATAACATCCATGTTGTGTTCAATGACGATGACCGTATGGCCACGCTCGATGAGTGCACTTAAAGAGCGGAGGAGCTTGCTGATGTCGTGGAAGTGCAAGCCCGTGGTAGGCTCGTCAAAGATGAAGAGTGTGGGGCGATTATAGTCTTGTCCAAGGAAGAAGGCCAACTTTACACGCTGGTTTTCACCTCCGGAAAGGGTCGAAGAGCTTTGTCCAAGCTTGATATAGCCCAGTCCCACGTCTTGGAGCGGTTGTAGACGTTGCACAATTTTCTTGCGCTTATGTTCCGTGAAGAAATCGATGGCTTGGTCCACCGTTAGGTTCAGGATATCGAAAATGTTTTTGCCCTCGAAGCGCACTTCCAAGACATCACGGCGGAAGCGTTGCCCGTGGCAGGCCTCGCAAGTCAGCTCCAAGTCGGCCATGAACTGCATGGGCACTTTCACCACACCTTCGCCCTTGCACTCTTCACAGCGTCCCCCTTCGGTATTGAACGAGAAATGGGCTGGCGTGAAAAGCATCTGCTTCGAGAGAGGTTGTTCGGCCATGAGTTTGCGTATCTCATCGTAGGCCTTCACATAAGTCACGGGATTGGAGCGACTGCTCTTGCCGATGGGATTTTGGTCTACATATTCGAGGTGTTGCACCGCTTGAAGGTCGCCCTCCAAGGCGATATAATTGTGCGATGAGGTCACAACTTCACCGAGATGCGCCTGCAAAGCCGTAGCCAGCACATCCGTCACGAGCGTACTCTTGCCCGAACCAGACACGCCTGTAACAACCGTCATCACGTTCAATGGGAACTCGACATCCACGCCCCGCAGGTTGTTCTGATGCACACCCCGCAGGCGCAACGAGCGGTTCCATGCCCGTCGCACGGCAGGCACTTCAATCGTTTCACGCCCCAAGAGATAGTTAATCGTATGGCTCTTTGCGTCTGTCTTTCGCCCTTTCATTGCTTCGGCATAAGGGGCTGCAAAAACGACTTCACCTCCCAATCGACCAGCTTCTGGGCCGATGTCGATAAGGTAGTCGGCTTGGCGGATGATGTCCTCGTCATGCTCCACGATGATGACCGTATTGCCTAAGTCGCGGAGCTGTTTGAGCACAGCGATGAGACGGTCGGTGTCGCGCGAGTGAAGCCCGATAGAGGGTTCGTCCAAGATATAGAGTGACCCCACGAGCGAAGAGCCGAGCGAAGTGGCCAAGTTGATGCGCTGACTCTCGCCACCTGAGAGGGTAGACGATAGGCGTGAAAGCGTCAGATACCCCAGCCCCACTTCGTTGAGGAAGCGCAGACGAGAGCGGATTTCTGTGAGCAGTCGGGCGGCCACCTTGGTGTCGTGTTCCGAAAGCTCAAGATGGTCGAACCATTCTGTCAAGTCGCTGACGGGGCTTTCGCAGATGTCGGCAATGGTGCGCCCTGCCACCTGCACATAGAGCGCTTCCGGCCGCAGGCGACGCCCCCGACAGGCAGGACAGATGGTCTTGCCTTTATAGCGCGAGAGCATCACACGAAACTGCACTTTATATTGGTGGGCCTCAATGTCTCTGACACAAGCGTTGATGCTCACTTGCTCTTCTTCCGGCAAAGCTTTTTCTATGGCGTCGCCCTCCCAAAGCCAGCGACGCTGCTCGTCTGTGAGGTCGGCATAAGGCGTATGAATAGGAAACCCACGGTCGGCGGCACGGCGGATGAACTCCTCTCGCCATTGTCCCATCTTCAAGCCGCGCCACATGGCTACAGCCTCATCGTAGACCGACTTTGTCGGGTCGGGCACAACGAGGTCTTCGGCGATACCCATCGTTTTGCCGTAGCCTTCACACACGGGACAAGCTCCAAGAGGAGAGTTGAAAGAAAAAAGTTGGTCACTGGGTTCTTCAAACTTGATGCCGTCGGCTTCGAAACGAATGCTGAAATACTCCAACATTCGTGCAGGATAGAACCGCAGGGCACATTCGCCATCGCCCTCGAAAAAGGCGGTTTGAACGCTATCGGAGAGGCGGGCGCGGAACGGCTTGTCGTCCGCCACTTCCAAGCGGTCGATGAGCAAGAGTGCACGCCCTTGTCGCACAGCTTCGAGTTGCGTCTCATCCTTGAGCACATCCTCGATGTGTGCCATTTGACCATCGATGTCCAAGCGGGTGATGCCCTGTTTGACATAAATAT
>JALFTM010000135.1 GCA_022788345.1 Bacteroidales bacterium
TATTTCTTTGAAAGATAGGTTGTTATGTGGGTGATAACAGAGTGGCGCAGTTTTTGAATACAGGATGCGCATGCAGAAAAAACGGGATGCGTAAGAAGTAAAATCTTCTTGCGCATCCCGTTGATTAGTGATTCGGTTGGGATTCGAACCCAAGACCCACAGCTTAGAAGGCTGTTGCTCTATCCAGCTGAGCTACCGAACCTAATCGCCTGCAAAGTTAATACTTCTGTAGAAAATACCGAAATTTCAAGCTTCATAATTTTATCTTGTAGCGTAGAAGCAATAAGGTTTACTCTCCATTTGTCTCGATTTCTTCTTTGTAGAATTGACTTTTGGTTCTGTGATAGAATTACTTGAACCGTTGTTGGGGATATGGCTTGTTGTGGAAGAGAGATGAAGCGATAAAGAGAGTTTGAAGACCGATATTGAAAAGAGGTAGATGATCGTCTATATAAGTAGAAATGCGTAATTTTGGAGTATGAAAACGACATTTTTACTGGTAGGCAAAACTACTGATAAACATATAGAGGCTTTGGTGAAAGAGTATACCGAGCGCTTACGCCATTATCTTTCTTTCGAGATTGTCATAATTCCTGAACTAAAAAATACGAAATCTTTGACGCCAGAACAACAAAAAGAGCGTGAGGGAGAAATGATATTGAAGCAGCTCTCAGAGTCGGATCATGTTGTGTTGCTCGATGAAGGAGGGAAGGAGTTTCGCTCTATGCAATTTGCTAATTACATAGAACGACTGCAACACAATGGAGCGCGCCGTTTAGTGTTCATTGTGGGAGGACCTTATGGCTTTGCACCTTGTGTCTATAACTATGCGAAGGAAAAAATCTCCCTTTCGCAGATGACATTCTCGCACCAAATGATTCGTATTTTATTTGTAGAGCAAATGTATCGTGCGATGACAATTCTTCGAGGTGAACCTTATCACCATGAATGAAACATTGATTATGTATGCGATTAGTATGTTTATTGCTTTTACTTATCCTTCCTTCAATGATGGTGGCACAAGACAGGCTTTTTACTGTCTTAGAATATAATGTGGAAAATCTTTATGATACGCTACACGATGCTGGTAAGGATGATTATGAGTTCTTGCCCGATGGAAAGTTGCGTTGGACACGAGGGCGTTATTGGAAAAAGTTGGGTCGAATGGCCATTGTGATAGCTGCTGCAGGCTATCCTTCTCCACCTGACCTTGTGGGCTTGTGCGAAGTGGAAAATGATAGTGTGCTCTACGACCTCACCAAGCGTACCAGATTGCGACAATTTGGATATGAGTATTTGATGACAAATAGTAGCGACCCACGTGGTATTGATGTTGCTCTGATTTACCATCCTATGCGCTTTCACCCTCTACGGCACGAAAGTCTAAGCATACCACCTCCTTCGCTTAAACATAAGGCAACACGTGATGTTCTCTATGTTGTGGGGCAGGTCCCAACAGGAGATACGCTACATGTGTTCCTTTGCCACTTTCCGAGTAGGTCGGGTGGGAAGATGTTGACAGAGAAGTATCGTTGTGTGGCGGCTCGTATTGTGAGAGAATACTGCGATTCTATATTAGAGAAAAATCCATGTGCTAATATCCTTTTGATGGGCGACTTGAATGATGAACCAAACGACGTTTCTCTAAGCAAAGAACTACGAGTGAAAGCTCCAGACTTGGTCACAACTTTAGGAGAGAAGGAATTGTATATCCTTTCTAAGGGACTAAACAAGAGTGATGGAGTTCGAGGCACTTATAAGTTAAAAGGAGAGTGGAGCCAGATTGACCACTTCATTGTTAGTGGACATCTGCTAAATAACACCTCCCTTTTTCGAACAACTCCACAACATTGTCAGATATTTTGTCCAGAATTTCTTATGGAAAGGGATAAAAAGGATGGTACAATCAAGCCCAAACGTACTTACTTGGGTACATTCTATAAAGGAGGCTATTCCGACCATTTCCCTCTACGCCTCCAGTTTCTATTCTGAATTCTACATACTTTTTGCTAACTTCGCATTGTGATAGATAGAGATACAATACAAAGAATTATGATGACCGCAGATATTGTTGATGTGGTCAGCGATTTTGTGACGTTGCGTAAAGCGGGTGTCAATTTCAAAGGCCTATGTCCTTTCCACAATGAAAGGACACCAAGTTTTGTGGTCTCACCCTCGAAGCAGTTGTGCAAATGTTTTAGTTGCGGAAAAGGAGGAAATGTTGTGCATTTCTTGATGGAGCATGAGCAGTTTACCTATCCTGAAGCAATCAAATGGTTAGG
>JALFTM010000136.1 GCA_022788345.1 Bacteroidales bacterium
ACAACCTCTGTCATGGAGTTTGATTATGATGACTACAAAGTAAACATTCTTGATACTCCGGGTCACCAAGACTTCGCAGAAGATACTTTCCGCACCTTAACAGCCGTAGACAGCGCAATTATCGTTGTTGACGGCGCAAAAGGCGTAGAGGCACAAACGCGCAAGCTGATGACAGTTTGTCGTATGCGTAAGACACCTGTTATCATCTTCGTGAATAAGATGGACCGTGAGGGACGCGACCCTTTCGATTTATTAGATGAATTGGAAGAAGAACTTCAAATAGGCGTACGCCCACTCTCTTGGCCAATCAATCAAGGACAACGTTTCAAAGGTGTTTACAACATCTTTGAGCAAAGTTTGGATTTATTCTCGCCCGACAAGCAAAAAGTCACAGAGAAGGTAAGCATTGATGTCAATAGTGAAGAGTTAGAGGCTAATGTTGGAACACAAGATGCCAATAAACTGCGCGAAGACTTAGAACTGATTGATGGTGTTTATCCAGAATTCGATGTCAACACTTATTTAGAGGCTGAAATTGCGCCTGTGTTCTTCGGTTCTGCATTGAATAACTTCGGTGTAAAAGAATTGCTCGACTGTTTTGTGAAAATTGCTCCTAATCCTCGTCCCACACAAGCCGAGGAGCGTATGGTTCAACCAGAGGAAAACAAGTTCACAGGATTTATTTTTAAGATTACAGCAAACATTGACCCCAACCATCGCTCTTGTATCGCATTCTGTAAGATATGTAGTGGCAAGTTTGTGCGTAATGCCCCTTATTTTCATGTTCGTAATGGAAAAACTTTGCGTTTCTCCAGTCCAACGCAATTCATGGCTCAACGTAAGAGTACGATAGATGAGGCATGGGCGGGCGACATTGTTGGTCTACCCGATAACGGCACATTTAAGATCGGTGATACATTGACTGAAGGCGAACTTCTACATTTCCGTGGTCTACCAAGTTTCTCACCCGAAATGTTCAAATATATTGAAAATGCCGACCCTATGAAAACCAAGCAGTTGCAAAAAGGTATAGACCAACTCATGGACGAAGGCGTTGCACAGCTCTTTGTCAATCAATTCAATGGCCGGAAAATCATTGGCACTGTTGGACAACTTCAGTTTGAAGTTATTCAATATCGCTTGGAACATGAGTATGGTGCAAAATGTCGTTGGGAACCCATCTCTTTATATAAAGCCTGCTGGATAGAAAGCGACAACCCTGTCGCTTTGGAGAATTTCAAGAAACGCAAATACCAATATATGGCAAAAGACAAAGACGGACGCGATGTCTTTCTTGCTGATAGCGGTTATGTGCTTAGTATGGCGCAACAGGATTTTGAAGATATCCGCTTCCATTTTACCAGCGAATTTTAGTTTTCTCAAGTTTGATTTGTTTCATGAGAGATATCACAAAACAAACGCAACGTTTAAGTCCTGCTTTCCGCGAGGACATTCGGCAAGCTGTAGAAGTAATGAATCGTGGAGGAGTTATTCTCTATCCGACTGATACCATATGGGGCATCGGCTGTGATGCAACTAATCCTGAAGCCGTGCAACGTGTCTACGACATCAAGTGCCGTCAAGATAGCAAAGCACTCATCACCTTGGTAGATTCGGAAGCCAAGGTTGAGTTTTACATTCCTGATGTACCTAACGTGGCATGGGATCTCATGGAAGTGGCGGATAAACCCTTAACTATCATCTTCGACAACGCTCGTAACTTGGCCCCTAACCTCTTAGCAGAAGATGGAAGTTTAGGAATCCGTATAACTCGTGAACCTTTTAGCAAAGAGCTTTGTTTCCGTATGCGCCGTGCCATTGTCAGCACTTCAGCCAACATTAGTGGCGCACCTGCTCCTCATTGTTTCAGTGACATTTCTGAAGAGATAAAGCAGGCAGTAGACTATATTTGTACTTCTCGCCAAGACGAGCGTAACAACCCACCAGCTTCAGGAATTATCAAACTCTCTGCATCGTCCGAAGTTACCATCATTCGATAACCACAACTACGACACTTTTTCTCTTCTATGATGCTCCGACCGCTACTCAGCAAAACTGTTTCTTGGGCACACAATCATCTTTCTGAGCGCATGTTTATTCTTGTGCTTGCATTGATTGTGGGTATTCTCACTGCATTAGCGGCACAACTGCTCAAATGGATTATTGAAGAAATTCCGCATCTATTAACAGCTCACTTCGATTCTTCCAAATCGCAGTGGCTGTTTTTAGTGTATCCTCTCATCGGTATTTTCCTCTCTGCTCTTTTCATTAAATACATTGTTCGTGACAATATCGGGCATGGTATTACAAAAATTCTTTATGCCATCTCTCGCAATCAAGGATTTATTCGTTTGCACAATTGCTGGTCGAGCATTGTGGCTTCGGGCATCACCATTGGCTTCGGTGGATCGGTGGGTGCAGAGTCTCCCATTGTGCTTACAGGTTCTGCCATAGGTTCTGCCATCGCTCGCCATTCGCGTCTCATCGACCACCGAAAATTGATGATTCTCGTTGGTTGTGGTGCATCAGGGGCAGTAGCAGGTATTTACAAAGCTCCCGTAGCTGGTTTGGTTTTCACCTTGGAAGTGCTTATGATTGACCTCACAATGGGTTCACTTCTACCACTACTCGTTTCGAGCTTAACCGCCACTTGTGTCACTTATGCGCTCACTGGTACAACAGCCATTTATTCTTATCGAGAAATTGCTCCTTTCGATGTAGAACGCGTCCCTCTCATCCTACTCTTAGGTGTCACCTGTGGTTTGCTCTCTCTTTACTTTACCCGAGCAATGAATTCGTTTGAACAAGTCTTTGGGCGCATTTCTAACCTCTATATAAAGGTTGCTTTAGGTGGTAGTATCTTGGCTGTACTTATCTTCTTTCTTCCTGCTCTTTATGGAGAAGGTTATAGTACGGTCAGCACCTTGCTTAATACGGATAACACAGAAAACCTTACATCCGTATTGAACAATTCCCTTTTCTATGGCCACGATAATTTACTTTTAGTATATCTCACTTTAGTGATGATTTTCAAGGTGTTTGCCACGACTGCAACCAATGGTGGTGGCGGATGTGGGGGTACATTTGCCCCCAGCCTATTCCTTGGTTGTATTGCAGGCTTTGTCTTCGCCAATGTTTGGAATATCTATCAGCCTTTTGGGATTATTGCCCCAGTAACCAATAGTTGCCTATTAGGGATGGCTGGTATGATGAGCGGTGTTTTCCATGCTCCTCTAACAGCCATTTTCTTAATAGCAGAACTTACTGGTGGCTATGACCTTTTCCTCTCATTGATGATTGTGTCTGTAGGGTCATATCTCACCATTCATAGCTTTGAGCCTCATAGTATCTATGCAATGCGTTTAGCCCGTAGCGGACAATTACTTACGCACAACAAAGACAGTTCTGTACTCACGCTCATGAGCCTCGATGCTGTCATCGAAAAACATCGTCCCACACTCGTCCCCAGCATGCGACTTTCGCAAATGGTGCAAGTAATTTCCAATGATAGTGGTAACAACTTTGCTGTGCTTGATAAAGCAGGATTATTGGTGGGTATCATCAATTTACAATCGCTCCGCCACATCATCTATCGTACAGAACTATATGGCCTCTACACAGTGGAACAACTCATGTTGCACCCCGAAATCATTTTACACACTGACGACCAAATGGTCAATGTGATGCAAACTTTCGAGAGTAGCCCCTTCCCTACACTCCCCGTCTTAGACCCTGAGGGCAACTTTGTTGGATTTGCATCTAAGACGCGTCTATATGCTCTCTATCGTAAGGTGCTAAAAGACTTTTCTGAGGAATAATCTTCTCGTCTAACACTCTTTACCATTACACAACATGACTATTGATAAGAAATCTCTGCGAATAGTTTATATGGGTACGCCCGAATTTGCCGTTGAACCGCTTCGCTGTTTAGTAGAGGGGGGGTACAATGTAGTTGGTGTGGTCACAGGGCCTGACAAGCCTATAGGACGACATCAAGAGACCCTGCAACCAACAGCCGTAAAAGTTTATGCTGAGAGTGTAGGTCTCCCCATCCTTACACCAGAAAAATTGCGTGACGAGCAATTTCATACCGATTTGCGCTCTTGGAATGCCGACTTACAAATCATCGTTGCCTTCCGTATGCTCCCCGAAAGCATTTGGAGTATGCCACGCTTGGGCACATTCAATTTGCACGCTTCACTTCTGCCACAATATCGTGGAGCAGCTCCAATCAATTGGGCTATCATCAATGGTGACACAGAAACTGGTGTCACTACCTTTTTCCTCCAACACGACATCGATACAGGTAATATCATAGAGCA
>JALFTM010000137.1 GCA_022788345.1 Bacteroidales bacterium
TCTTGGCTTTCCAAGAAAGAGCCATCCGAGTTGCGGTAGACCTCAACGGCAACAACATTCTCACCTTTTACGAGATAGGGCGAGATGTCGAACGAAGCGAGGTTACGAGAGTTTTTGGAGAAGCCGACATAGCGGCCATTGATGTAGAGGTAGAAGAAAGAATCTACGCCATCGAAGTTGATATATACCTCTCGTCCTTTCCAATCGGCAGGAATGGTGAATGTGCGACGATAAGAGCCGACTTCGTTGCGGTTCTTGTATGTAGGCCAGTGTTGTGGAGGCGTACGCATCACACCTCCTTTCCAGTCGTCAACCGCTACTTTATGTTGGAAGATGACTTTTTGATTCGTGTAGATAGGCGTGCCATACTTTTGCGAGCCATCTTTCTGAATGCCCATGACCTGCCAGCTGGCAGGCACTTTGATGAAGTCCCAACTGGAGTCGTTGAACTTAGGGTTCATGAAGTCCAAAGGGCGTTCCGAGGGGTTGCCCACCCAATTAAAGCGCCATTGACCGTCCAAAGACATATAGTATTTACTATTTTCAGGAAGCACTTTGCGTGCGCTTTCTGTGTCTTGGAACGAGAAGAACCACGCATGGGGCTGTTCCTTGTTATAGGCCAAAGAATCCGGACTTTGCCATTCCCAGCCAGTGGGAGCTTTCATGTCGCCATAGAAGAAGCCTTCTATGGGAGTGCGTTGCGCACTCATCGGCAAGGCGATGCCTCCGAGAAGCAAGAGGGAGAGGAATTTGCTGTTCATATCTAAAGAAAAGATGTTGCGAATGCAGGTGCGGATAACGGCAATATCGCTACAGTTTACGATTGCTATCTCCGTTACGCAAAAATACTACTTTTTTTTCATTTTAGCCCGACAATAGCAGTTTTTTAAGTATAGAAACGACAGCACCGCCCCACATGTCCTTGACATGCGGAGCGGTGGTCATGTGTGCAAGCGGATTTAGATACCCAACTTCTTGCGGATGTCCTTAGGGATGGCGTTCTTGTGGATGAGAATGTTCATCGTTTTGTAAGCCACATAGCCCTTAGAAGCATAGAAATGTCCCTTATAAGGGCCGTAGAAACCCCAAGAGTTTTTCACCATGAAGTATTCCTTGCCTGAAGGGTCTTTGGCAAGACCATAGATTTGCATACCGTGGTCGTCCGTAGTCTCCCAATTGTCGTAAGCCTTTTGGCGCATCTCTTGGGTCACAGTAGGCTCGTCGCCATCTTTCACCTCAACGGCCTTTTTGCCGTCTGTGCCTGTCCAACGTGCGGCATCAGAACCTTTCAAATCGTGTGCTGTGCCGAGCTTTGAAGGAAGCTTTGCGATGCTGTTGCCACGACGGCCGAAGTAGTCCTCCGAAACGTCTGCACCCCAAGCGAAAGTGTAGCCATTCTTCACAGCGTCCTCCATCGTGCGCATAAGCTCGTCGATAGGGAGGTTGTAACTCTGTGCCCAACGCCAGTTGTCTTGCACTTCGATCACGTATGAACTATAGAAAGGCTCGTGGTTGAAAGAGGTGAGCGACACATAGTCGTCATATTTCAAACCGAGGCTCTCGGCATAGCTCTTGGGCGTGTAGGTCTTGCCTTTTTCTGTGAAAGTGGCAGGAATTTCGCCCATATAGGCATCATAAATCTTCTCTAAGCCTTGACGCCAGATGGGGCTAAGCGTCTTTTGAGAGCCCTTGGCAATAGCGTTTACATAGGCTGTTGCAATTTGGTCAAGCTCGTTGTGGTTGTAGAGCGTGTCGCCGTAGGTGCTACCCGGAGCAGCCATGGCTGTTTGAGGCACGATACCATAATTTTTCAAGCAGTAGAGTACATCATAGAAGCTACCGCCTTGTGAGAAGCTCACATCGCCATGTGTGCGCACCGCTTTCGTGGCACGGTCAAGCATGGTTTTTGTCACTACAAAGCTTTCAGCGAGGTCGTGCTCACCTTTGCCCAAACGCAGGAGTTCGCTCTCGAAGAAAGCCAAAGAGCTGTAGGCCCAGCAGGTGCCACTCTTGTTTTGGTTCTTAATGGAGGTGATGGGGTTGGCCTTCACAACGGTAAATTGTACGGTGTCTACTTTCGACTGCGCAAATGCGCCGATGCCGAGCACGAAGGCTACGGCAGAGAGGAGAGTTTTCTTCATTGTTGATATAAATAATTAGTTGTCCCTTGCAGCCTCTCGCGCTGGAAAGCTTTAAGAGGATGTGTATCCGCCCTTTGAGGGGGCTATTGAAAGGGAACTGGAGATTGATAATTTTACTGTTTCTGCGGGTCTTTACTGCACAAAAGCCTCCACTTCTTCGGCATGATAAGGGATGCGTTCTTCGCCAAGGAAACGGCAGCCATCGGCCGTGATGAGGAGGTCGTCCTCGATGCGGATACCACCGAAATGCTTGAATTGTTCAATCTTGTCGAAATTCAAGAAGTCGGCATTCGTGCCATTGGCACGCCATTGGTCAATGAGGGCTGGGATGAAGTAGATGCCGGGCTCGTCTGTCACCACGAAGCCCTCTTGCAACTCACGACCCATGCGCAACGCACCGAGACCGAACTGCGAGGAGGGACGGGTCTTTGCATCGTAGCCCACATGCACTTGACCGAGACCTTCCATGTCGTGCACATCCATGCCCATCATGTGTCCAAGACCGTGGGGCAGGAACAAGGCGTGTGCCCCAGCTTGCACAGCGTCCTCTACGTTGCCTTTCATCAAGCCCAAGGCGATGAGGCGTTCTGTCATCAAGCGACACACATCGAGGTGCACGTCCAAATAGCGCACTCCGGGGCGTGCCACTTGGAGAGCCAAATCGTGACAGTCCACAACGATGTCGTAAATGTCACGCTGTTGCGGTGTGTATCGGCCACCTACGGGGGTGGTGCGTGTGTGGTCAGAGCAGTAGCACTCGTTCGTCTCTGCACCAGCATCGCAAAGGAGGAGCTTCCCTTGCTCAATGAGTCGAGCCGAGGGATAGCCATGCAACACTTCGCCATGCGTCGTCACGATGCTTTGGAACGATGTGCCACGTCCATAGCTATTGGCAATGCCATCGATGACGCCAGCGATATACTGCTCCGTCACCCCTCCTTGTGCCGCAAGGCGCATGGCAGTGGTGTGCATCTTGTAGCCGATGGCAGAAGCACGTTCCAACTCTGCGATTTCCTCTGCGGTCTTCACCGAACGGAGCGTCACCACAGCATCGATGAGCTGTTGTGAGGCTTGGAGTGAGAGCGGATGCTGACCCACGAGGTCGGCAATTTGGATTTTGAGGTCGTGGCGTGCCACGGGGAGAAAATGCACTTCACGGCCTTGTGCTTTGGCTTGCGACACGAGGTCGGCCAAAGCCGCCATGGGCAAGGTTTCGGCCACGCCCGTCTCTTCGGCCATGGCTTTGACACTATTGACGGCGCCATACCATACGATGTCGTCGATGTCAATCTCATTGCCCACGAGGATTTCTCGTCCCGAATCGGCATCTATCACGCCCACGAGACCATCGCGGTGTTGTCCGAAGAAGTAGAGAAACGAGCTGTCTTGACGGAATTTGTAAGGATTGGCAGGATAGTTCGAAGGGGCATCGTTGTTGCCAAAAAGAAGTATCAAGCCTTTTCCCACAAGCGCACGCAACTGCTGGCGGCGTTCTATGTAAGTGGATTTTTGGAAAAGCATAGCGAAAATAGCTTTGAATGACGGGGACAACGCCCCATGCGTTGCCCCATAGAGCCAACGGATGTTTATTTCGCAAAAATAAGGAAATTATTTGAAACGACCACACACCTCCCTCCCCCTTTCTACCAACAAGGCTAATCGCTGACCCTTTTGTGATTGAAGCAATTGCCCTACCAACCATAACTAAGGATTGAACTTTGCCCTGTCGTGGTTGGCGTATCATTGGGCAAGCATTTGTCTTAGCTTTCTCGTGGGGTTCAACAGGAGGCGTAGGAAGAAAATTCTCCATGCGTAAGAAGAATTTTTTTCTTGCGCCTCCCGTTTTAAGCGTTTGCGGAGATAAGAGAACTCTTACACACTTAGCGGAAGAAGTCTGAGGTATGACCTACCACCGACAACGACCTTCATGAATACATAGACCTCTTTCTTGTGCAAATCTCAGCTCGAAGCGCAAAGAGTTGCCAAGTATCGACCGCCCCAATCTCTGAAAAATGCGTATCTTTGCCTATAGAATAATTATCAGACTATTATATGGCATTACAATGCGGCATCGTAGGACTGCCCAACGTGGGTAAGTCTACCCTCTTCAACTGCTTGAGCAACGCAAAGGCACAGGCAGCAAATTTCCCTTTCTGTACAATTGAACCTAATGTGGGTGTCATCACCGTACCTGATGACAGACTCACAAAATTGGCAGAACTGATCAATCCCAAACAAATTATCCCTGCAACGGTCGAAATCGTAGACATCGCCGGCCTTGTGAAAGGGGCGTCCAAAGGCGAGGGCTTGGGCAACCAATTCCTCGGCAACATCCGTCAAACGGATGCCATCATTCATGTGTTGCGTTGCTTCGACGATGGCAACGTAGTGCACGTGGACGGTTCTGTAGACCCGGTTCGTGACAAAGAAATCATCGACACAGAGCTTCAACTCAAAGACCTTGAAACCATCGAAAGCCGCATCCCCAAGGTAGAGAAAATGGCCAAAAGTGGCGGTAGCAAGGATGCCAAGGTCGAATATACCGTACTTTGTGCCTACAAGGAAGCCTTGTTGCAAGGCAAAAGTGCGCGAGCTGTGCAGTTCGATTCGAAAGAGGAACAAAAGGCTGCGCACGACCTCTTTTTGCTCACCACCAAACCTGTGCTCTATGTCTGCAACGTGGACGAGAACTCTGCCGCCACGGGCAACGCGTATGTGGAACAAGTGCGGGCCGCTGTAGCCGAAGAGGGTGCAGAAGTGCTCGTTGTCGCAGCTCGCACCGAGGCCGATATCGCCGAATTGGAAACCTACGAGGAGCGTCAAGAGTTTTTGGCCGAAGTGGGTTTGGAGGATAGCGGTGTCAATCGCCTCATCCGTGCGGCTTACAAGTTGCTCAACCTCGAAACTTACATCACTGCTGGCGTGCAGGAGGTGCGCGCTTGGACCTACGAACGTGGCTGGAAAGCACCCCAATGTGCCGGCGTGATTCATACCGACTTTGAAAAGGGATTTATCCGTGCCAATGTGATCAAATTCGACGATTACATTCGCCTTGGTAGCGAAGCCGCAGTGAAAGAAGCTGGCTTGCTCCATGTGGAGGGCAAGGATTATGTCGTTCAAGACGGCGACATCATGCACTTCCTCTTCAACGTTTAATCTCTTAACATCTTCTTCGATATGCTTTCTATCATTTGGGACCCTTCAGAAATAGCTTTTCAGATAGGCCCATTGACCATTCGGTGGTATGCCCTCTGTTGGGTATTGGGCCTGGCAGGTGGCTATGTGGTGGTAGAGCGTCTCTACAAAATACAGCGCATCGTCCAAGCACTCTTCGACCCCTTGTTCCTCTATTGCTTCTTCGGCATCCTCATCGGTGCACGCTTGGGCCATTGCTTGCTCTACGAGCCGAGCTATTTCCTCGCCCACCCCATCGAGATGCTCCTCCCCTTGAGAGAGACCGCTGAGGGATGGAAATACGTCGGCTATGCAGGACTGGCAAGCCATGGGGGTACATTCGGACTGATGGTGGCTCTATGGCTCTATGTACGGAAAACGAAGTTGCCGCTCCTGCGCGTCTTGGACAACATCGCCATTGCAACGCCCATCACGGCTTTCGCCATTCGTATGGGCAACTTGATGAACTCTGAAATCGTTGGCAAACCCACCGATAGCGACTGGGGCTTCATCTTCGTGAAAAACGGAGAGGACTTCGCCCGCTATCCTGCGCAACTCTATGAGGCACTGGCCTATCTCCTACTCTTCTTTGTTGGGCTGGCCATCTATGCCTATCGTCGCAAGACCGATGAAAGTCGCCGTACAGCGTGGCTGAAAGCGCAACCCAACCTCCTTTTGCCCAACGATGCAGGCGTGGGAACTGGATGGTATTTCGGCTTCTGCTTGACAAGCATTTTCACCTTCCGCTTTTTCATCGAAATGCTCAAGGAGGTGCAAGAGCCTTGGGAGCTGGAAATGCAATCGCTCATCGGCATCAATCAAGGCCAGTTGCTCAGCATTCCGTTCGTGCTCTTGGGTCTCTACTGCCTCTTCGGGCTGAAACGCTGGGCAGAGAAGTAGACAAAACTTACACACTACACAAAACGCAATAGGCTCACACCTCCGTCGAGGTGTGAGCCTATTGCGTTGTCAGAGTCCCTATGCTTAGCGCAGAATGGCCTTACGACCACTCCTCACGCTGATGGGGATTGTATTTGTAGTAGCTATGGTGTGTCACCTGCTTGTCCTTAGGAGGAGGCGTCATATAGTCGCCGTAAATTTTGGTGAGATACTGATGTACCGCTTTGAACACCCTGATTGTGGAGTCTTCGAACGGCACTTCCTCCCAGTCGTCGAGCCACTCTTTCGGCACCTGCTTGTCCGTTTGCCATGAGTATTGGAAGTTCATCACATGGGAAGCCGTGTCAAAGGGAATTTCATCGGTCAGTGCATTCATCGCCTCAAGGGTTTTCTTGCGCCGTGAATCCCGATTGCATTGCAACAAGAGGAGGCTGGCAAACTGTCGCAACTCGCCTTTCTTCAGCAACGCCCAAAAATCTTGCACGCGCATACGGGCAGAAAGCGAGGTAAACAGAGTGGAAAGTTTGAAGCCTCTGCGCACTTTTTCCGCGCTCACAGGTTCACCATTCCCCGACCCATCCAAAGGAAAGAGGTCTATGAAGATACCCATATTGCAACGGATGTAAGGCGCTTCAAAGAGTGTGGCCTCGTGGAGCGAGAATTTAGAGAAAGTGAGCGGATAGTCGGGGGTCTGCTCTGGTGTCAGCAGGTCGTAGCCCACAATGGGGTCTGTGGCGTAAAGCTGCTTGAGCTTCTCGTAGTCGGGGCGAGGCATGTAGAGATCCACATCATCGTCCCAAGGAATGAAACCATGGTGACGCACCGTGCCGAGTGCTGTGCCGTAAGCCGCATAAAAGCGCAAATTGTGCTTTCGGCAGTAATCCATGAAAACGTTAAGCACTTTCAAAGTCAGTGCTTTGCGCTCTTCAAATTGTTCAGGACTTAGAGTCATAACTTTATCTCTTTGAATTTGTAAAACAGAGGTGTGCAAATACTCTTTCCGTCGCACCCACTTGGGAAGCGATGTAGGCATGGCAAGCGGTGGCACAGGCTTGGCGACGGGCAGCATCGGCCAAGAGTTGGTCCATGATGGGCGCAAAGGCTTCCGGAGTGGTCACTTCGATGCCACCGCCACAGGCTTTGAGATCCTGCGCCTCTCGGAATTTCTTGTTGCGAGGGCCGAAAAGAACGGGGATGCCGTAAACTGCTGCTTCGACAATGTTGTGAATGCTCACGCCAAAGCCTCCGCCGATGTAGGCGATTTGCCCATAGCGATAAATGCTGGAGAGGAGACCGTAGCCGTCTATGAGGAGACAATGGGCTTGTGAGACGTTTGCTTCCGTAGCTTCAGAAAGGCGCAACACGGGACGGCTCACCTGCGCTTCTATGGCGCTGAGATGGGATTCCTCGACCACATGCGGTGCGAGAATGAGGAAGAGGTCGGCACGCTGGTTGAAATAGTCGAGGATGAAAGCTTCATCTGCTGGCCACGAACTACCGACCACAAGCACCATGCGTCCTTTGGAAAATTGCTCTACAAGGGGCAATGGACGAGCGGCTTCCTTGATTTCGAGCACGCGATCGAAGCGGGTATCGCCTACAATGGTGGTTTGTGTGATGCCGATGCGTTGGAGGAGCGCCACAGAGGCTTCGTTTTGAACGTAGAAGTGGGCGATGTGGCGCAGACAACGGGCGTAGTCTCTGCCCCAAGGGCGGAAGAAAATCTGTCCCTCTCGGAAGATGCTCGAAACGCTATAAACGGGCACACCGAGACGGTAGCATGTGTTGATGTAGTTGCGCCAAAACTCGTATTTGATGAGCACCAAAGCGCGTGGCTTCACCAACTCGACAAACCGCCGAGCGTTGGCAGGGGTGTCGAAAGGGAGATAGCACACAAGGTCGGCGATGGGATAATCCTTACGCACCTCATAGCCCGAAGGCGAGAAGAACGTGAGGAGGATTTTGGCCTCTGGCTGTTCTCGTCGCAGGCGTTCCATCAATGGTCGCCCCTGCTCAAATTCGCCCAACGAGGCGGCATGAAACCAAATGTATCCCCCCTCGCCTGCCTGCTGTTGCAGGAGTTGCCATGTATGGGCATGGCCTTGGCGCAGGAGTCGTGCTTTCTGATGAAAGAGACTGGCCAAGGCGATGGTCCATTGATAGAGAAGGAAAATAATGTCGTACATCTTATCCGAGCACCTCTATGGCTTTTTCCATGCGACGGAGTGTTTCGTCCTTGCCGAGGAAGTGCGAAATCTCGAACATATGCGGCCCGATGCCTTCGCCCACAAGGGTGAGACGCCAAGCGTTCATGATGTCGCCAGTCTTGTACTCTTTTTCGGCAATCCAACCCATGACAACGGCTTCTTGATGCTCCATAGAAAAGTCGTCCAAGTTGGCAATCACCTCCTTGAGTTCGGCCATCTGCTGTGCCGAATAGTCTTTCCAACGCTTTTTGGCGGTCTTCTCATCGTAGGCCGTGGGCGCAACGAAGAAGAATTTGCACAAAGGCCAAAGTTCGCGCACAAAGCTGATGCGACCTTTCATCAAGGCCACTACTTTCTCGGCACGCTCATCGCTGGTTTCTATGCCGTTTTGCTTCAAAATTTCTTGGAAAGCAGGGGTCAGAGCCGCGTCATCGCTGTGGAGGATGTACTCATGATTGAACCATGTGCCCTTGACATAGTCGAAGCGTGCGCCTGCTTTGGAACATTTTGAAAGGTCGAACTGCGCTACGAGTTCGTCCAAAGAGAGCAACTCCTGTTCCGTGCCGGGGTTCCAGCCAAGAAGGGCCAAGAAATTGACCACTGCTTGTGGCAAATAGCCACTCTCGCGATAGCCAGAGGACACATCACCCGTTTTGGGGTCTGTCCATTGGAGGGGGAAGACGGGGAAGCCGAGGCGGTCGCCATCACGCTTCGAGAGTTTGCCCTTACCATCGGGTTTGAGCAGGAGTGGGAGGTGTGCAAATTGGGGCATCGTCTCTTCCCAGCCGAAAGCACGATAAAGCAAAACGTGCAACGGCGCAGAGGGCAACCATTCTTCGCCACGAATGACGTGAGAGATTTCCATTAGATGGTCGTCCACAATGTTCGCCAAGTGGTAAGTGGGGAGATTATCGGCACTCTTATAGAGCACTTTGTCGTCAAGAATAGAGGAATTGATGCGTACTTCGCCACGGATGAGGTCGTTCACCAACACATCTTCGCCCGGATGGATGAGGAAGCGCACCACATATTGCTTGCCCTCTGCGATAAGGCTTTCCACTTCTTCTTTGGAAAGCGTGAGCGAATTGCGCATGAGGCCACGGGTGGTGGCATCATATTGGAAATTTTGAATTTCGGTGCGCTTGGCATCCAATTCTTCAGGGGTGTCAAAGGCGATGTAAGCCTTGCCCTCGGCCAGAAGTTGGTCAACGTATTTTTTGTAGATGTCACGACGTTCGCTTTGGCGATAAGGTCCTTTATCGCCCCCGATGCCTACGCCCTCATCGAAAGGCAGGCCGAGCCATTGGAAGGCTTCAGCGATGTATTCCTCTGCGCCGGGCACGAAGCGGTTAGAGTCTGTGTCCTCGATGCGGAAGATGAAGTCGCCACCATGTTGCTTGGCGAAAAGGTAGTTGTAAAGGGCGGTGCGCACACCACCAATATGCAAAGGCCCTGTGGGCGAGGGTGCAAAGCGCACACGAACTTTTCTGTCGGTCATAAATGTATCTGTATATTTGTGGCAAAGTTACAAAAAATATCGCTACACATCGGCGCATTGCAGTGATTATTAGCCCACGAGCCACAGGGGCGAGGTGCGTTCACAGCCGCATGCGTCAGCGCATCAGCAAGCCTTCGCCATGCGCTTCCCGTTTTTTCTCCATGCGCTTCCCGTTTTTTCTTCTTGCGCTTCCCGTTTTTTCTTCTTGCGCCTCCCGTTTTTCCGCCTTGCGCCAACCGCATATTGGCGTGCACCGCCCGCCTATTTTCCATTTTGGAATAAACGCAAGGCGGAACGCCCAAAGGACGTTCCGCCTATACTTTGTGTCGTCGAGCAACCCTTCTCGACCTCCACCGAACGAGAGGCAGAGAGGGAGGCGATGGTTTAGAGCATCTTTACCTCCTCGCCCAACACAGCCGAAGCCATCACGTTGGCCAAACGAGAAGTGCCGATGCGGAACAAACGCTCTTCGATCCATTCCTTGCCCAAGAGTTCCATCACGATGGTGTAGTAGCCCAAAGCATCTTCAAGGGTATTGACACCACCAGCGGCCTTGAAACCGATTTTTATGCCTGTCTGCTTGTAGTATTCCTTGATGATGGAGCAGATGACATAGGCCGCAAAAGGAGTGGCCGACACGGGCACTTTACCCGTAGAGGTCTTCAAGAAATCGCAACCTGAGAAGACGCTCAACACAGAGGCACGAGCGATGTTCTCGGCTGTCTTCAAAACGCCAGTTTCGAGGATGACTTTAAGCGGCGATTCGCCTGCGGCATTTTTGATTTCCGCAATCTCATCACACACGGTCTCATAGTCGCCAGAGAAGAACTTGCCCACGCTGAGCACCATGTCGATTTCTTCTGCGCCGTCCTTCACCGCCAAGGCAGTCTCTACGGTCTTCACCTCCAAAAAGCTTTGAGATGAGGGGAATGCACCCGACACAACGGCTGTGATGGTGCCTTCCACTTCGAGAGAGTTGCGCACGAGGTTGGCAAAGTTGGGGTAGGTGCACACCGTGGCCACAGGAGGCACATCGGGATGCTCGTCATAAAATTTGTTGATCTTCTCCACCATCGCCAACACGCTCTCGTCGCTGTCCTCTACGGTGAGAGTCGTGATTTCGAGTGTGCCCATGAGGTCGCGAATAGCCTCTGGAGTGCGATACTTTTCAACGTTGTCGGCAATGAGTTTGTCCACTTCGGCCTGCACCGTCTCATCGTTGAGCGAGAGGTTGAACTTGGCAAAGGCTTGTTCATAGCGGTTGGCTTCGTGTGCACAATGGTCATGATTGTGACCACATTCGTGTGTGTGTTCGTGGGGTGTCATAGACAGTGTTTAGTGTTATTCCCATAGCTTTCCGCAACGGCGGGCAAAGCTATTCTGTGGGAGGTTATTTAATGTAATGGTGCAAATATAAGGAATTTCTTTCATTGCCTTTGATACTGGCGGAGATTATTCCGCAAAAAAGCACGAAAGCACCTTGTTTTTACCCCTTGAGCTTGGGGTTGTCTTTGTGGCGCTGGGCGTCGCGCAGGGTCTTCTTCTCAAAACTTTTCTCCAAAGCAGTTGTGAGATCCACACCCGTTTGATTGGCCAAGCAGAGAAGCACCCACAACACATCGGCCATCTCCTCGCCAAGGTCGGAATGCTCACCAGCCTTGAACGACTGGTCGCCATATTTGCGGGCCATCACACGGGCCAGCTCACCCACCTCCTCCGTCAAACAGGCCATATTGGTCAGTTCGCTAAAATAGCGCACACCAATCGTGCGCACCCATTCGTCCACGCGCTGTTGAGCTTCTAAAATCGTCATCATCGGGTCATTCTTTATTGTGGGTATCCATCACGATGGTCACAGGCCCATCGTTAAGCAATTCTATCTTCATGTCTGCGCCAAACTGTCCACGCCCTACACTACGCCCCAAAGCCTCGCCCAAGACGTCGCAGAAGCGTTCGTAGAGTGGCACTGCCGTTCCATGCCCTGCCGCACGGAGATAGGACGGGCGATTACCCTTTTTGTAGGATGCAAATAGCGTGAACTGGCTCACGACCAAGGCTTCACCGCCAACCTCGACCACCGAACGGTTCATCACCCCAGCTTCATCGTCGAAAATACGGAGGTTGGCCACTTTTTTGACCAACCATTGGACATCTTCCTCACTGTCGCGCTCCTCCACACCAAGGAGTACGAGGAGACCGTGACGGATGGCCGAAAGACACTCGCCCTCCACCGTCACAGAGGCATACTGCACACGTTGAACAACTGCTCTCATTTGTTTTCTATCTGACTATCAATGTGTAATGAATTATATATCTTCTTTCCCCTGCGCTCGCCCAAAAGGGCCACAAGTTGGCTCTCCGTAGCTTCAAGAATGCGCTTTACACTCCCAAACTCTTTGAGCATCAAAGCCTTAGTCTTCTCTCCTACTCCCGACACAGCATCCAAAGCGGAGGCCGTCTGTCGTTTGCTGCGCTTCTGGCGGTGAAAAGCGATGGCGAAGCGGTGCACCTCATCTTGCATGGCGGTAAGGGTGCGAAAGAGTTGCGACCCAGCCTTGATGCCAACGCTCTGAGGGGGGAAACCATAAAGAAGCTCTCTGGTGCGATGGCGGTCGTCTTTGGCCAAACCTGCTATGGGGATTTGCAAGTGAAGTTCGTCCTCCACCACGCTACGGATCACTTCCATCTGACCACGCCCACCATCGGCAATAATGAGGTCGGGCAAGTCGCCACCCTCGTCTTTCAATCGCTCGTAACGCCGCCGCACCACCTCGCGCATAGATGCGTAATCGTCCGCCCCCTCAACCGTGCGAATGTGGAAGTGGCGATAGTCTTTTTTCGAAGGCTTCAATTTCACAAACACTACGCAGGCTGCCACAGCATCTTCCCCCGATATGTTGGAATTATCGAAAAGCTCGATGCGATAAGGTAGTTTATCAAGCCCCAAATCCGTTTGGATTTCTTTCATCAGGCGCACCGACTTTTGCTCAGGGTTCAACTTGTCGGCCTGCTTCAAGCGATCGAATTTATATTGCTTGACATTCAGTCGCGAGAGTTCCAAGAGCTGGCGTTTATCGCCCCGCTGTGGGATGGTCTGAATGGCCACATCGTCTGGCACATCCACGGCAAAAGGCACAACAATCTCCTTGGAAGTGCTCCCATAACGGGCACGCATTTCCACGATGCCCAAAGCAAGGAGTTCCTCGTCCGTCTCATCGAGCTTTTTGCGGTACTCGAAAGTGAACGCTTGGGTGATGGCGCCATGCACGACATGGAGGTAGTTGATATAAGCCACCTTTTCGTCGCTCTCAATGTGGAAGACATCGATATTATGCACGACATTGGAGACGACTTCACTCTTGGCGCGAAAATTGTCCAACAAGTCGTATTTCTCTTTCAAAGCCTGCGCTTCCTCAAAGCGAAGTGCTTCGGCCAAACGCATCATCTCCTCTTTCAACGTGCGCATCACTTCGGTCGTGCGCCCTTGCAAAATCTCTCGACAGGCGTCAATGGCACGACGATAGTCGTCCGCCGATTGCTTTCCCACACAGGGAGCATCGCAACGCTTCAAATGATAGTCCAAACACACATCGTACTTCCCTGCCCTCACGCCTTCCTGCGACATCGGCGTGCGACACGGCCGAGGACGATAGAGATCGCGACAAAGTGCCAACAGGGCGTGCATCGTGGGCACATGGCTATAAGGGCCATAGTACGTAGCCCCTCTCATTTGCCGATTGCGTGTGGGGAATATCCGTGGCAGATACTCATTCGTGATTGCTATAGACGGATAAGTTTTATCGTCCTTCAACAACACATTATAGCGGGGCTTATATTGCTTGATGAGATTGTTCTCTAAAAGCAACGCATCGGCCTCCGTTGGCACAACCACATAACGCAAGTCACGAATTTTTGAGACCAAAATGCGCGTCTTAGCCGAGTCGTGGTGCTTCGTGAAGTAGGAACTTACACGTCGCTTCAGATTCTTCGCCTTACCGACATAGATAATCGTCCCCTCTTCATCCATATATTGATAGCATCCGGGCGACTCTGGCAACGCGTGCACAATATCCAAAAGCTTTTGCTTGATAGTTGAAGACACAGATTTCCTTATTTAAGCCAAACAAATGGTGCATCAAACCTCCGACACACCGCTCGTGCATCAGTGCCATTCGCACCCAAAGAAAAAGATATGAGCAGAGAGCCAACTCAGACTCCCTGCTCATCACCTTTTACGTTATCGAGAAACGGTCAGCAAGGTAGTAATGTCGTAGCCCGACAACACCTCGCGCCCCTTCAAGCCCTCCATATCCAACTCGATAAGGAAGTTGACATACACCTTCTTGGGGTGAAACGACTCCACCAACTTACAAACGGCCTGCATCGACCCACCTGTAGCCAAAAGGTCGTCGTGAATTAGCACGACATCCTCGCTGGTGATTGCATCGTCATGGATTTCGATGGAATCGTAGCCATACTCCTTTTGATAAGAAGCCTTACGTGCCATCGAAGGAAGCTTTCCCGGCTTACGCGCCATAACAAAGCCAGCCCCAAGTTCAGCAGCAACAGCTCCTCCCAGCACAAAGCCACGAGATTCCACACCGACCACTTTGGTTACACCTAAATCTTTGTACAAACGCACCATCTCTCGTGAAGCTTCACGAAGGCATTCCGCATTTTTGAAAAGCGTAGAAACATCTTGAAACTGGATACCCTTCTTTGGGTAATCGGGGATGTTTCTCAAATTGTCGAGCAATAATTGAGTATTCATAAGTGACTGATAAATATATTTCTTACCTTAGAAAAGTTTCACGTGGAACACAGGCGTAAATTCACACCCTCCCTTAACGGCCGAGCAATATAAGCAAGACAGAAATGTCTGCTGGAGAGACTCCGGGGATGCGACTGGCCTGCGCCAAGGTTTCGGGCTGAATAGCCGCAAGCTTCTGTCGGGCTTCCGTGGAGATTTGATGAATTTTGGCGTAGTCCAAGTGGCCTTTAATTTTGATTTCTTCAAGGCGTTGCATCTTCTCGGCCAGTTTGCGCTCGCGGGCAATATAACCAGAGTATTTCACTTCTATTTCTGCCGCTTCGGCGATTTCATCGAAAAATTTGGGGGTTTCTTTCTCCGCTTCGGCGATATTCTGCAAAACCGACTGCAAGGCAGGCAACTCTTTGGCAAGTGCCGACATTTCAACACCGGGACGTGTCAAAAGTTCAAACAACTTAGACGATTGACTAAGCGGTGCAGAGTTTACAGAAAGGAGATAGGCGTTGATTTCCGCTGGCTTCACCGAAGTTTTTCGGCAGAAATCCACCAGACTATCTATACACTCTTTTTTGCGATGAAAGCGCGCTTTTCTTTCAGAAGTTGCCAAGCCAAAGCGTTCTGCATAGGGCGTTAGGCGCACATCTGCATTGTCTTGACGCAAAAGCACGCGATATTCGGCCCGAGAAGTGAACATGCGATAAGGCTCATCCACACCTTTGGTCACCAAATCATCGATGAGAACGCCAATATAGGCCTCGTCACGCCCAAGCGTAAAGCCAGCACTTCCACCAGCTTTAAGCGCAGCATTGATACCCGCCATCAATCCTTGGCCAGCCGCCTCTTCATAGCCCGTCGTCCCATTGACTTGACCAGCGAAGAAGAAGCCTTCTATCACCTTAGATTCCAACGTATGTTTCAGTTGTGTTGGGTCGAAAAAATCGTATTCTATGGCATAGCCCGGTCGGTAGACCACCGCGTTGCGCAAAGCTGGAATAGCACGCAAGGCCTCAAGTTGCACCTCCATCGGCAGGCTTGAAGAGAAGCCGTTCAGATAGAGTTCGTTCGTATCAAGGCCTTCTGGTTCCAAGAACAAAGGATGGCTTTCACGACCTGCAAAAGTGACTATTTTTGTTTCGATACTTGGACAATAGCGAGGACCTATACTCTGGATTTGCCCGTTGAAAAGGGGCGATTTGGAGAGGCCACCATTGAGTATTTCATGTACTTTGGCATTGGTGTTGCATGTCCAGCAGACCAACTGTGGGAGCTGACGCAGGGGAGATATGTAAGAAAAGCGGTGATAATCCGTCTCACCAGTTTCAACTTCCATCTCTTCGATGTGCACAGAACGCTTGTCGATTCGCACAGGTGTGCCAGTCTTCATGCGGTCTTTCTTGATGCCAAAACTTTCGATGCTTTCGGACAAAAATTTAGCCGCAGGTTCGGCGCAACGTCCACCTTCGACCCGTTTATCGCCCACATGCATCAAACCATTGAGGAAAGTGCCGGCTGTGAGCACTACAGCCCCCGCATGAAACTCTGCACCCCAAATGGTGCGAAGACCTACAATTCGGCCGTTTTCAACGAGAATTTCACTTGCTTCGTCCTGCCAAATATGGAGATTTTCGGTGTTCTCAACCAAACGACGCCACTCGGCAGAAAAGCGCATGCGGTCGCATTGCGCGCGCGGACTCCACATGGCTGGGCCTTTGGAACGATTGAGCATGCGAAATTGTATGGAGGAAGCATCTGTCACCTCCCCCATTCGCCCACCAAGGGCATCTATTTCTCGAACAATCTGCCCTTTTGCAATGCCACCTACGGCAGGATTGCAACTCATGTGGGCTATTTTGTTCATGTCCATCGTGATTAAACAGGTGCGTGCACCCAAACGAGCGGACGCGATGGCGGCCTCGCAACCAGCGTGTCCGCCTCCGACAACAAGGACATCGTAATTAAAGTTATAGCTCATGTCTCTATATAGAAAACCAACTTACAAATATACAACTTTCTAACGAGATAGTCCCTCCTTTTAGACAAGAAGACCGTCCTTGCCATGGACAGTTGTCTGTTCATCCAAGAACCTGCCATTTCCGCCATGCGCAGGCAGAAAAATCAAGTGGCGCAAGAAGAAATTTCTTCCTGCGCCACCTGTAAAACGGCCATGCACCACTTATCTCACCCCTTCAAATTGAGCATCCATCTGCGTACTTGCGCCGCTGTGCCACGCACAAGAGCATAGAGATTGAAACTCACCCATTGCCATGCACCATGCGGATGCACCACAGGCAACCGATTGGTGCGATAAGTGCTCCCTATTTTGGTGCGATGCACCCCTTTTGGCAAATGGTCATAGATATTGTAAACGATTTTACAATCTCCACACAAGCCATTGTCTATCAAGCGATAAGATACATTTTTATGCGATTTCAGATGGCGTGAAATGGCTTGCGAATAAATCACTGGCCCTGTGACATAAAAACACCCCATCGCCCCACATTGTGCGTAAAAGGACTATAATTATCAATCGCTTCCAACACAGCCAACAACACGGCCCGCAGGAGCGGATGGCCTGCCACAGCCTCGATGTGGAATTGCTGATACTCGCCTCTCTCAGGGAAATCGGCATAACCGCCAAAAAGGCCAAAGCCCTCGTGTTGTTGCCCCTTGAGATTGTCCCAATGCGAGAGAATGAAGCAATCATCGGGTTGCAAATAGCTGTCAATGGGAGTAGCGAAAGAAGACTTTATGTCTAAATAAACACCTCCCTCATTGTAAATCAAAAGGTAGCGAAACAGGTCGGCACGGGCTGCGCCATAACGAACATCGATACGGCGATAATAGTCCAAAATCGTGGTTCCATAGTGCTTCAGAATATAGCTTTCAACAGCCATATCATCGTAGAAACGATACTCCCAATCGGGATTTTGACGTTTCAGTTGCTCGATATTATCGAGCAATTCAGGGGCAAGCGCCTCCCACGAGCGATGTGTCTGATGGACGACTTTGGGGATGACTTTTCCTGTCTTCTTCGGTGGTAAAATTTCTGCGTAATCCTTTGACATAAACAGCATTGTTCTTTGACACACAAAGTTAGGTAATTTCGAGAGAAAGCAAACAAACGATGGCGTAAAAGCATTGTGTATCACAAAATTATAGTCAAAGATAAGGCTGTAAACATCGGCATGCTCGCACGCCATGAAAGAAGATGACACAAACAAGTAGAACTGGCTTATACGCATTGATTACAAGCGAATTATAGCACATGAGATTGACTTAAAATGAAGAGATCGCTGATATTTCCTCATTCAAGATTGGTCATATCCAAAGATATACATATCTTTGTCGATACAAAAAACAAGCAATCTACTAATTTAGACGAAAATGACAAGTATCTACGATTTCAAAGCCATCACTATCAAGGGTGAAGAAATGGACTTCTCGCAATTCAAGGGGAAAGCCCTTTTGATAGTTAACACAGCCAGCAAATGTGGCTTCACTCCCCAATTTGCTGGTCTCGAAGAGCTGTATCAAGAATACAAGGAACGTGGCCTTGTGGTCATCGGTTTTCCATGCAACCAATTTGCTCACCAAGACCCTGGTAGCAACGATGAAATCGGCAGTTTCTGCCAATTGAACTACGGCGTAAGTTTCCCAATCATGCAAAAGACGGATGTCAATGGCGAGCAGGCACACCCTATTTTCAAATACCTCAAGAGCCATGCCAGCGGTTTCTTGACAAATGCCATCAAGTGGAACTTCACAAAATTTCTCATCGCACCAGACGGGCAAACCATCAAGCGCTACGCCCCCATCACCAAGCCCCACAAGCTAAAGGCAGACATCGAAAAGATG
>JALFTM010000138.1 GCA_022788345.1 Bacteroidales bacterium
TTTGCCTTGAATGCCTTTCTTGGTAATTGTTCGCGTATAGAAAGTGCTCGTTCCCCAATCAACAGCCAATGCAGACTGCACACAGAAGCAGAAACACATCAAGCAGAAAAGCAAGAAGCTTTTCGTTTTGCTCAAATAAAGAGTTTGGTTTGATTTCATTTGATATATTTAGAACAATGTTTATTTAGTTGCAGTCCGAGACAAGGCCTACGACAGGCGTTACCAAGGGGTTCATATCAAAAAGGACAGGAGTTTTCTGTCTTTCGAGCTACCGTAATGGCATCTGTCAAGAGCAAAACTTCTATCGTTTTCAATACAAAATTAAGTAAATCTATTCAAGTAGTCGCCAAAAACAATCGCCTGTTAAACATATTTAACACCTACTCCCTGCATACCATCTTCGCTTTGCAAAACAACAATAAATCATCTACACTTTCACGATGTCTGCCAAAGGTGACGATGGCCGTTGCCTTGACAAGATGAACAAGCCATGAACAAACAGCTCTGTGCACACAAAACACAAGAAATTGGTAATGACTTATTGACGAACGCCCATTCACACACTATTAAATCTCTACCTCGAAGCAACTCCTGCACAAAACAACAAGTTTTGTACCGTCTTTGGATAGAAAGTTGTACCTTTGCACCATCGCTAAGAGGAGAAGTTTCTCTATAAACACATAATTACGTCGCAATATGTCCATATCGAAGACCCGTCAAAAGTTAGTAGAAGTTGCTCGTGAGCTATTCGCCCGCAAAGGATTGGAGGCCACGACTATGAATGACATTGCACAAGCATCGCAACGCGGACGCCGCACGCTCTACACCTATTTCCGCAACAAGGAAGACTTGTATAACGCTGTGGTTCAAACCGAGTTGGAGCGACTTTCGGAGCGTATGGACGAGGTGGTAAACCAGCCCATCGACCCTGAGCAAAAACTCGTTTTGCTCGTAAACACCCACTTGAATGTGATCAAAGAGACGGTGGGACGAAACGGCTCTCTGCGTGCCGAATTTTTCCGTAACATCTGGATGGTAGAAAAGGTGCGGCGCACGTTCGACTTCGAGGAGCGCATGATCCTTCGCCGGGTGCTTGAAGAGGGCATCGCCTTGGGACGTTTCGAGGTGCTGAACATCGACTTGATGACAGATGTCATCCACTACGCCTTGCGCGGACTGGAAGTGCCTTATATCTACGACAACCTTGGGCGGGGTATCTCGGACGAAGACGCAGAACGCTTCGTCATGGACATCATCCACCGTGCCTTGGGCCGTGTGACCTCCCCTCCCGAAAGACTGTAAACAACAGTTGTCTCTCACAAGCCCTTGGAAAGCATCGTTCCGCTTCGGGTGAGAGTTATTGATAGCCAAAACAATCGTACAATAGAATAGAAAAAGAAATTTTATGGGACTTTTATCAGGAAAGACAGCGCTCATCACGGGTGCTGCACGCGGTATCGGTAAGGCCATCGCCTTGAAGTTTGCCGCCGAAGGTGCTAACATCGCTTTCACCGACCTTGTGATTGACGAAAACGGAGAGGCCACAGCCGCTGAAATCGCCGCTTTGGGCGTACAATGCAAGGCCTATGCCTCCAATGCTGCCAACTTTGAAGAGACAGCAACGCTGGTGGCGCAAATCAAAGAGGACTTCGGCAGCATTGACATCTTGGTCAATAACGCTGGCATCACCAAGGATGGTCTCATGATGCGCATGACGGAAGCACAATGGGATACCGTGATTGGCGTGAACCTCAAGTCGGCTTTCAATTTCATTCATGCTTGCACGCCTATCATGATGCGCCAAAAGAGCGGTAGCATTATCAACATGGCTTCTATAGTGGGCGTTCATGGCAATGCAGGTCAAGCCAACTATGCCGCTTCTAAGGCTGGTATGATTGCTTTGGCCAAGAGTGTGGCGCAAGAGCTTGGTTCTCGTGGCATCCGCGCCAATGCCATCGCTCCCGGTTTCATCGAAACGGCCATGACAGCAGCCCTGCCCGAAGACGTGCGTAAGGAATGGATGAAGAACATCCCTCTCCGCCGTGGTGGTCAGCCCGAAGATGTGGCCAACACAGCCCTCTACTTGGCTTCCGACCTTTCTTCCTATGTGAGTGGTCAGGTGATCCAAGTGGATGGTGGTATGAATATGTAATCGTCTTTGGCGATTGACATCCAAAGAAAGTAACGAAAAATGAGTAGGGACGCCCCAAACCAAGCGTCCCTACTTGTGTATTTATGCGTCAGCGCACATCATTCTCTCCTCATGACCCCTCTTTACGAAGACAACCACATCATCATCGTTTCAAAAACGCCCGGCGAAATTGTTCAAGGCGACAAGACGGGCGACACGCCCTTGAGCGACACCGTTAAGGCCTACCTGAAAGAGAAGCACAACAAGCTTGGCAATGTCTTTCTCGGCGTGGTGCATCGCCTCGATCGCCCCACTTCTGGCATCGTGGTCTTTGCCAAGACGAGCAAAGCCCTCTCGCGCCTCAACGAGATGTTCCGAAAAGGGGAGGTGCACAAGACATACCATGCGCTTGTGGCACGCACCGATGCGCTCGCACCACTGGGAAAAACCATTCGGTTGGAACATTGGCTCACACGCAACGAACAACAGAATAAGAGTTACGCCCATCAGCATGAAAAGGCTGGAGCAAAGCAGGCTGTACTCGACTACACGCCTCTGCATCATTCCGACCGCTACACGCTCCTTGAGGTACAACTCTACACGGGGCGACACCATCAAATCCGCTGTCAGCTCTCTGCCGTTGGTCTCCCACTACGGGGCGACTTGAAATATGGTGCACCACGGAGCAATCCCGATGGAAGCATCTGTTTGCACGCCCGCCACATCGAGTTTATACATCCCGTATCCAAAGCCCTTATCAGCATCGACGCACCTTATCCTGCGCTTCCGCTGTGGCGAGCTTTTGAGGGAAACGGCACTTTGTAGCACATTAAAAAAGATTATATATGCCACGTATTGTTTATGTCATGGACCCTTATTGCCCTTGGTGCTTTGCAGGGTCAGAGACGGTGCAACGTTTGCTCCGTGACTATGCCGACAAAGTAGAGTTTTACCTTTTGCCAGCATCGATGCTGACCCATGAGTATGCCTTTGCCTACTCGCCCTGTCAAGAAGCTAAGCAACTGGCTTCTCTCGCAAGGATAGAACAGGCTACGGGGGCGCATTTCGGCGAGGGATATCGCCAAACGCTGAAAACGGAAGATGAGATGTGGGACAGCACCCTCTCTTGTCGGGCCCTTGAGGCGGTTCGCCGTGTTGATGCCTCCCAACTCTTTGCTTATGCCCATGCCCTTTTGCAAGCTCGCTTTGTGGATGGTTGTTCTTTGCAAGACGAGACTGTGTTTCTGACCTTAGCCAAGCATTTTAACTTGGACATGGAACGCTTCCTCACAGCCTATCGTTCAGAAGAAGTTGCCGAAGCTGTGGTAAAAAACTTCACGTTGGTGGACGACTATGCCGAGGTCTACCCTACGCTTTGTTACGAAGACAATAGTGTAAAAAACCGCATAGAAGAGGGACAAGGCACTTATACAGAAGTTGCAGAACGCTTGAACGCATTGCTCGTCGGTGCACAGCCCACAGAGAAGTCTGTCCTGAAGCGTGGCGGCTGCTCCGGTGGCGTGTGTGAACTATAATCTGTGACACACAGAGAAGCCCTGCCTTTATACAGCCCCAGCCCGCTGAAGCCCGCCAAGTGGCACACAAGCCATCTCCCAATGTTCGAAGAAAATCTTTCGAACATTGGGAGATGGCTTGTGTTGATTACTACTAAATCCTATTGCTTCGCAGTATTTTGCTATCGCCTATAACAGTGCGGAGCAAAAGCCTATAACTTTGCTCCGCACTATTGTTTTGCTGTTCTCTACGCAAAGAGCACCAAGAACACGATAGCTTTAAGCCACGCTTTCAAGACGCTTCATCTGCGAGAAGATAAAGACAAACGAGAGAACACAGAGTACCACGAGCGTACCCCAAACGATAGTGAGTGGCACTTTGCACCACAAGAGAGCAGGTACTACAGTGAGGAAGTTACCCAAAGCCGTAGCTACGAACCAACCACCCATCATCATACCTTTGTACTTAGGAGGCGCAACCTTAGACACAAAGGAAATACCCATAGGCGAGAGGAGCAACTCGGCAAATGTTAGAATAAGATAAGTAAGAATGAGCCAGTTGGGTGACACACGCATACCTTCTTTCTCAATCTGAGCTTCCACAACGGCTTTCTTCGCTTTCACTTCTTCATCAATAGCCGCTTTAGCCTTGTCGGCCTCGGCTTTGAAGACTGCCACATCGGTGGTGGGGTTTTCTTTTACCTTAATCTTTGTTTGAAGGTCTACAACTTCTTTCTTCAACTTGCCCACAGCTTCCATTTCAAACTTTTGAGCCACTTGCTTCTCTAAAGGTTCAATACCCATAGAGGCTACAATCATGAAGACAAAGCCAACAGCAGCAACAAGCATACCATAGGCAATTTTACGAGGCGCAGAGGGTTCTTTGCCTTTGCGACCAAGCCAGCCGAAGAGGGCCACGCTCACAGGTGTCAAAGCAACAACGTAGAAAGGATTGAATTGTTGGAAAATGGGAGCTTCAACCTTTGTTGTTTCTGGAATATGTTGCCCCATATAAACAAAACCTGCGGCAGAAAGCAACACTACGATAGTGCCGATGAGCTTACCTTGCGTGGTCTTACTTTGGAAAACGGAGAAGCAGCCATAAACAGCCAAGATGATGAGTACCAAGTTACGCACATCGAAAGCCATAGAAGCCACACCTTGTGAGCTGTGTGCCGTGAACTCAGCAGCAAAATAGGTCAGCGTCAAACCATTTTGATGGAACGCCATCCAAAAGAAGATAACCACGGCAAAGACAAGACAAAGAGCCACGATGCGTGCCTTAGTATCCGAGGCTGAAAGTTCTTGCACGGGAGCTTCTGCAGCCTTTGTAGCGGTCTTCTTCACGCCGCCACCTTCAACATGACGGAATGTGGAACGCGCTGCAAAGTAGATGAGCATACTTACTACAAGGGAGATACAAGCCACGGCAAAAGCGAAGTGATAGGCATCGGCTTTTGCAAAACCCAAACTCTGCTCTGCATAAGCCATGATCTTCACCGCAGCGGTAGGTGCAAAGAGAGCACCGATATTGATGGCCATATAAAAAATAGAGAATGCGCCATCACGCTTATCAGCTAACTCTGGCGAATTATAAAGGTCGCCCACCATCACCTGCAAGTTACCTTTGAAAAGCCCCGTACCGCAACAAATGAGTGTCAATGCACCCACCATCGCAGAAATAGCGACTGTACCGTTGCCAAGGGGTACGGCAAGGAGAACATAGCCGAGGAACATAATGGTGATACCGATGGTCACCATTTTGCCGTAGCCATATTTGTCCGCCATAATACCACCCACAAAGGGGAGGAAATAAACGAACATGAGGAAAGTTGAATAGACTGTTCCTGCGACATCGGGCGCCCAGCCAAAGTTTTCTTGGAGGAACAGCACGAATACGGCCAACATGGTGTAGTAGCCGAAGCGCTCACCTGTGTTGGCGAGAGCGAGAGCATAGAGCCCTTTGGGTTGTCCTTCGAACATAAAGAATTGGGTTTAAAAGTGAGTAATTATTGAATTGAAATTATTGGCTATAAAAGCATTTTTCTCGATGAACTGGGCGATTTTCTTATTACTTTCCCGAAGAAGCAGCCAACTCTTCAGCCAAAAACTTGGCCGTGTAGCCTTTGCCTTTCTTGGCCACTTGTTCGGGCGTTCCCGTGGCCACGATTTGTCCACCACCGCGGCCGCCTTCCGGACCAAGGTCGATGAGATAGTCGGCCGCCTTGATCACATCGAGATTGTGCTCAATGACGATGACAGTGTTACCTTTATCGACCAAGCGGTTAAGCACACCGAGCAACACACGAATATCTTCAAAGTGCAACCCCGTGGTTGGTTCGTCGAGGATATAGACAGTGCGTCCCGTATCACGTTTGGAGAGCTCCGTAGCCAGCTTCACACGCTGACTCTCACCGCCCGAAAGCGTAGTAGAACTCTGCCCAAGCTTGATGTAACCCAAGCCCACATCTTGCAAGACTTTGATCTTGTTCAAAATGGTGGGTACGTGCTCAAAAAACTCCACTGCACGATTGATTGTCATGTCCAAGACATCGGAGATACTCTTGCCTTTGTAGCGTACCTCCAAGGTCTCGTGGTTGTACCGCTTGCCATGGCAGGTTTCGCAAGGGACATACACATCGGGCAAGAAGTTCATCTCGATGGTTTTGTGTCCATTGCCTTTACAAGTTTCACAGCGCCCACCACTCACATTGAAAGAGAAGCGCCCCGGCTTGTAGCCCCGCATTTTTGCCTCTGGCAGTTCGACGAAGAGCGTGCGAATGTCCGTGAACACTCCCGTATAGGTGGCTGGATTGGAGCGGGGCGTGCGCCCGATGGGACTTTGGTCGACACTTACTACTTTATCTATATGCTGCAAACCCTCAATCTTTTTGTAGGGTAAGGGTTCGGTAGCAGAGCGATAGAGATGTTGAGAGAGAATGGGCTGAAGCGTATCGTTGATGAGTGTGGACTTACCTCCGCCTGAGACGCCTGTGACACAAATGAATGTGCCCAGCGGGAACTCGGCCGTTACGTCCTTTAGGTTGTTGCCCGAAGCCCCGATAAGACGCAGTTTTTCGCCCTTACCCTTGCGCCGCTGTTGTGGCACTTCGATGGCCAAGCGGCGTTGGAGATAGCCAGCTGTGAGCGTATCGCGTTGCATCATAGCCTCTGGCGTGCCCTCAAAGACAACTTCGCCTCCCAATCGGCCAGCTTTTGGACCCATATCTACGACCCAATCGGCCGCATCCATCATGTCGCGATCGTGCTCAACGACCACTACCGTATTGCCATTGTCTCGGAGTTTTTTCAAAGAGTCGATCAAGCGCACATTGTCCCGCTGGTGCAAGCCAATGCTCGGCTCGTCGAGAATGTAAAGCACGTTCACGAGTTGCGAACCAATCTGCGTTGCCAGTCGAATGCGCTGGCTCTCGCCTCCCGAAAGTGTCGCCGTGGAACGATTGAGCGACAAATAATCCAAGCCTACGTCTAAGAGAAAATGCAGTCGGGTGCGGATTTCTTTGAGTATTTCCTCTGCAATGACTTTCTGGTTTCCTTGAATAAAATTGGCCGTTTCATCGAGAAATTCCACCAGCTCGGCCACATCCATGGCGGCAAGTTCAGCGATGTTCTTTCCTCCGAAACGATAGGCCAAGGCTTCCTTGTTCAAACGTGCCCCATGGCAGTGGGGACATTCGGCTGTTTTTGCAAAACTTTCGGCCCAGCGTTGTGCGGCGGCTGTCATTTCAAAGGAAGCCATCTGCATGATATATTTGCCCAATCCATCGTAGTCGGTGTACATGTCATTGGACAAGCCCACTTTAGCAGCAGGGATGCGTATTTGCTCGGTTGTCCCGTTGAAAATCTCGTCCATGGCCTCTTCCGAAATCTCGGAAATCGGCGTTTTAATCGTAAATCCGTGGCTCTCTAAGATGGATTCGAGTTGCCAAAAGATGAGTGCCTTTGCGTATTTTCCCAAGGGTGCAAGCCCTCCA
>JALFTM010000139.1 GCA_022788345.1 Bacteroidales bacterium
GATGGTGGGCGCGCAGGCGGACAAATCGTGGCCACGGGCACACCCGAAGCCATCGTCAAAGCTGGCAAAGGGCACACGGCCAAATTCCTTGCAGAGAAACTCTCACTATGACCCTATCAGAAGCCTATTCGTGGGCGGCTCATCGCTGTGCACTGCGAGAGCTTTGCCCGTTTGACATTGAGCAGAAGCTCCGACAGCGCGACACTGCGGAAGCTGACATACTCGCCGTTATCGACCGCCTTATTGAAGAGAAATACGTCGATACTCAACGCTATGCTTCAGCCTTTGTGCGCGACAAAATCCGCTTCGATCACTGGGGACGCCACAAGGTGGCTTATGCCCTCCGCATGAAAGATATTCCTGAGCGTTACATACGGGAAGCCTTGCAGGAGATAGATGCAGAGGAATATCGCTCTATCCTGTGTCAAGTGCTTGCTGGCAAACAGCGCACTGTGCGTGGCAAAAGCGAGTGGGATTGCCGTCAGAAAGTGGCCGCCTTTGCCCAACGTCGCGGTTTTGAGTTGGACTTAGTTTTTGAACTCTTGGAGAATTTGAACGACTGAGCCTGCGTGCTGAACTTTGCGCCCTGTTGTACGATTTGCGAGCCATGGACGAAGAAGCAATTGGTGTATAAGAAAAGAAGAAATTGGAGATTGATACACTAAATCTTCGCCTTTCGCGTTATAGTATCAGTAATACATTTTTAATATGCTCTGCCTATGACGCAAACTACTCCTTCTGTGCCTTCGCCTTGCGAAGCAACACTTCAATTTTTGCGCTACTTTGCCCGTGCTTGCCAGCCCACTGCGGTGCGACAGGCATAGTGTTCATAGCGATGTGTGACTGCACATAAAATCATCCCCACAGATGTAGAAACATTTGTGGGGATGATTTTGTATTAAAGGTCCTTAGGGAGTGGTTGAAAGTGGGGCAGGGTCACTTTGAAGAAAGGATTGTCGGTGTGTTCTTGGTGGATGATGACCTTGAGCTGTTCCACGATGTCGGGATGTTGAGTGGCGAGGTCGTGGTCTTCGTGAAGGTCGTTGGCGAGGTTGTAAAGCGCGCATTTGCCACGGCGCACAACGAGTTTCCAATCGCCACGGCGCACGGCAATCATATCTGTCTCATGAAATTCCCAATAGAGAGGGTCGTGTTGCATCTGCTGTCCTTTCCCCGTGAGCGTGGGAAGGATGGACACCCCATCGAAATAGTCTTTCTCCAAGCGTGGATTGCGATAGCGCGACTGATAGTTGTCGATGCCGGCGATGTCGCAGAAGGTGGGCATGAGGTCGTAGAATACCACTTGTTGGTCGCTTACTTGTCCGCCCTTGATATGTTCAGGCCAATGGACGATGAAAGGCACACGGATGCCCCCTTCGAGGGTGGAGCGTTTCGTGCCACGGAGCAAGCCGTCATGGTTGAAGAACGCAGGGTCTGCACCGCCCTCTTCATGAGGCCCATTGTCAGAAGTAAAAATGACTATGGTGTTGCGTGCCAAACCTTTTTCTTCGAGTTTGGCTATGATTTCTCCCACTTGAGCATCCAAGCGTGTCACCATGGCGGCAAATTGGGTGTGCCCCTCGGTGGTGGAGTTGTAGCGCGACGAAGCGTTGCCTTTATAACTGCTTTCGGAAGAGAAGCGGTGGCGATAGGCTTTGACGATGCTGTCGTCGGGCTGGGACAGCTCTGCGTGTGGCAGGGTGTAGGTGAAGATGCCGAAGAAGGGTTGTGCGCTACTTTGCTTATCGAGCCAAGCAAGGGCTTCACGATGGATGAGGTCGGCAGAATACTGCTGACGCTTGGCATAATCGCCTCCTATCATATCGTGCTGTATGTTTTGGTCCAAGACGATGCGCCGAACGGCTGTGTCGCCTTTAGAACGGGAGTAGCTGTTGAGGAAATTGGGGAAATAGAGATGGGCTTGATATTGGCAAACGTAGCCGTAAAACTCGTCAATGCCCCGCTTGTCGGGAGTGGAAGCCGAGCCTTCGTAGCCCCCAGCCCATTTGCCGAACAAGCCTGTGGCGTAGCCATTGTCTTTGAGAATTTCGGGCAAAATGATGTGGGCGGTGTCGTAGGGTTCTTGTCCCACGATGGCGTAGTCTTGGTTCTTGCCATAGGTGATGAGGGGCGACTTAGGCCAGTGTTCCCGATTGCCACGAACATGGGTGTGTCCCGTGTGCTGACCGGTCATGAAAGCGGCACGAGAGGGCGCACTCACGGGCGAACCAGCGTAGGCCTGAGTGAAACGCATACCTTGAGCGGAAAGGCGATCGATGTTTGGCGTAGCGATGAGGCGCTGGCCATAGCAACCGAGATCGCCATAGCCCATGTCGTCACACATGATGTAGAGGATATTAGGGCGTTCGTTTTCAGCTGTTGCTTGGGGCGCAGTGATGGTGGTTTGCCCGAAAGAAGCAATTTGTGTTGCAAACGCTGTAGCAGATATGGTAAAGAGTCGCTTCATTGGCTGTTTTATATATCGTTTATCTGCAAATGTAATACTTTTTGTTGATATACAAAAGGGGAGGGATGAGGGAAGTTGCGATGGTGGTGGCGGTGGTTGTGGCAAAGCATGGGGCAGGGGATTATACAAGTGGCGCAGGGCGGATTTTCGGGAGGCGCAAGAAGAAATTTTTTCCTGCGCTTCCCGGAATGAGGGGTTTTATCAAAGGAGTTTACGTGCCGCATTTAGCGGAAGAATAGGGCGGTAGCAACATTGGGATTGAGGCAATGAGGAGGGCACCAAGAAGTCTCTACTTGTTGAGGCAATTTGGAGGTGTGAAAATTAACTAGTATTAAATAATAAGGAGTAAATATAAAACTGCTTTGAAAACAGTGCGAGTAGATGCGAGAGGCTTTTTTCTGCCTTTTTTTCATCAATCAGAAAGTTTTGTGCCCTTTGCGCAATCATATTCAAAAACAATTATTACTTTTGTAATCAGCCCCTAATTGAAACGCACACACCAGAGTGGGGCTTTGGAAATGGTCCAAACAGGATATCTCTTGGTTGGCTTTATTAGACTTAATACATCATTTGCTTATGAAAAAAGAACTCCTCCTCCTCGGCCTTTTCGGTCTTGCCACAGCAACTTGGGGACAAACCACAGACACTGTGCCACAAAAGTGGGATCAAGGCATCGAACGACTTTTGCGCCAGCAACAGGCGCAAGCACAAAGCCCTGCACAGTATAAGACAACGACTGTCGCAGACACAATTGTGCGTGTCATTATCAGAGCAACAGATGCCAAGTCTATGGCCAAAGAATTGAACGCAAAGGGCTATGGCGCAAAGGCCATTTCCGCCACCGTCTTGACAGCTCGCTTGCCCCTTTCG
>JALFTM010000140.1 GCA_022788345.1 Bacteroidales bacterium
TAGCCATGGAAGCCGTCTACTATTTCGATGGCGACGGACGTGGCTCTTACACCATCTATTATGCTGGCTCTAACTATCCCATAGAGAGTAGCAACTTCACTTACGATGCCGATGGGCGCAACCTCTATGTGCGCTACACAACGGGCAATAGCGATCGCTTTGAATATGTCTTCAATGGACCTAACCGCTTCCGCCTCGGCTATTACGACCGCTATGGCATGTGGGTGGAAGAGTATTACACACGAAGATAAATGGTGCTGAGAACAACTCTTGCTAAGAGAAAAACCGAGAAGCGCAGGGAGAAATTTCTCCCTGCGCTTCTCGGTTTTTCTCCCTACGGCAGGTTTGCACACGCCTACACTTTGTGGTGGTTGATGTCTTCACGAATGGCGGAGAAAAACGTGTTGGGCCCAGCACAATTGTCTCCGTCGCACATGGGTTGGAGGGAAAAGTGGATGCGTTGGTAGAAGTAAGCACCGATAAATCCTTTATTTTTGAATAAAAAACATTATATTTGCACGTTGCTATATCTGTCCCTCAATAACGCCACAGGGTGGGAGGGCGAATGGCGTGTTTTTTTGAAATAATAAATCAATTCAATAATCTCTCAAGTTTCAACAATGCAAAACAAAGGATTTGTCAAGTTTGTGGCAGTGGTCCTGACGCTGATTTGCTGCTTCTATTTTAGTTTCTCTTTCGTGACGAGACACTACGACAAGAAGGCTGCGCAAATCACTGCGCTCAAGGGTGAAGCCGCAGGTAAGGCTTATTTGGACTCGATGGAGAACCAAAAGGTGTTCCTTGGGTGGAAAACCTTGAAGGAATGCCGTGAGTTGCAGATCGGTCTTGGTCTCGACCTCGAAGGCGGTATGAACGTCATTCTCGAAGTATCCATTCCCGATGTCGTTAATTCGCTCGCAGGCGAAAATGCACAGGACGCTACCTTCAAGAAAGCCGTTGCTCAAGCGCAGGCAGGTGTGAAAGCCGGTGATGGCAACTTCGTGGACCTCTTCGTGAAGGCTTACGAAGGCCTCAAGGGTCAGAACAAGCTCGCAGGCGTCTTCGCAGCCAATGCAGGCATGAAGGAAAAGATCAACTTCAACTCTTCTGACGATGATGTGCGCAAAGCCCTCACGGAACAGGTGGAATCGGCCATTGAAAATGCCAATGAAGTGGTGCGTACACGTATCGACCGCTTCGGTGTGGCACAGCCCAATATCCAAATCCTCAAAGGGCGCGGACAGCAGGGTCAAATCATGGTGGAAATGCCCGGTATCAAAGAACCCGACCGTGTGCGCAAGCTCCTCCAAGGTAGCGCCAGTTTGGAGTTTTGGGAAACCTATACAGGCGCAGAAGCCCTTGCTGTGTTGCAACAGCTCGATGCACGCAACAGTGGCAAGGCCGTAGATACGACTGCGACCGACACAGCCAAGACCCAAGTGAAGGGCAACAAGAGCGATGTGCTCCTCGGACAATTCCTCATGCCTTCGCCCTCGGCCGAAGCATCGGCTTCTGTGGGTTATGCCCGTGCGGCCGACACAGCAACGGTGAACCGTATCCTTGCTTCGCAAACAGCGCAAGACCTGCTTCCTCGCGACATGAAGTTCGCATGGGATGTGAAGACAGCGCAAGGCCTTCAAGGCAACTTCTTTGAACTCTACGCGCTCAAAGCCATCGAAGGCGGTCCTGCCATGGCAGGCGAAGTGATCGCTTCTGCCGCTGCCGACTTTGACCAACACCGTCGGCCTGTTGTGTCCATGCAGATGAACACTGCTGGCGCACGCGAATGGGGCGCACTCACCACGAAGACCGTAGGTAAGGCCGTGGCCATCGTCCTCGACGGCTACGTTTACTCTGCGCCTCGTGTGAACGAACCCATGACAACTGGTAGCTCGCAAATCTCAGGTTCGTTCACAACGGACGACACCCGCGACTTGGCCAATGTGCTCAACTCTGGTAAAATGCCTGCTCCCACCAAAATTGTCAGCGAAGAAACCGTTGGCCCATCTTTGGGTAGCGCCTCTATTCAAGCTGGTTTGACCGCTTGTGCCGTGGCCTTTGTGGTGCTGATGATTTATATGTGCCTCATGTACGGCTTCATCCCCGGCATGGTGGCCAACTTGGCGTTGATTTTCAACTTCTTCCTCACCTTCGGTGTGCTCATCTCCTTCCAAGCAGCTCTGACCATGAGCGGTATTGCGGGTATGGTACTCACCCTCGGTATGGCAGTGGATGCCAACGTGCTCATCTACGAACGCACGAAGGAAGAACTCCGTGCAGGTAAGAACGTGCGTCAAGCCCTTGCAGATGGTTACAGCAACGCATTCTCGGCCATCTTCGACTCCAACTTGACTTCTATCATCACAGCCGTTATCCTTTACTACTTCGGTACAGGTCCTATCCGTGGCTTCGCCCTCACATTGGGCATCGGCATCGTGGCTTCGTTCTTCACTGCTGTGTGGATGACCCGCCTCGTGTATGAACACTTCCACGGCCGTGACAAATGGCTCGGTCTGACATTCACCACTCCACTCTTTGCCAACTTCCTGACCAACACCAAGGTGCGCTTCATGGAAAATCGTGGCAAGGCCTACATCGTAGTGGCCGCTTTGGCAATCCTCTTCGTAGGCTCGCTGGCAGTGCGTGGTCTTTCCAAGGGCATCGACTTCACGGGTGGTCGCAACTACGTCATCGAGTTCTCCGACAAGCATCGCAACGTCACACCAGAAGAAATAGCTTCTACGGTGCGCACAGCAGTGCAGGCCGAAGACCCTAATGCCACCGTGTCGGCCATCGCCATCGTGACCACGAGCAATAAGGCCGTGCGCTTGACCACCAACTATAAAATTGACTCTGACGCCAACGAAACTGACACCGAGGTGGAGGGCATCATCTATAAGTCGCTTAAAGCGAAAGGATACATCGATGCGCCCACACAGGAAGTGTTCTCCGATCGTAACAACAAGACTGGCGGTTCGATTATCTCCGCTCAAAAGGTAGGTCCTTCCGTAGCTGCCGACATCACCCGTTCGGCCATCATCTCCGTAGTGCTTGCCTTGATAGCCATCTTCGTCTACATCCTCATCCGCTTCCGCAACGTAGCGTTCTCCTTAGGTTCAGTGGGCGCATTGGCATTGGACACAACGTTCATCATTGGTATGTACTCTCTCTGTTGGGGTATCTTACCATTCTCTTTGGAGATTGACCAAACATTTATCGGTGCCATTCTGACGGCTATCGGTTATTCGATCAACGACAAAGTGGTGGTCTTCGACCGTGTGCGTGAATATCTCCATCTCTACCCAACCCGCAACAAGTTGCAGCTCTTCAACGACTCACTCAACAGCACGCTCACACGTACTGTGACAACGTCATCGACCACGCTCGTCGTACTCCTCTGCATCTTCTTCCTCGGTGGCGACAGCATCCGCTCTTTTAGCTTCGCCATGATTTTGGGTGTCATCTTCGGTACGCTCTCTTCCATCTTCCTCGCTCTCCCTATCGCTTACCAAGTGATGGTGCGCAAGGAAAAGAAGTAAGACTATACATGACCAACTCCCCGGTAAGCTTCGGCTTGCAGGGGAGTTTTCGTAGTAAAAAATGCTGATGCAAAACCTACTGTATCATTTTTTTCTAATCACTAATTATATAACATTAAAAGCTTAAATGATGAAGAAAGTTCTATTTGCCACGCTGAGCATGGTATTCATGATGCTCGCCTTTGCAGGATGCTCCAACGACGACGAGGGAAGCAATACGCTGAACGGAACGTCGTGGGCTCGAAGCGATGAGGAAGTCAATGTTGTCATCACCTTTGCAGAGAAAACATTCAAAGCAACAGTTTTTACCAAAGAAACTGGCAACACAGCAATTGAGGAAGGCACTTACGTCTATAATCCTCCAACAGTAAGTTTCACATATATTGATACAGAGGAGGGTGAAAAGATAACTAGCACTGCCAAAATTGAGGGCAACAAACTGATCTTTGTAGACCCAGAAGATGGCGACACGATAATGTATGTGAAAAAGTAACTGCTTCTCTGGGCTGTCGTTTCTCAGCATTTCCTCAACATTTCTCTTTCGGGCATGGCGTCCTCCACACACGAGGGCGACCATGCCCGAAAAGCGTTTAATATGTTTTATGGATTTTTATGCGTTGATTGGTTAGACTTTTCGTATTTTTGCAGTTAGAAAGTAAGACATATCTTTGCGAATATATAATGGTAGAGACGATTAACATAATGCCTATTTTGAGCAAGTGTCGAGAAGATGTACTTGCTCATATTTTCGTCTCTACCCCCCCCCCAAGTTTATTTACTGCTGATTATAAGTGGTTTAAGCGCATTAGCGTGCGACTTTTAGGTGATGTCCTTAAAGGGTATTGCCTAAATAGTCGTACACTAATGCGCTTATGTGTGTGCTTGAAACTTGATAGAACTGATATTTTGCTCGGTCAAATGTGAGAGAATGTCTGTTTCTAAACGAACGTTTTCGTTCAGCCAAACGGACAAAAATGGGCTTGCTCAAGCTTTGCCGTGGCGAGAAAACGTCTGTTGTTAAACGAACAGAAAGTGGCGAATGAAGAAAGATTAGAAGAAACTTATAATAGATTAGAATATGAAATTAGCAAAACACTTATTTTTAGTATTGTTGCTGTGCGTTGCAATATCGGGTAAAGCGCAGCTTGACTTGCCTTTGGCAGGAACGCCAGTGCCGACTGCCCTTACACCGGCAGAACAAACAGAGTTGAATAATACGGGGCTTCTTCCATCTTCAGCAGTGGAAAGGGCAAATTGGTATATTCTCACATTGGGGAGGCATCGTATTCCTTTGGTTGCATTCAATAATTATACACACCCTAACCAAGAGCTACCATTGGATAATATGTGGATAACAAGTTTAGCAATTACTGGAGACGATAGTCAATTATGGGCATTTGTCGGTGACGAATCTAAGGGTTATCTCTTGTTCAATAGAGACACCCGTAAGCCACTCATTATGGCGCGTCTTCCAGAGGGGAAGATCGCCGATGATCATGGATATATTATGTTTGGTGGGAAACAATACTTCCAAACAGCCGACGTCCAACCCGCCAACAACGTGGGATATCCTTTCAAACAGCAGAATAATGACTTTTATGCACGAGTCGTTTTTGATACAGAGGTAAGAAGTAAAGTTGATAACACACAGAATCGACAAGGGTATGGCAACTGGATTATGAACAACAAATCCAAACTTTTTAGTATCAAGGATAAGGCGAGTAATAATCGTTTGGTGCAGTATCCAAAGAATTTTGGTTCAGCTGCTAAGTTTTATGCTGAACCCCCCAGTATCGTAGGAGCTTATTTGTATGATTTCAACGGAACAAGTTTTGCTGATATCACCTTGCCAATGGCCAAGAAACATGTAGCCACAGCAGGTGTGTATGCAGGAACGCGTAAGGCGTCATCGGCGGTAGCGTTGAAAAACGCTATTGTGGCTTATGAAGCCAATACAGCCAATGTTGCATTAAGGAATGCGGTGAGGGCAGAATATACAAAATTCCTTATGGGTAGGCAGTACTTTAGTGAATTGTACAGTGGCACAGAAAAAATGTATTTGATAAATGCGTCGTCTATTCCTTACACACTTACACGACAAACAGATAAAGTGATGGGCGTGAGAGGACATCTTAAAGGAGTAGTTGCAACAGAAAAGCCCTTATGGGCTTCTGGCGCTGGTTTAGAAGAAAAGGTAGGGTATTTCAGCAAGGAAGAAAACTTCAATAATTCGGTCTGGAGTGTCAAAAGATTTGGCCTTGTTCCACAAAAGAAAGATAGCAAAAACGCATTTGAACTTTTTCTCTATCTCAACCAAAATGGTGCATCTCCTCTTGATAGGGCTTCCGAGGATGGTCTTCTTGTGTATGAATCGCCCGAACCGGGGTTCTTTGTGTTGTGTAAAAGAACAAGAGCTCAAAGTGGCCTGAGTCATGGCATTAGTGGAGAGAATTATGATTTGGGCGGGCGACAACAAGAACATTTCTTTAAGATTGACTCAGGGACGGGACAAATCGTTCAAGGAGGCAATGGAGATGATGGAGCTCTCTACTCTAATAGTTGGTTTGCATTGATGCCTATAGGCAGTCATACAATAAGATTCAATGATGAGGGCTTTTCTACCTATACGCCTGTAGAACATAATACCCTAATGTCGGAAAAAGTGATACCACACAAAGTCGTGATGGCAGACTATAGTGATGAAGCTACTATTGAGGCAATTGATGGCGATGTAATGAGCAAAGGGACGGGATATGTGATTAAAGGTACGCCGAGTACAACTGTTTCCGTATACCAAACTATTTATGATGAATCGGATGCAAAAAACAATTTGCTTGTGGGAGTTACTACTGCCACAACATTGCCCAATCGAGTATTTGTACTTACACAATTAACAAAGGATGATGGTAGTGCATATAAGGGCAATTACCGCACAGGCTTCTATACGACCAAACAAAATGCTCCTACAATACCAGCAGGTAAAGCATATATTCCGCTCAATATAGGTTCAAGAGCCAATGCGTTTGTTTTTCCTGATTTTACTGTGACTAATATCCTTACGCCCCAATGGGATATAAATAGTAGAGAACAAAGAGTCTTTGACCTCAATGGTATACAACAGCAAAGAATAAGAAAAGGTCTCAATATTATTAACGGTAGAAAAGTGTATATCAACAATGAAAACCAATAAACAACAATACAATGCCCCTACAACGACTATCATAGAGGTTGAAGGAGGATATGTGATGCTTGGTATGTCTGACAATGGACAAGCAACTGACATACAAGCCCCAAGAAATTTCTATCCGAATTGGGAAGAGGAAGAAGAGACTTTGGAAAATGGATTGCTACGTGAGTAAAGCTTCAATGTAACTAATACTGCTGGTGGCAAAATGCCATATGTATAATTATTCTCCCCATAGAACTTGAGGAGATGATCGAGCGTTAGAACCAAGAGCGATGTGTCGTTTGGAGCATCGCTCTTGGTTTTATACTGGGGCAGTCCATAGGAAAGGTATAAGCTCCGAACAGTAAGTAGTCACCGCTTCCCCTTGGGGAGAGTGACCTCTCCCATTTACAACAACTCCTCTGCAAGCCGAAACTTGCAGGGGAGTTACGCTTTGAAAACCATTCAAGCATCCACCTAATTGGCTATGCTGAAATCGTAGATAGAAAACTTGTCTGCCTCGCACCAAGCTACGCCGTCCATTTTCTCTACCTGCGCCACAAGGGCAAGCACCTCAAACTCGCTGTTGGTCTGATAGCTCAGATAATAAGTTGAGCCATCATTGCTCATCCGCTCCACTGAGAGCTTGTCGGGATATAAGGCAATGATTTTATCTATCACCGCCTTACGGTCGGCATTACCGATATTGACCAGCAAGCGAGGTTGAATTTCCACCCGCCGCTGATCCTCCACCTGTACAACCGAAACACGGGGCTTGAAAGTGCAGGCAAAGAGATAATTGCCCACCTTCTGATAGTTGTTGATGGAGAAAGCGTAAGTTTCATCTTTCTCCCACGTCACAACGGGCAAGGACGAGCGTTTGACATAAACCCAACCCCACTTACTGGGCTGATTGGGATTTGTCGCCACGTCAGAGCGAATGATATTGAGCAAGACAATCGAATCGTTGATTTCAGCGATCTTGCCCACGAAAGCACTACTGGGCACAATCTCGTCCGAGTCGCAAGCCACCAGTCCAAAGATGCCACCAATGAAGACAGCCATCAGTAAGAAAATCTGTTTCATAAGCTCATGATTTTAAGAATGATAACCTCTGTGTTTGTTTCAGCCCAAGGGCATATTGCAAATTTAGAAATTTGCATTTGAATACGTGAGTTCGGAATAAGCATTTTTCTTATACCGAACTCACGTAATTATATGTGGAGGATTTCCTTTCCATGTGGCACGCTCTGAACGCACGGGGATACAATAATGGATATTACCTGTTCTAAATATATAAGTGGACTTAAGAGTTCAAAGGCAATGATAAGAATTATGTTTCATAAATTTGTACTTAATGATAGGGGTCGTCCATTCTCAGCTGTCTAATAATTCGTTTTTAATTGAAAAAAACAGATGATTAAAGTTTACCGTTCGAAAGTTGATGGAGTGTTGTTGCTTTTTATCTTGGCAATGGCTTTTGGTCCAGCACTCCCTATGATGATAGAGGATTTTTTGATAGCACCTTTTTTAATTCTGTTGATTGTATTAGGATTTATTCTTTGGGTATTGTTCAGTATTGAATATAAAATAGAAGGGGACTTTTTATATGTAAAAGTTGCTTCTTTGGTTGTAGAAGAGATAAAGATAGCAGATATTACGAGTATTGTAGCAACACGAACTTTGCTTTCCGCTCCAGCCGCTTCTTTTGATAGAATTTGCATAAAATGCGAAAGAAGAGAGGTTGTTGTTTCTCCTCGAAACAAAAAGGCATTCATCCAAGACTTGTGCAAAGTTTCTCCACGTGAGATTGATGTTCAGATAAAGATGTGAAATAAAAAAATAGGTGTACTCCATTGAAAATCAGTAATACGCCAGTTCGGGATAAGCTTTCTTAGAAAAGAATTATTGATGTCCGGTAAAAAAAGAGACAGCCTCAAAACTCTTTGTTATAGAGTAGCTTACAAGGAAAAACGAAATAGGAGGCTTGTGTTTCCCACACTATCATTCTTACATAGTCAAGTTACTTTTCTGTTTATTATGCCCTTTTAGAGGGATGTTTTTATGAAAAATGAAGGATTTCAGCTCAGAATCTCTAACCTATTAAACTTTACCGGACAGCAATAATTCTTTATAAATCCTCTACCTTTTCACCGTCTTCAGGAATAAAGACGCGGTCTAAAATTCTTGCCACTTCCGCACGCTTTCTCACCATTTCACGCGTCACGCTATTATGGTTCACGCCTTCAAGATGCGTCACAAATAACTTTGCATCAGGTGCAGCTGCAGCAACTTTTACCACATCTTCATCGTTCATAATAACGCGTCC
>JALFTM010000141.1 GCA_022788345.1 Bacteroidales bacterium
TTTTCGTGAGATAAGCACTGCTGAAAACAAGTGGCGGTGCCCGCCATTTCTTCTTGCGCTTCCAGAAAAAACGGGAGGCGCAAGAAGAAATTTCTTCCTACGCCTCCCGTAAAAGAGGGGGTAAATGGATCTCTATGGCCATTGGCCTGCTGTTGCTGAGGAGCTTGAAGCAAGAGGTTACTGCGCTGTCTGAACGAGGGCATGGATACGGTCGCGACAACTCTCCATGAGCCACTTCGGCGTGCTGGTTGCACCACAAATGCCCACCGAGTTGGCACCATCGAACCAAGATGCTTCGATAGCTTCAGGACTATCGACCATGTAGCTTCGGGGGTTGATTTGCTGACAGGCAGCATACAGCACCTTGCCGTTGGAGCTCTTCTTGCCACTGACGAAAACGATGACGTCGTGTTGGGCGGCAAACTTCTCGATGTGGGGTTGACGGTTGGCCACTTGACGACAAACGGTGTCGTTGCCACGGAAACGGGCAGGTGGTTGGATGTGTTGCTCGAAGTATTCGGACAGGGCATGGAAGCCCGTGAGCGACTTGGTGGTTTGAGAGAAAAGGCAGAGGTCGCGCTGGAAGTCAATGGGCGCAGCCTGCGCTTCTTCCAAGCTTTCGACCACGATGGCTTCGCCCTCGGTCTGTCCCACAAGGCCGATCACTTCGGCATGGCCACGTTTGCCATAAATGACAATCTGGGGGCGAGGGTCTTCGTTATAGACTTTACGAATGCGATCCTGAAGGCGCAACACAACGGGACATGTGGCATCGATGATTTCTATGCCGTTCTCCCGTGCTGTTTTGTAGGTCTGTGGCGGTTCGCCATGCGCCCGAAGGAGCACTTTTGCATTTTTGAGTGTGGCGAAAGTGTTATGGTCGATGGTGCGCAGACCGAGAGCGTTGAGACGTTCCACTTCGCCACCATTGTGCACGATGTCGCCAAGGCAATAGAGCTGGTCTTTGGCCAGCTTTTCTTCGGCTTTCTGAATGGCGGTAGTCACACCGAAACAGAAGCCGCTACCTTCGTCAATTTCTATTTTCATAAGGGGATAAGTTCTGAAAGGAGATTAAAAATAATGTGTCACGGCAAGCGTGACAAAAAATGACGTGGCGTATGCTGATAGATAGCATTCGCCACGTTTGTGTTTAGGCCATTCGTGCTTTGGCTTGGGCGAACAACCACTCGGCCTGCGCCTCTCGTGTGAGGTCGCTATTGTCGAGAATGAGAGCATCTTCGGCTGGACGCAGAGGGGCAACGGCACGTGTGGAGTCGATGCGGTCGCGCTCCTGCACGTTGTGCAGAATTTCTTCAAATGAGACGGCTTGACCTTTGGCCTGCAATTCATCAAAACGCCGCTGGGCACGAACTTCGGGACGGGCTGTGACGAAGACTTTGAGTTCGGCTTGCGGGAATACCACAGTGCCGATGTCTCGCCCGTCCATGACGATGCCTTTGGCTTCGCCCATGCGCTGTTGTTGGGTGGTCATGGCGGTGCGCACGGCAGGCAAGGCTGCCACAGGGCTTACTTTGGTGCTCACCTCCATTGTGCGCACAGCCTCTTCAACGTCCTCGCCATTGAGAGTGACGTGGGGTAGCCCCGTGGCTTCGCACAGCTGAAAACCTACTTCGATGGTGGGCAGGAGGGAGGCGAGGCGGTCGGCATCAAGGGTGTCGCCATTGAAAAGACCATTGCGAATGGCAAAGAGCGTACAAGCACGATACATTGCGCCTGTATCGACATAGATGTAACCGAGTTCACGAGCGAGGGCCTTGGCCATGGTGCTCTTACCACAAGAGGAATGGCCATCGATGGCGATGATGATTTTGCGCATAAGGATAGTTGTTGAATGGAGATGAAAAAGGAAGGAATCTTGTCTTAGAGACGGAAAGCCACATTGGCCATCAAACTGGATGCTCCAAGGCTGTACTGGGCATAGGAAAGGCCTATCTTGACACGGTCGAGGTTCAAACCTGCACCGCAACTGAAGCCTGCAAAATGGCTGCCGCCAGCTTGTTTCAGCTCATAGGCACGGCGAAAATTATAGCCCAAAGAGAGGTAGCAAATGTCTATGGGGAGGATGTCCACACCAACCACAAGATGGTTCAACGCCTTACGGGTGAAAGAAAGTTCATTGCCGTCAGCGGTATAATAATAGCTCTTCTTCCAACGTGTGAGATCGGTGAGCGTGAAAGAAAGACGTACAGGAAGGTTGTCCAAGCCCTTTGTTATGCCGAGCTGGAGATTGAGCGGAACGTTGTCCTTCTGCCCTTCGTGAAAACTCTTGACCTGTGTGCCGATATTGCTAAGGGCTGCAGAAACAGAGATGTCGTAGTCGGGGTCGTAATAGTTCAAACCCAAGTCCACAGCAATGCCCACGGAATTGTATTGTCCATACTTCGAAGAAATCAACTTAAAGTTCGCACCACCAGCGATATAGTCCGACAATAAATAGGAATAGCCCAATGATACGGCCACATCGGAGGGCGTAAAACTCCCCATCGCCGTGCCTTGCGCATCGGTCTCGTCCACACTGCCGTAGGTGAGCACTTGTGCGCCTAACCCCAAGGTGTGTCGCTCGCCAAAGGCACGCGCGGCTTGGAAGCCCAAGAGTTTGCCACCTGCTGGATAGGTCATGAACGAGAAGCCAATGCTACGATTTGGTGCAAGAGAGTAGAGCGCAGGGTTGGAATAGCCCAACGATGGCACATCGTCTATGACAGAGATGTTCTCACCCCCCAAAGCTGCCACATGAGAGGAGGCTGGCAGGCGCAACATGGTGTAGGCCGATTGACTTTCTTGCGCCATCGAGGTGAGGGCAAAAGCAAGGGCAATGCAGAAGAGTAACACTTTTTTCATCTCGAATTGAGAAAAATTAAAGGCGAAGTTACGATAAAGTTTAGAAATTGGGCGTACTTTTGTAAGAGAAAACGGAGAGGGAGCTGCCTGCTCCCCTTTGTGTCGAAACAATGTCCCCTTTCCAATAGAACAAACGTGCAGTTTGCCGAATTATTATCTCAATCGTGGTGCGACATCCTCTTTGCCAATCGCAACAAAGAGTATGGCGCGTATCAGCTCCGCCGTAAGGCAGGGCTGCGCTATCGGCGGGCTGTGGCTGTGATGGTCGGGTTGGTGGTTTTCTCCTTGTGTGTGCCGCTAATCATGAAAGGCTTATTCTATCTTCAACTGATAGATGCAGCCAAGGAAATGAATGACGAGCGTGTGCTCGATCGGCTGAAACCTTTGGACGATCACCGCTTGGTGGAAATGGCCATGGGGCGACGTCCTCGACAGCCGACCTCTTCAAAAGCCCTTGTGGGGGAAACAGAAATTGTAGATGTGCCACAACCGCAACCACTCACCGATTTGAAACTCGG
>JALFTM010000142.1 GCA_022788345.1 Bacteroidales bacterium
CCACGTTGCTTTTCAATCTCCATCCAGTCACTGGTTGCTGTTTTGCTAATTTTATTGCTCTTAACAGCACCTGCCACTTGGATTTGTCCACCGAAGAGGAGAAGCTTTTCTGTGAGAGTGGTTTTACCAGCATCTGGGTGTGATATGATGGCAAAAGTGCGACGGCGCGCTATTTCTGGATTCATGCGTTCAATGATAATTGGTCAATACATTTCTTTAGACTATCTTCCCACCAAGGAATAGTAATAGCGTATGTATCTTTTAGTTTTCTTTTGTCGAGAACAGAGTAGTGTGGACGAGGCGCAGGAACGGGATATTCCTCTGTGCGTAAGGGAGAAAGTGTGCAAGTGGTAATACCTCCTATTCTGTGGATAGCCGCAGCGAGGTCGAACCAAGAGGCGACTCCTTCATTCGTATAATGATAAGTGCCGGGAACAATGCCCTTTTCAATAATGGTCCAGATGGCTTCTGCTAAATCACTGGCATTTGTTGGAGAACCTATTTGGTCTGCAACAACACCGAGTTGTGTGCGTTCACGGCCGAGACGCAACATCGTTTTTACAAAATTGTTGCCGTGAATAGAATAGAGCCAAGCTGTTCTAATAATCATCGTCTTAGTACACAACTTCTTAGCGGCTTCTTCTCCTTGTAGCTTTGTCTTTCCATATACCGTAGTAGGAGCTGTTGGGGCATCTTCACGATAGGGGAGATATGCTTTCCCGTCGAAAACATAATCTGTTGAGATATGTATGAGACTTCCTCCGTGGCGATTCATTGCTTCTGCCAAATAAGCAGGTGCAAGATGATTGAGCCGATTGGCGTTCTCTTGGTCACTTTCAGCTTTATCCACAGCGGTATAGGCTGCACAATTGATAATAAGATCTATCTTATGTGTGCCAACGAAAGCCTCTATAGCATCTGGTGAAGTGATGTCAAGTTCCTCTCGATCGGTGTTATAGAAAACGTGTGTGTGCGTGCGCTCCTTTTGGAGCTGTTGAATTTCCGATCCGAGCTGTCCACGGCATCCTGTGATAAGTATATTCATATCAACTTATTCGTTTATTCAAACTCTAAGGGTTGTTCCTTATCTTGCTTGAAGTAATCAGAAAGCTGTCCCAAAAGAGTGGATATATCTTTGATTGCTAAAGCTGTGTCTTCGGATATCTCTTTGCGTTGTAAGCGTAACAGCATTACGCCATAGAGGGCTTCAAACATAGTTTCTAATTCGCTTTTATTACCATCTTCCGACTTTGAGCGGAGTGCGACAAGATGGGGTAAAGCCTTATAGTACATCGCATTATAATAAGGGAACTTATTGGGCGCTGAAAGAAGCTGCAAATGCAAATCTTCTAATCCGATAAGCGTGTTCTTACAGATCTGTAAATGTCCCTTGTCTTGGATGCCTTCAGTGCGCATCATTTCACAGAGTTCCGCATACCATTGAGCGACTTCCTCCATGGTGGTCTCATCATAAGCAAATTGATGGAGATATCCTTCTTTCAAAAGCTCTATATCGCAATGATAGGCTCGTAGTATATTTTCCACTTGCCACATATAGAGCAAATACTCGGCGCGATTAGTTTCCCTGAGCTGTTGTGCTAACTTCATAAATAAGCAAATGTGTTAGTAGAGCCAGTTTAAGTGGAATAAGGTGATGATGGCATACACAAAAGAAATACTTATAACCACAGATCCTAAGATGCGATTGAAATAGAGCATACCTCTGATAGTAATTTTATTGCGCATGCGTTTAATGATGTATGTCAGTGCCAACCACCAAAGCGTTGCACCGCAGAGGATGGAAGCATAGCCCATCGCCATTTCCAACCAATGCTTTGGCACAACAAAAGTCAGCAACGAGAAGCAGGCGATGAAGAGGAAGATAATGAGAGGATTTGAAAAAGTGATAAGGAAGCCTGTGATTCCATTATGCCAAACAGTGCCACGTCCAGTATTAGGGCTTTGTCTAAATCCTTTGATAGGATTACTTAAGAACATATGTATGCCGAAAGCGAGTAGCATCGCTGCCCCTGCGAGTTTGAGCCAAAAGACATAGCGCTGGTCATTGATAAAGTCCATTACAAAGGATACTCCCAAGCCTGTTATCAGGGCGTAAATCATATCACTAATAGCAGCTCCAATACCGGTGGAAATGCCATAACAGCGTCCTTTATTCATCGTTCGACGAATGATTAAAAGCCCAACAGGTCCCATCGGAGCAGATACTAATATGCCAATAAGTAGCCCCTTGAGAACCATTTCCCAAGTTTCTACTCTAAAGAGCGTCCAAAAATCTTCTGGCCTTATGAAAGCTTCTAATAGTGTGGTGAGCATAGTTTCTGCAAAGTTCGGGAAAAATATCCAAAGCACGAAGTGCTATCGTTGAAAACTATTGTATCTACACTTTTGCAAATGTTTGCTGGATGTTTTGCTCACGATGGTAAAGATGGATTTCTATACCATATTTCTGATGTAGGTGTTCGGCCAAATGTTGCGCACTGTACACACTGCGATGTCTGCCACCCGTACATCCAAAAGAAAACATAACGTGAGTAAATCCTCGCTCCATAAATCGTTCCACATGGCGTTCAGCTAAACGATAGGCAGCTTCAAGGAAAGAAACAATCTCTCCATCATCTTCCAAAAAGTCGATGACGGGCTGATCTAAGCCTGTAAGTGGCTTATACTGTTCGTATCGTCCGGGGTTATGGGTCGAACGGCAATCGAAGACATAGCCTCCACCATTGCCACTCGTGTCCTCTGGAATACCTTTCTTGTAGCTGAAGCTATAAATGGAAACAACAAGGTCGCCTTGGTTATCATATTTTGATGTGGATTTTGTACCAAAGGTCTCACTTGAGGCGCTCAACTTAGGCAAACGCACCATCTCTTTAAGCAAACTTTCTAAATAAGGATAAGCCTCTGCTACGCCATCATCCAGTAGAGATTGTAGACTCTTAATTGCTGGTGGAATACTATTGATAAAGTATTTTTTACGTTCGAAGTAACCACGCATACCATAAGCACCCAATACTTGGAGCAAGCGGAAGAAGACAAATAATTGGAGTTTGGCTTTGAATTCTTCCTTATTGACTTCTTGCAATTTGCTCAACTCATCTAAGTATTCCTCTACCATTTCTTGACGCAACTCTTTGCTATAACAAGCGGAGGCTTGCCAAAGGAAAGAGGCCACATCATAATGCAAAGGGCCTAACATTCCTCCTTGATAGTCGATAACACATAACTGTCCATCGGCTTTCATCATGATGTTACGTGCTTGAAAGTCACGAAAAAGAAATGTTTGACAATCTGTTGCACATAAGTCGTGGCTTAGGCGCTGAAAGTCACTTTCTAAAAGTACTTCATTATATGGCAACTCTGTCGTTTTGAAGAAGCAATACTTAAAGTAATTGAGGTCAAACATCGCAGCCATGGGTGAAAACGTCTGGGGCTGAATGAGTTGGTTGGTGTCCAATTCCTTTGCTCCTTTAACCTGAATATGAGGCAATAGCCGAATGGCTTGACGGATGAGGTGACGTTCTTCTGTCGAATAATCTCCGGCTTGCCGTCCCGCTTTGAGTGAATCATAAAGTGCTCTTGTGCCAAGATCCTCTTGGAGATAGCACAAGCAATCGTCCGATACAGATAAAATTGCAGGTACAGGAAGTCCTTTCTCTTCAAAATGCTTTGAGAGATAGATAAAGCAATTGTTTTCTGCTACGGATTGTCCGATGACTCCGATAACCGTCTGTCCGTCTGCACAAAATAATCGTACATATTCTCTGTTGCTACCTGCTTTAGAGATAGGTTCTGTTTTTACTGGATCTGTGCCAAATAGACGATTAAATAGCAGGATAAGGCCTTGCATACATCAAAGAGATTTAGTGATGAATAACGTTTGTATAAGCAAAAATACAATAAAGATTTGAGTTGCGATTTCTTTTCCTGATACAAAGCTTTATTTCTCCGTTGTACCTTTGAAGAGAATACATTAAAGTCTTCTCCTTTATTTGCAAAAGAGAAGACTTTAATGGCAAATAAAATTACTTTTAGCGGATGGTATATTTTCCTTGTGTGATTTGCGAAATGGTTAATGGGCGATAAACCATTTGATACCATTGTGGCTCTTCTTCATAGAAAAAACCAATGCGTCCGTCTTTCTGCAAAGTCATTGTTGAATAAGCACTACCGAGATAAGATACTTGATAGCTCCCTTGCCAATCCTCTGCAAAGTGCATAGGGGTGTCATAGTCGCTGGGGGCATCAAGCTCCTTCCAATAAATGGTGACATTAGAACGTTTTGGCCCTGCAGGAATACTTTGCAAAACCAACGTTGTTTTACGGCCAGAACTTGAACGCACAGGCAATATCATAATCTCACCATTACAAGGTGTTCCTGTGTTTGCGATTCCACCCTTGGCCTCGCGACTATCTACGGCTGTTCCCCATGCACCAGTGGCAGCCTTTTGGTTTGTATATCGGAAGATATTAAAATAGCGTCCACCATCTTTGCGACTACTTAGCACAACATTACCATCGGGCAACTCTTCGCACTTTGGCTCATCGCCTTTGGGTGCGCAGGAAATGGTTGCATCGCCAAGTGCTTTCCAATTGTATCCAAAGTCATCGCTATAGATGACAAAGTTTCCTTTATGCGTGCAGAGTGCGGCATAAAGGCGATAGTATTTTCCCACCTTTATGCGTTTGGACTGGCAGATACGACCAGAGCCCATAAACATACCTCCATTGCGTCCACCAAAGATGGTGTCGTTCACTTGTTTAGTGATATCTACTGGTTTACCCCATATCCATTGTTTGGATTTCTTGTCGTAAGAAGCGTGAGTGACAAGCATAGGTTGCGGGTTTTGTGATGTCGCTTTCCAATAAGTGACATTACCAGCAACACAAACTAAAGCCAGCTCATTACGATTGGCATCAGCCACTAAACAAGCATCGCCATAACCTGTGCTGAGGCCTTCACCTGTTCCTTGGAGAACTGTCGTCACAGGGCTCCATGTACGTCCATGATCTTTGGAAATACGCATTAGAATGTCCACACGACCAAACCCAATATCGTTTCCACAGGGGCGATAGTCGCTCAGAGCAATGATATCGCCATTCTTGGCGGTAGCAATAGCAGGAATACGATAAGGATGTCCAGTTGAGTCGCCTGTCGAGAAAAGGGTCGTTTGTGAAAAGGCGCTCCCGAAGGCTGTAAAGAAGGCTAAAGCGAGTAAACTTTTTTTCATACGTTTATTCAGGGTGAATTACTTGTTGAAATCAATTGATATTTTGTTTGCGATATATGCAATCGATACAAAGATACAAACGCTTGGTGACACATCAAAATGTAAGCGACAGATTGATGCTTCTTTATTCGCTCTTCAGTAACTATTAGATACTAAAGCATAGGAAAGGCGAAAGGTATTAACATTTTTACGAAAAAATGTTTTTTGGATAGAAGTGCAAAGATACAAGGAAATAAAATTGATGAGCTACAAATTATTTTCTTGAAGCTCCTTTTGACAAAAACACTTGGTCTTATTTAATCCTTATAGGTTATATGCCACGCCAAGGCTTACCACAAAAGTGTGGGACGAAACATCGGGCTGACTTTTGTAATTTGTGCGTCGGAAATAACCTGCTGCAGAAATGTGCAAATCGAGATTTCTTGTCAGATGGATGAAGATATTTGGTCGAAGCACCAAGAGGCGTGCTTCTGAACGATTGCCTTGCACGTTGAGGTGTAAAGGGTCGGTAGCAGATATGTCTTTATCTTCAACGCCCTTTATGGTGAAAATGCGCAAGAAATCGGCCGTCATTTCCAGCCGTCCATATTTCTGAAAGTCGACCAATGTGCGCATCTTAACGCTGAAGCCACTGCCGAGATTGTAATCGCGATCAATGACTTTATAATAGTCGGACAAACTACCACCTAAAAGGATGGCATTGACATACAATTGTTGTTCAAATCGTTTCACGCCTCCAGCAGTAGGAAGTCGGTAGAGTCGTCCGGGGCCAAAGGAAGCAGCTTCGCTGATGCGATAAGGTACGAGATCGCTACCATCGATAACAGGTTCGGAGTCATAATAATTGTAGTGTTGGAAAAGGCCTGCTGTCAGTTGTAAATCTGTTCCCGTTTCTATTTTTGTGCCCCATAATCGACCTATGAGGTGTACGCCATGAATGAGGGGTTGCTTACCTGTGAGGCTGAGAGCTGCATTGGCTGTGAAGAAGTCGTAAGGTCGATTTTCTTCTACATTGAACGCATCGCCATAGGTTAGGTTCAGTGCCAAATAAGGATGCGTTTCGCCACGGAAAAGTGCGCCTCGGTCAGCCAAATAGCGGTTGCCAACTGAGACGAAAAAGAGGATAGGGAAGCGGTCGTAATCGTGGTATTTATAATAATCTGTTCTTACACGCCATGCTCGTCCATCTATGAGACGATTCAGCCCGCCAATAGGGTTGATAATCGTTCCGACCAGCTCGCGGAGGAAACGGCGACTTCCTTTGGTGCGGTCGTCATAGACGAGAGCGGAAAGACGATGTGTGACTTCTCCAATGGCCATGCCACCTATGGTTGTAGCGATGAGATCGTTAAGCGCAGGAGGCTCCACTTCACCAGCCACTTCCCACATGAGACTTCCTCCGAAAGCATACGGAACGGATGCCATAAACGAAAGACCATTGCTACGGGCGGCATTGAAATAGAGATTGCCGTGATAGGGATGTGCGAAAAGATTGGTTGAGAATTTATCATTGTCCCAAACGAAGCCGTGCCGAATGTTGTTCCATGTGGTCTTGAATGTGGATTTTGCAAAGTCTTCATTCAGAACAAAGCGATCGAAAACGTGCACGCCAACATTGATGGCTGTGGCTTCGATAGCGGCTCGCCAAGGACGCGGGTTGGATATGTTCGGATCGTCATAGGCGTAAGGCGATAGACTGTAATGGTTTATACTATCCTTGGGAGGCGCGATGCTGTCCGTTGCGATGCTATCCGTAGCAGTGGTACTCGGTGTCTCAAGTGTAAGTTGTGCCGATAGAGTAGAAACAGGAAGCAAGAGTAGAAAGAGAAGAAAAGGTTTCATTGCCTTAGCTCTTATGATTAAAGGAAAGAATTGCGAAGTGAAGCGTATGTGTGGAGGGCATATTTTGTTTCCTCCAGTTTGTTCCAAAGTCTTGGACAGAACAAAGGCACTCTAAAAAGCGATCACTCCTATTTCTAAGAGAGGTCGGGTTTTATAGTGGGTGTTATGGCTGTAATAGCGGGCATGTTCAATGCCGATATTAAAGAAAATCCCCATTTTTCTCCAACATTGATAGTCCATTCCAATGCGTCCAGAAAGAGCATAGAGTCGCTCTGCACCCTCGTCGAGGTTCTCGGTAAAAGTTTCGATGTGCGAAAAACCGACATCGCCTAAGAGTCGCCATTTCATGGATAGGTTACGATATAGTCCCGTACGATAAAAGAGTGCTCCGCTAAAGTTTTTGTCCAGTCCCAAATAGTGCGTACCAACTCCAAGAATGCTATAAGTGCGACGGTTCATAAATCGTGCGGCAAGGTGAAACTTTGTGCTTGTGCCGAAATAACCTAAAAGTTGTGTGCGCGTGTGTGCGTCTACGTTGACAAAACCGAGACGGAAAGCAGTGGTGTCGCCTCCAATGTTGATAAGGCCAATCTGTGCTCCACGTGGATGGCGAACACCGATGTTAAGAATACCTACTTGCACACCGCTGAGTGTGTCGGCATAATTCATCGTCCCTAATTGAAGACCGCGCATTGTTCCCTCTGTGAGATTAAGTCCTGCTGTGAGCTGTAGGCCTCGTTCCACAGCTGTTGCCACGTTAGCAAAACCTGCTATTTGTGCGCCTCGCAAACTGGGGCCGGTCAAATTTGTTAGTCCGGCTAACTGCACGCCTTGCAGGCGATAAGCCATATTGGCAAGTCCCGATAATTGCAAGCCTTGTATTTGCAAAGGGGCTACGTTGATGGCCAAAGCCGTTTGTAATCCTTTTGTCTCACCGCCAGAAAAATTGGCTAAGCCACTGGCTTGCCAACCACGCATGGAATGGCGTGTGGCAGTGGCCAAACCACCCACTTGCACGCCTCGCATCTCGCCCCATGTGCCAGCGAATAGTCCACCCAAGTTAAGACCTGTTGCATTTTTATGTACAAAAGCCGATAAAAGGCCCAATTGCACACCTTTTAATCGTTGAACATTACCGAGAACGCCCACATTGAGCGGGCGGAATGAGGTTGTGTCTTTTTTCACGCTCCAGCCCAGTGCAACGTTGCTGCGCAACCCTTGTGCAGAGAGTGAAAGAACAACGAAAAAAGTGATGAGGAAATGGAAATATCTTAGCATAAACGTTTGTTTCTTAATCTTGTTACAAAGTTACATATTTTAGAGCGTTTTATTCTTGCTGTTTGATAACAAAGTTAAAGGTATCATTTCTCATTGTAGTTCCTATTGTCGTAGATAGTGAAAGGCAGAAAGTCGAAAGATGGGTATCAGCTCTATGCTTATGTCTAAAGAATGTTCTTTTAACCATACGCTTGCTGGAAAAACAGGAAGCGCCTATCGAAAATTTTCCAAGCCTTGGTGTTTTGTCTTGCTCCGCATCTTGTTTTTGAAGATAAGGACAAGCACCATTTGACCTCTGCGATAGCATCCATCGCCAATTGGTGGGTTTGCAAGGCGAGACTTTCCAGCGTCTCGACCTTATCCAAAGTGACACAACGCACAACCACGAGGACATTGCGGAGTATATTGAGACGTACGTATTTGTTGGATTTAAGAGACTGTGAGGTATGAAGCTAATAGTGATGCAAAGCATGCAAGTTGGTCGTTATGAAGAGAACTCTTTCCATAATTTGCTGAAGAATAAAATAGGCTGGAAGATGACGGGCCATGTGGATGATGAATGTATTAGATCTTATGAGACCTTTGCACTTAGCTCTATTCTTTTGAAAGAATTAAATAGGTTTATATTTAGCCATTATGGCCACATTAAGAGCGGAATGAAAACCTGCGCAGGTTTCACTCTTGCTGGCTACTTTGAGCTACAGAAAGAGGAGGACTCTCCACGTGAGATTGTTGAATGGACCTTTGAGTGGAATTATGATATAGATAAAGAATTATGTGGGCAAACGATAGTATCTATGCTCAAGTTAGAATGTCCCGAAGAATTTGCCAAGGCATTTAAGAGTGAGTTTGACCAAACTTTTGAATTTCGTCCATATCATGAGCATCCCCCATACTATTAGCTTTGTCCTTATCATGAGTCAATACACTTTATGCCAAGTATAGAATTTTAGCTACATACACCAAATAATCCGCAGACTATTTGGTTGGTCTGCGGATTATTTTTATCTTTGTGGTATCAAACACGTAGAAGAATGACATCCTGAGCTTGTACTCTAATCGTCGCTTCTATGTGTTTGTTTTTATATAATATGATGGAATAGAGGAAGTAGCTACCCCATTGTAAACCATTCCTACGAGAAATTACTTTCTTCCCCATATTTAGCTTTACTTAAAATAATCCGCAGGCCATTTGGTTGGTTGGCGGATTATTTTTATCTTTGCGGTGAGGATTAGCTTGGGTTATCAAGTGAGCTTTTATGCTCTTCGGTAGCTTAGTTAATCCTTTATTTTGTCTCTCGTTCTCGCTTTCCATGCGCTAAATTTGTTGTACCATTCCACAAGCCTTGCAAAGTTCATGGTCATCAGGCTTCGCCAACTTACTCTTCCCCTTTTCTTTAGCCACAGGGCAGGTCTTACACTTAGAGATGGTGTAAAGGTTGTAGTCGGGTATAGTCTTGCCCTCCTTTCCTACATTAAATCTGAACATCCCTTTGGTGTCTTTGGCCGATGAAGCCTCTGCACGCTGATAGGCCTCGTTAAGGTCTGTTTCGGGGTATTTCCCCTTGCGCACCTGCACGACCGAACATCGACAATTCCAGCCATTAGGCGGAAAATGCTCATCCCAAAAAGAGGAAGATAGAGGGAGTGTTACCCGATTGAGCGAGGCATGTTCTTGGCGCACTCGTTCATCTCCAACAGTGCGGTACTGCAAAAGATAGCGGTCGCCATCTTTCTCAAACTGTTCCCATCGTCCTGCCATTTCGGCCGATGCGCTCTTCTACTCTTTTATGTTCAAAAAATCTTCTCACTCTAAATCAGTGTTTTATGTGTTTTCTTCAAAATTATTTTCGTTGAGGTCTTGTTTGTTTCAAATCTTTGTTGTAATTTTGCACTCGCAACCAAGGAACAGCGCTTCCTTGCTAAGGTTTTGGTAGAGATGCTGAATACTTTACATGTTGCGTTGACAAGAAGAGTTCTTTGAAAAGATTTCCATAAACTGATTTTGTAGAGAAGTACAAGAGATCAGAGCAACAGAATGCATAGCATAGATGTTGTTCGGGTAGATATACCTAAAGTCAATCTCCTTTATGTATTTTCGGATGTTCAGAGCAGTGATACAGATAATTCAAGAAAAATATATTTACAATGAAGAGTTTGATCCTGGCTCAGGATGAACGCTAGCTACAGGCTTAACACATGCAAGTCGAGGGGCAGCATG
>JALFTM010000143.1 GCA_022788345.1 Bacteroidales bacterium
GTGGACCAGGAGGGGTTTGAACCCTCGTCCAAACGGGGAAAACATAGGCTTTCTACACGCTTATCTCTGCCTAATTTTTCGAGCATCGGCAAGACCAGAGCCACCAACCGACACCTTAGCCTCTAAAAGTTTCGCCACCGATGCGAGGCCGTCGAGAGCTATCCCCGATTCTTCTGCACCGCCACATCAAGCCGCCTCGGGAAAAGGGCACTTGGGCGATGTCTTGCGTCCGCACCTGGTGCAGACTTAAGCGATCCTACTATTCTTCAGATCAAGCAGCAAGAGCGTAATTGTTGTTGCCAGTTAAAAAGTTCGAAGGTCGATATTAAAGTGCCCACCAACAGCGCACTGCGTGCTTACATACACTTCCGACCCGCTGTCAAATCCAGTCTGGCCCGATGCTTGTTTGCACCACAAAGGTACGAAATGTTTTCCGATTGCGCTATACATCTTTCTTTCCTACGCATAAAAATTTCTTCTAACCCTGACATTTCCGGCTGTGTTCAAACTGGTAGTGTCCCCAAAAAAGGTGCTTAATAGCCTCTCCGAAACAGAACTTCGATTAGACCCCAATAATAGTATATACAAGCAACTCCTCCTTGCTCGGCTTTGGCTGAACAAGGAGGAGTTGTTGTAAGAGACTCCCTTTCGTCTCGAAGTTACCACCTTTTGAGGAAGACGAAAAAAGTTGGGAGGCGTCCTGTATAGGTTTACTTCAAAACTTTCTTCCCATTCTGAATAACGACGCCCTTGGCATTCTCACTCATACGGCGACCACTGAGGTCGTAGGTGGCAGAGGAAGTTTGCGCCACTGGCGTGTCGATGCGTTCAACGCCTGTGAGGACGTCTTGAAGCGCAGTGGGGAGATAATACCACCAGCTGTTGCCTTGCGCAGCAAGGAAGTAGCCTTCAGGCACTGTCGTTGGGGCTGAAGCTCCAACACGGCAAATCAGTGTGCCAGCCGTGCCATACGAATAGCTCTCGTAGTAAGTTCCTTTTTGAGTCACATCCACATCCGTTTCGCTATGGATGCCAGCGACCTTGCGACAAGCAATTTGCTTTTCGATAAGGCTCTGCGCCGATTTCCAATGGGGATAAAACACCATGGGGATACCAGCCGAAGCCATAAGCACAGCATAGGCTTGATCGACCACACCCGTGAATTTGCTGTCGTCACGATAGGTGTCGTGGTTGTCCACGAAAGTCACTGCATAAGGACGGGTGCTTCCATGGTGAATAAGCCCTGCTGGACGGGCTTTGTTGATGGTCAAGTCGGTCCATGACATGTTTCCGAAATTGCCTTGTGCCAAACCATTGTTGAAGATAGCATATTTGGCAGGGAAGTCGAAGGCCATGGATTTATAGTTCGTCGCTTTGAGCCAGTTGTTCACGGCATCGTAGCCACCGTCCCAATACTCGCCCACGGAAAGCCAAGGCGAAGTGGCATCATTGAAGAGTCCCACATAAGATCCGTTGTAGCCTTTCACCAAATCGTAGCGGAAGCCATCGTAGCCAAACTCCCCCTTTAGCCAGTTGAGATAGGCCTTGATGTCGTTCTGTACATTGGTGGAAGTCATATCGAGGTCACGTGCGCCAGCCCAATTTTCACCAGTGTCGGCAGCTCCCGTAGCCTTGCCGTAATAAATGCCAGCATTGGGGTCTGTATTGACTTCATCCGTGCTACACACATCTGCGGCCGTGAGTTGATAACTGCCATAAGTGCCGAAATTGTCGGGCGCAAAGTCGAGCCACGAAGTGTAACCACCGCGATGATTAACCACGATGTCGGCAATCACTTTCACGTTGTTGTTGTGCAGCGTATTGATCAACGTTTTCAAGTTATCGGCCGTGCCCCACGTAGAGTTTTGGTTGTTCCAAATGCGAGGGTGATAGCCAACATTCGTACCGCCCACTGTATTGTCGCCCTCGGCAGCGGCCGATGGAGGTAACCAAATGCCTGTAAAGCTTTTACCAATGGCTGCCGCTTCCTTGGTCAGTTGCGTCCATCCTGTGACGTTTTGCGACTCCCAATAAAAGCCTTGCAACAACACATCAGTGCTTTGTCGTGGCACTTGTGCCATGGCCACACCGCCTGCAAGCATCAAAGAGGTGAACAAAAGTATTTTCTTTTTCATCAGTTGCGTTCTAATAGAGATAAAAAGCCTCACGTCCTTCCATGAATGAGTTTACAATAGGGACGTGAGGCTTTCAGATTATTGCTTTTCGCATTTATAGGTCCAATTCACCGCATCGAGAGTCACTTTGTAAGTGCCTGCTGCCTTAATGTAAAGAGCTTCTGGTTGCTTACCAAGCGCAGCAGTCCAATAGATGAAGTTAGGCGTTGTTTCGTCTTGTCCCACAACGTTGCCCATGCCTGCATTCCAATCGCCAGCAGTCACACCTGCAAGACCGAAGATCTTGAAATAGCAGTTGCCCGCTGTGGTGAACGTGGCACTGAACGTGCCGTCGCCCTTGGCTGTCATTGGATTTGCCTTTCCGCCAAGGTTCCAACCATTCATGTCTCCGACCAAATAGTAGACGGTCTCTGTAGCAGGAACTGCCTTAGAAGGGGTGTAGACAAACTGCTGTGCTGGTGTCGTTGCCGAAAGGGCTTGGCCAGAAGCGTCAATCACCACGCCTGCGGCTTTCACGTTCAACGTGCGTTGCACCGAAGCTTGTGAGAAATAAGCCTTATAGATGACGCTGTCGAGTTGTGCTTTCTTGACGAAGATGGAGTCGTCTTTAAGAGTGAAAGGCACTGTATGAGTGTCGTTTACTACCACGCTATCAATGGCAAATTTCCCGCTGGTGGCGATGCTGAGGAAGTGGAGAGAATCGGCGGTTGTAGCATCAAAACTCGTACCAGAGCTTGACCCTGCCACTGCGGTGAGCGTCTTTGCCTCCGATGGTGCTTCTTGTTCGTAGCTTTGAGGCTTCGCCCAGTCGGTGTAGTCTTCGTCACAACTTGTCAAGGCAACGCTACCCAGTGCGATGAGAGGGAGAATATATTGTTTCATTGCTTTACTTGTTTTAAGGACAAGGGCATCGTAGCCATACGAGGCAAGCCCCGATGCCCTTGTGAGGTTTAGAATTTAGCGAACTGCACCTGTGTGGTTGATGAAGTCGAAAGAGATGGTATTGCCTACGCCTGCTTTCATCAAATAGTCGGCACTGATGTCGGCCCAGCTATTGGCAACGTTGTCGCTGTTGAGGCGATAGTGGAGCGTAGTGCCCTTATAGAGGGTCAGTTCAGCACGCCACCAGTCGCTCTGACCAATGTTCACGGCCACACGTACGTTCTCTTCTTTTTCTGTGAGTGCGGGAGATGTAAACTCGCCCGTTGGGCCTGCGGGTACGGAGAATTTGGCTGCTGCGTCTTTCGTACTCCAAGAACCGGGAGCAGGGTTCATCAAATACACTTCGGCAGGACGAATGGTCACGTTATAGGTGTATTCCTTGCCAGAGAGGGCTGTTTCAACCACGAGGGTGTACCAACCAGCTTTTTCCACTTTGAGGTTGTCGCCAGTGTTGCCATTCTCACCTGTGATGCCTGCGCCAGCTTTGTCGTCGATGGTCACTTGTTGATAGCCCTTGACACCGCTCCAGTTGTCGTATTCATAACCAACCTTGAACATGTCGCCTGCTGCAAAATAATAGACACCATAGAAAGCACCATCCACTTGGATAACAGGTGCCATGGGCTTCGTAGCAGCCCAGTTCCAGCCCGAAGGCGCAAAGCTACCGATGACGTACATCGTTGTTGGCAATTGAATGCCAGAAGCTTTTTCTGCAAAAGGAAGCACGTTGGGAAGCTTGATGACATTGCTGTACACACTGCCCAAGCTGTCCGTTCCATTCACTTTGGCATGCAAACGCACATAGATGGGTTGCACTGTGGCAAAGAACGCATCGCCAGCCAGCTTCTTGATGCTGTCGTTCAGCTCTTCGGGAGCTATGGCAAGGCGAGCCGTAGTGTAGGTCGTAGACATCGTTGCAAACTTCGTCCCATCCAGACTCACTTGCACTTGATAAGCAGTAGAAAGTGTTGCCCCGTAATCGGGTTGTGACGTTGTCAAGATTATAGAGTCTGAATGCGCCAAAACATAGGTGTTATTTGCAGCATCAGGTGGAGTATTCAAGACGAACGAAGAGGGCGTTTGAATGATGGGGTTGCTATCTCTGTCTTCTTCGCAGGAAACAATGGCAAAGGGAAGTACCAGTGCTACCAATAGATAGATTATCTTTTTCATAACTAAGAGTCTATGTTCTTGGGTGGGCCGAAGCCCATCCAAGAGGTGATACTTTAATAACCGGGGTTTTGTTTCATGTTCACATTGTTCGTCAACTCATCGTAGGGGATGGGATAAACGTTATAGTGCGATCTTACGCCTGTGCCAGTGTAAACGCCACCTTTCCAGTCCCACACATAAGAGCTTGAAGTGAACTTTCCAAAGCGCACGAGATCAGAGCGACGACGGCCTTCAAAGTAGAACTCACGACTCCATTCGTCCAAGAGCGTTTGCTCGTCTACGGAAGTGAGTATTGTGGCGTGTGCACGGCTGCGAATGAGGTTCAAGTCGGCCAATACGGTGCTGGGGTTAGACCCCTTGCGATAGTTGGCTTCGGCACGTGTGAGGTAAGCCTCTGCCAAGCGGAAGAGAGGGATGTCGCCGTCAGTGAACGTACCATGCGATGGCGTGCTGCCAGTAGCGTGCAGGTTTGTCCACTTCACGATGCTCAAGCCCGAAGTAAAGGTCGTTTTCTTCTCTGTGGTGGCAGTGCGCTGGTTGTTGCCATCAACGTCTGCTCCGCTATAGAAGAGTGCGCGGTCGTCGCCCGCAGCAGTTTGCACTTGCTTTACGGTTGTCTTCGCACCAACAGGCACAGCATCCAACGAAGAGAAGAACTTCAACACGCCAGCCTCGCGGGCACGGTTACATGTCCAAGCTGAAGCAGGAAGGCCTGCATCGGGTGTACCATTACCGTGTGTAGAGGCAATGAGGTAGGTAGAACCACCATAGCTTTGTGTCTTCAAGCCATCGCAACGGATGGGGAAGATGATTTCCTTACGGGCATTGGCGTTCTCGCCATTGTCGCCCATAAAGAGCTGTTCGTAAGCTGTATAGCCATTCAGAGCAGTCGTGTTCAAAGCGTAGGCACCGCTATTGATAACCTTGTCGGCATAGGCCACAGCATTGGCCCAGTCGGCAGTGCCAGTATAAACCTGCGCATTGAGGTACATGCGGCTCAAGAGCATCCAAGCTGCGCCTTTGTCGGCACGGCCATACTCGGCGGCACCTGCGTTGGGCAACACTTCGTTGCCTGTGCCTTCGCCCGTAATGTCTTTCAACTCAGCAACAACGAAATCGTAAACCTCTTTGCGGTTTTTCTCCACAGGCAATTGCTCATCAACAGTGGTCTTGAATGGTGCTTTGCCGAAGAGATCGCAGAAGTAAGCGTAGTGCAAGGCACGCATAAAGCGCACTTCGGCACGATTTACGAGCACAGAAGCATCTGAAGTACCAGCAGTGTTGTCAAGGAATGAGTTGCAGAGCGTGATGTTGAACATCATGCGATAGTACATTTGGTCAGTGGCTGTGTGCGAGGAGTTCCAGCTGATATTGGTAAACTCTGGGATACCAGGGTCGTTCTGCCAAGTCCAAATTACCTCGTCCGTAGGCAGTTCGTTGGCCTCAAAGATGCGGCGGTAAAAAGAGGTGTTACCTTCGTTGTCGTACTTCGACAAGTCGGCATTACCAGCAGGACCATCCACACCAGTGAGAATGAGGTTGCCATAAATCTTGGCCATCAAAGCGTTGGCATCGAACGTTGTGTTCGT
>JALFTM010000144.1 GCA_022788345.1 Bacteroidales bacterium
TCTCGGAGGTAAACGTCTATTTGTTGGTCAAGGGCTGTGCGACGTGCTTCGAGCGATTTGATTTCGCCCATCACAGCTTGAATATCTATCTCCTCTTCCTCTTCGAAAGTGTCTACATAGCGAGGGATATTGAGATTGTAATCGTTTTCCTTTATCTCGGAGAGTGGGACGCATCGAGAGTATTTGGCTATCTCCCTACGATGTTGGTAGGTATCTATAATCTTATCAATGTCGTTAGGCTCGCCGTTCTCTCCGACACGCAAGCGATTTTGCTTTTTATCCTTAGCAAACTCTCGGCTCGCATCGATAAAGAGCACATCGTCGTTGGTTTGGCACTTCTTGAGGACAATGATACATACAGGAATACCTGTCGAGTAAAAGAGCTTGGGCGGCATGCCAATAATGGCATCAATGCTTCCATCTTCAAGTAGTTTTTGCCGAATGGCACGCTCTGCCCCTCCACGGAATAGCACTCCATGTGGTAGTATAATCGCCATCGTGCCGTCTTGACTTAGATAGTGAAAGCCGTGTAGGAGAAATGCAAAATCTGCGGCTGATTTGGGTGCTACACCGTAGTTTTGGAAACGGAAGTCTTGCGCCGTTTCCTCTTTGGGGTTCCATTTGAGGCTAAAGGGAGGATTTGCCACGATAGCATCGAACTCTGCCTTCTCACTGGGATTTGCATTGTTGAGGAATGTCCACTCATTGACCAAAGAATCTCCGTGGAATATCTCAAATTCTGTGTCCTTGACTCCGTGCAAAAGCATATTCATACGCGCCAAGTTGTAAGTGGTAACATTCAACTCCTGTCCATAGATGCGCCCTATCCGTTCGCCCATTTGCTTACGAACGTTGAGCAACAATGAGCCAGATCCACAAGTGAAATCTAATACTTTTTTGATGCTTTCCTTAACACCACGCTCGGGGTTTTGTGCATCCAATGCAACGATGCGAGAGAGGATGGTAGACATGGCTTGAGGGGTGTAGAACTCTCCAGCTTTCTTTCCAGACCCTGCAGCAAATTGGGCAATGAGATATTCGTACGCATCGCCGAGTGCATCTATATCCGAGGAAAAGCCGCCTATTCCCTCTGCAATTTTGAGGATAATGACACAAAGAGTTTCATTTTTCTGTTGGTAAGTCTTCCCCAATTTCTCTGAAGAGAGATTTACTTCAGAGAATAAGCCTCTGAATGTACTGTCGAAAGATTCTGTTTCGATGTGTCTAAAACCCTCGTCTAATGTATTCAGCAGGTCTGAGCTTTGCGTCCGAGCGAGTTCTACGATATGGCTCCATAAGTATTTAGGCTTAATGACATAGTGAATCTTACGACGCATCTGAGCTTCAAATTCTTCAATGTCTTCGCTATTCTCTGTATACCATCTTTGTAGAGCGGTTTCTCCTTTCGAGAGCACTTCCTCATTAGGGTAGTCTTTCCCAAGTTCTCTCTTTGCTGTTTGCTCATAGTTGCCAGACAAGTAGCGTAGGAAGAGAAATGAAAGCATATAATCACGAAAATCGTCTGCGTTCATTTTGGAACGCAACTCGTCTGCTATAGCCCATAGTGTTTTTCCTAAGGCCTGTTGGTCTCTTGCTGTCATACTCTTTTATCTATTAAGTCTCTCTTGAAGGAAAGAGCTTTGGATTAAACTTATAGTTCTTTATAAATGCGCTCAATATTTGTTTGAACAGTGCTTTGTTATCTTCCATCATCTCAACTGGCTCATAAAGAGAATAATTCCCGTGAGTTAAGATGTTTATCATACGACTGTACAGAGGAGATTCTTCTTGAATATCTTTGTTTTTGAAGCATTCATCAAATTGTTCATGTCCATGAAAAGAAGCTGCTCTCTCAAGCACATTTCGAAGCATTGCAAAGTGATAGGTATATAGTTCTCCTGATTCAGCCCTACGCCACAATTCTTCCAACATCGCAACATGAAGGAACCGAGGGGTGTCATTTGTATAGCTAACACTATAACTATCCTCTCCATTCTTTTTGAAATGAAGACTACCAAGCCTTTTTCGTTTCCCTACTCCATCTTTGCATACACTCCAAAGGGCATTATAGAAGAGAGCATGGTGCGTTGAAATAACTGCTCTCTGTGTCCCATCTTTTAATATTTCCATTAGCAAAACGGCAACTGCAACAGCATTGTTGTCATCTAAAGATGAGATGGGATCATCAATGTAGATATATTTTACCCAAGAATACCCCTCATCTCCATCTAATACCAACTGCACGACAGCCAAGAAAAAACACCAAATAAAAATCGTTTCCTCGCCTCTTGATATTTTGATCTTATCTACAATTGCGTCTTCTAATTTCTCTTCCTCATTAGGGGAAAGAGTTCTTGAAAAAGAAATAGAGCCTTCTTCATAGTCTATTTGAAAATCAATATCCGAGAAGCGCCTCCAAAATACTCTAATCTTGTCTTCAAGAGCATATTCTTTAGCTCCACTAAAAAATGAAGATTTTAGATTCATTTTGAGTACTCGAGTGGTATCTTCGTCAAGATCATTATCCCAAGAAAACAAATCCTCAGTAAAAGCATTGAAGTAGAGAGTATCTCCTACGCCGTCGGTTTTACCAAGATCTTTGAACTCCATAGACAAACGAGTCTTTCCCACTCCATTATAAGCATACAAGAGAATGATTTTCTTCTCCCTCAGCCTGTTTCGAAGTTCTTCGGCAAGTTCTCTTAAGTCACTAAACTGATCCATATCTTACTTCCTTAGGATTTATAAGCAGAGAGCCCTGATATGTTTTGCCCTTTTGCCAATTGAGAGAATAGAGGGAATAGATCAGCGACCAATGCTTTTTCTTGCTGTACGCGCTGTTTCCAACCTAAGTCTTGGGCTATGAATAGTTCTGAAAGCTGATCAGCATCAAAAATCATACGACCTAAAACAGATTGAATGAAGCCATTAAGCGCTTTAGGAGTAATTCCATAGCGCAAGGCAATCTCTTCGATGCGTCGTTGCATCTTTTGCTCCTTAAACTGTTGATAGCTCTCGCCTACTTCATTGACGGTAAGACCATTTATAATCTCTAACTGGTTTATATAGTCAAGAATATCTTCTTGTTCTTCGATCAGATTGCTGTGAGAAGCCACTAACCGAACTAACTCCTCCTTTGTAAGCGTTTGCTGACTTGGGGTTTGATTTGTAAAGCGAGAAATCAGCCCCATGATGTAATCATAGTCAATCATAGCAGAGGAGAAAAGTACAAACTCAAAGTCTATATCCTCAGGATTAAGCCCCTCTTGTGGTGTTGGCACATCATTTGATGAGGAATCTTTCCTATTTGCACGGAGGGTACGAGCCACTTCGAGATAAGCTGTCCTGAATGCATGCAAATCCTCCGTTGATAACAAACTCTCTATCTTCTCTTGATCTTTGGGTTCTATGTATATGTATTGCCCAAGTTGATTACTCAACCTTTGAACTTCTTTGAAATAGTCGATAAACTCAGCCTTAGCTGTATCTCCTAATAGATTTGCCACTTCCTCTGGCTTCGGTTTCAATCCTTTGGAGTCCATAAATTGAGTCAGTTCATCAACTGCTTTCTCGTACTTTGCAACGACCTCATGTGCAGGTTCGACAAGCCATATCGTAGGATCTGCCTGTTCCTCTTTCATGCCAGAGAAACGCCGAACAGCTTGGTCTACAGATGACATTTGCGAACGGAAATCTAAAATCTTTCCAAAGTTTTTAGTTGCATTTAGTACACGATTGGTGCGAGAGAATGCTTGAATAAGACCATGATACTTGAGCTCTTTATCCACGTAGAGTATACCTAAGTATTTGGAGTCGAACCCTGTAAGGAGCATGTCTACAACGATTGTTATATCTATCTTTTTATCACGGGGATATTCGCTCCACTTCTGATCTTTGATGCGCTTCTGTATATCTTGGTAATAGGCGTCAAATTCAGAAATACTCTGTGTAACGCCATAATGTTTATTATAGTCTAAGATAATTCCCTCTAAGGCTACTTTTTTGCTATTGGGATCGACTAAATTATCGGCTTTTTCCTGTTCTAAGTCCTCCTGCAATTGCTCTACCTCTTTATTCCCCTCTGCGGGAGGAGAGAACACGCAAGCGATGTTCAGAGGTACAAAATCAGGGTTCTTCGCTCGATGCTCATTTTGCACCGCTTTAAACAACTGGTAATACTCAATCGCATCATTGATACTACTCGTTGCAAAAATGGCATTGAATCGTCTTGAAAAAGATATAGCATCGTGCTTGGCAAGGATCTCTTCAACAATCGCTTTCTTTGTCACTTGTTTGTGAGCCAAGGCCAGCGAATCATTTGGTCGATAGTAGTCCACATTAAATCGCAGGACATTCCGATCCTCAATGGCGTTAGTAATCGTGTAAGAGTGTAGAAGCTTTTGAAAAACATCTTCTGTTGTCAGCATAGAGGCCTCTTGTCCTTCAATTTTGACTTGCACTGCATTCTCTTGAAAAATCGGTGTGCCCGTAAACCCAAACAGCTGAGCTTTTGGGAAGAAAGTTTTGATCGCTTTATGACTCTCTCCAAATTGTGAGCGATGGCATTCGTCAAAGATAAAAACAAGGCGTTTATCAGAAAGGGGCTTAAGACGCTCTTGATAGTTCTTCTTATTTTTAGGATCAAGTGCTATGCCTAACTTCTGTATGGTCGTTACTATCACCTTATCCGCATAATCTGAAGATTCTAATCGCTTCACCAGTGTCTCTGTATTCGTATTCTCCTCGACACATCCCTGCTGAAACTTATTGAATTCATCTCGCGTCTGACGATCTAAATCCTTTCTATCTACAACAAAAAGGCATTTCTCTATCTTCGGATTGTCTTTAAGAAGAGTCGACGCTTTGAATGAGGTAAGCGTTTTACCTGACCCTGTTGTATGCCAAATATAGCCATTGCCACGATTTTCCTCAATACATTTAACAATGGCTTGTACTGCATAAATTTGATAAGGGCGCATGATTAGAAGCTTACGTTCACTTGCAACCAGCACCATATATCGACTGATGAGCTTTCCCAAAGTACATTTCGTAAGCATCTTTCCCACAAAATCATGCAAGTGCATTATTTTGTGATTATTCTCATCGGCTAAATGGTATATCGGCAAGTATTGTTCTTTAGCATCAAATTGGAATTCCTTAGCATTGTTATTGGCGAAGTAGCTCGTCTCAGCCTCATTGCTTACGATAAATAATTGCATAAACGATAGCAGGGTATTGGAATACCCATTTCCCGCATCATTTTTATAATTGACAATCTGCTGTATCGCAGCCCGCGGTGAGACTTTATGAGCTTTCAACTCTATTTGCACAAGAGGGAGACCATTGATGAGTATTATCACGTCATAGCGATGATGGCTACTATGTGTATTGATACGCAGCTGATTGATTATCTCATAGTCATTCCTACACCAGTCTTTTATATTGACAAGCGTGTAGTATAAAGGAGTGCCATCCTCTCTCAAGAAGAGATTACGTTCACGCAGCAGTCGAGAAGACTCATACACATCTGGTGTTGCAGGAATAATCTCCGAGAGCAACCGTTCAAACTCCCTATCTGTTAGTGTAACTCCATTGAGTTGCTCAAACTTTTTGCGGAAATTAGTTTCCAACGTTGCTCTATCTTTGATATCTGCTCGATAAGCATACTTAAGGCTTTCGAAGCGCTTAATCAATCTCTCTTCTATTTGCTGTTCAGCTGTTGTATACATTCGTATCTGATTTTATTATTGGCATCCTACTTCTACTCCATTTCAGTGGCACAAACCAACACCCTGAGCTAAAAAGTTCGAACACTTTATTGACCTTATCAATGCGAAGCGTGGCCTTGTTCTAATTCTCACACTAAGCGTAGTTCCACACTTGCTTTCTTTGAGAGGATAACCGATGTATGTGCTTATACTTCCTGCGCATCTCTTTCACGTACTGCGCTATGATTGTCCTTGCTTGCATCTTACATCTATTACTTGAAACACCACATTCAGAATATGTACCCGAAAACAGCATTTCGGGTACATATTCTTAGAACGTGTACCCGAAATGCTGTTTTCGGGTACACATCATAAAAGCGATTAATTTTCTGTCACCGATTCTATCATCTCTTTTTGTCGTGGTAATGCAGAACCCTGATTAAGAAACAAGCTCATAAGAGCGTGATTGATATAATAATTCTCCCTCCCAATCTTTACAACAGTTAAAACTCTCTCATCGACCATCATATTCAAATACTTAGCTGCTGTTTTACGCTGAACCATCAGATCTCTTTGCATAAACTCGATTTTAGTATAGGGATGATAAAACAGATTGTTGAGCAACTCATGTTTGTAGTTCTTGCCAAATAAGGGACGCAGAATCTGCTTATAGTCCTGCATTAGTTTAGAAATACCCTGCACCAATTGAATGGTATCGCGAGCCGTTTGTTCGACACCTTTGAGAATGAAAAGAATCCACTCTTCCCACTCCAACGAGTTGTCTTCACCCTTATCCCTAATAGCCTGGATCAAGGAATAATACTGCGATTTATTTTGAGTAATATACCTGCTCAGGTAGAGAATTGGTAAGTCGAGCAAATTATTTATCACCAAATAGAGCACATTGATGATACGTCCCGTTCGTCCATTACCATCATAGAATGGATGTATACTCTCAAACTGATGATGTATAACTGCCATCTTGATTAAAGGATCGACTTCGCATATCTCTGGATTATTGATAAACTCCTCAAGGTTTACCATATACCTCTCTATATCGTCTATATTTTGAGGTGGAGTGTAAACGGTTTCTCCCTGACCATTTTTTAGCATTGTCCCTGCTTGTGAACGGAAACCTGCTCTATTCCCCTCAAGATGCATTTGTATATCCTTTATTCTACTGTTGGTCAATAGAGCATCTTTTCTAACCAATTCAAATCCTCGTTGTAAAGCTTCTCTATACCTAAGGACCTCTTTGGTAGCTGCTGTTACAAGTTGTTTATCTATATCTATCTCAGCCTTGTAGAGATCATCTTGTGTTGTGACGATATTCTCTACCTCGGAACTATCCTTTGCCTCTTGAAGTGTCAAGGTGCTAATCAGTATCGCTTCGTTAGGAATTGTTGCTGCTACCCCCTTTAATTCCGCCAAAGCACGATTGGACTTATTCACTTGTCGTAATATCTCTTTGCTCTCTATATCAACGCTGAGAGGCAATGTCGGTATGTTATAGTTTTTGTCCATATCTATTTACTGACTGATTGTTTGGCATTCGAATTCTTTTGAGTGATCATCATATACCTTATCAGTGGCAAATATAGTGATTTCAGTACTACAATCGACCTTTTCAGGAGTGTTTTCGACGATAAAAGTCTGGCTCAACCCTTCAAAATATGATTCTTCATAGACTAACTTTTCTTAGAAGCACGCCAGCGATTGATGAGCGAGAGATCTTGTAGGCGACGACCCAGTTCATCATCTTTGGCGATGAGAAGGATGTCATCTTCGAGTTGCAGAGCATAGAGTACCCGCAAGTAGATTCCAATAGACACGGTAGGAGAACCCTTTTCAATACGAGAGACGGTCAAAGGGGAGCAAGTGGCACACTCGGCAATCTGTGCCACGCTAAGGTTACGGCGCAGGCGAGCGAGCTTAATTTGCTCTCCCACAATCTGCATCTTCTGCTCCAACTTTCAAGGCAACTTAGTTCCCATTGTATTCTTTGCCATTTCTTCAATACATCATATCATATGCAAATATACACCTTTAATATCACTGTTACGAGTGTTGAAGTAAAAATAAGGATATGAAGCGTTTTCGATGTAGCATGACTTGTATATGCTCTGAAATAGGTACTTTTGTAGAGAGCAAGCGTGCTACAAACAAATGGGCCTATGATATATGCCTTTACAGAAATGCAGAGTTGCTATAGAACAGAGCACTTGTTCACTTCCTCTAACGAAAACGGTTTCTTTCCGTTTCCACTGCCAGGAGAGGCGGAGGATTGTGGGAATTGCTGAAAAATGATTTGAAAGTAAGAGAACCAAACCCTCTGCCACCGATTAGCATACTCTTAGTGTAATTTTGCAAGAAATTCGATACTAACGTGCAAAAATCAAGTTTGACTATGGCTAACAATGATAGAGGGCAAGGCTTGATAAGCAAATATGTCTGGGTGATAGAGACTATCTATCGAGCCAAGAAAATCTCGTTCAAAGAGCTGAATGAGAAGTGGCTTAATGCCGACATCAGCCGTGGCGTGGACATTCCCAAGCGCACTTTCGACAATTGGAAGTACCAAATCTGGGATTTATTTGGCATAGACATCGTAAACGAAAATCGTGGAGAATATCGTTATTATATTTCTAATGAGGAAGATATTGTTAAGAATGGACTGCGTTCATGGCTCTACAATACATTCTGTGTCAGCAATGCTTTAGCCAACAGCCAAAGCATCAAAGATCGTGTTTTGCTGGAGTATGTCCCTTCTGGCCAAGAGCATTTACAAACCATCATCGATGCGATGAAAGAAAATCGGGTTTTGAACATTACCCACTACAGCTATTGGAAAGATCAGGAAAACAACTTCGATGTCCAACCATACTGTGTAAAGCTATTCCGCCAACGGTGGTATCTTATTGGGCTTAGCACTTACACCTATTTCCGTGAACAAGGACCAAGGATCTATTCTCTTGACCGCCTCAGACACGTTCATGTGAAAGAAGAGACGTTCGTAATACCCAAAAACTGGAATGCAAAAGAATACTTCGCTGGATGTTATGGCATTATCGCTGGGTTGAACAAAGATATAGAACTCATCAAACTGAAAGTCTCAGCAGGCCAAGCAAACTACATTCGTGACCTTCCACTACACGAATCACAAGAAGAGATTGAGCGCAATGACGAATACAGTATCTTTACCTATCAGATGCGCAACACTCCTGACCTCGTACAAGAATTACTATGGAATGGTGGCGATGTCGAAGTGCTGGAACCAGCCACTTTACGCAAGGACGTGGCAAACATAGTTAAGAGAATGTGGGACAAATATAAGAATGACAAGAAATGAAAGATTTTGCAGCCATAGATTTTGAAACAGCTAATAATGAACGTTCTTCGGTTTGTTCCGTTGGAATAGTTATTGTACGGAATGGTGAGATAGTTGATTCCTTCTACTCGCTCATCCAACCAGAACCGAACTACTATAACTATTGGTGCAGTCAGGTGCATGGGCTGTGTTGCGAGGATACGGACGATGCTCCCATCTTTCCCGACGTGTGGAAACAGATAGAACCGCTCATCGAGGGGTTACCCCTCGTAGCACACAACCGTCCTTTCGATGAAGGGTGTCTGCGTGCAGCCTTCCGCCTCTATCAAATGGATTATCCTGATTATGAGTTCTACGATACGCTTTACGTGTCGCGCCGTAAGATGCCAGAGCTGGAGAATCATCAGCTCCATACCGTCGCAACCGCCTGTGGCTATCAGTTAGAAAACCATCACCACGCACTGGCTGATGCAGAAGCTTGCGCTTGGATAGCGAGAGAGATATTGTAAATGTATTGATACAAAAAATGAAAGTTTTTGCACATTATTTCCAATCTGAAGAAACTGGTAATGATTATCGTTGGGGTACCATACTGCAATTTGGTACATCTTGGAACATTATAGGCTCTGTAGTAATGAAGAATCCTGGTAGTGCCGCTCCTCTCAATTCTATACATGATCCTACCACATTAGAGCACTTGAAAAGATTCTCTAACGAGTCAGAATACGAGTGGCAATCTCATGGCTGGTATTCTTTTAGCAGCGACGACACTATGCGAAAGGTGGAGAAACTATTTTGTGCTTATTACAAGACTTCCACTCTAAATGGAGTAATCCTTGTATTTAATTTGATGAATGTGCGCGACCCCAACTTGGAGCTGGCTCTGATTAAAAACAATAGTGCTTCATATCCATTCTCTAAAACGACAGATTTGGATATTAAATCTTTGGTTGCGCCTGTCTATTTAGGATGGGGTGACTTATGACAGAAGCCTGCGTTCAAAGAAGATGCAGAAAAGATTTTCATTGCTGTTCAAAAACAACTATATGGGAAATATCTTTTTCCACGAATGGCTGACAACAAGTTCTATCATCCACAATATCTTTTGGGAAGAGGAATAAACTATCCCATAAGTCGTTTTATTCTTAATTCTTTCTGTCAAAATACGACTACGCCTACACTGAAAACCGCATTCGAAGCTGGCATCCTCACAGATGAACCTGAAATTGTAGAATAAGCCATGAATCAGTTTGATGAAGTATGGATAGGGAAGCACTGCAAATCATGCAAGCGAAGAGAGTATTGTTCTGACCCAATAGTATAGATGACATGAGCGATAAAATCATATTTCTTGATTTCGACGGTGTCCTGAATACTGAACACTATCAAAACTTTCTCTACCACGAGGGCAAGCCGTGGCAGGATGAACACGGCGCATTCTTTGACCCAGAAGCCGTAGAACAACTACATCGTATCATTGATACCACTCAAGCTGACATCGTGATAGAATCGTCTTGGAAATACCTTGGACTGGAAGCGATGCAGGAAATGTGGGAAGTACGAAACATGCCAGGACGAGTGATAGACATCACACCTTCGACGGTAAGCGACAACTGGTTGCTTAACGCTAACCTGGATGAACTTGACTCTGCTATGGGTCATTGCAAGGGTATGGAAATAGCTTCTTGGCTGTCTGACCATGCGGACAAAGATACACGTTATGTCATCATTGATGATGAATACGTTATCTTTGATTCTCAACAACCACATTTCCTTCTGACAAATCCATACGATGGCATCACGGAAGACATCGCAAACAGGGCTATTTCCATCTTAACGACCTAAATCAACAAGATTTTTTCAAAATAACCTCATTTTTCTCAGGCCTCTGCCACAAATTGGCAGAGGCCTGTGTTTTCTTTGCATCGTAATTTAAATAGAAGTAGTTTTATGGTTGACTTACACGACGATTACATAGATCTCCTTGAAGGGGAGATTCTGTGGAAATACAATAACAATCGGCACAACGATTCTGATTGCGACTTTTTGCTATCCTTACGCAAGCGCATGATTAACAAGAGGGTATTAGCTCACCAAGAGGAAATTCTGCCTGACATCATCGCCTTTAACGATGCCCTACGAAACGCTTTGAAAGAGATGTATGACCGAGCACACAGCATCTGGGACAACATCAAGGATAATGCTTGGGGAGACAATATGGAGGTGACTGCCAAATGCTTCCTAAGCTATGACTATCCAGAACTACATCCCTTACAAGGTGAAGATAGGGAAGAACTTTGGGCCGCAATATGCGACAGCGACTGGAATTCATTGTATGACGATGGCGTTACGTTACCGGCTTTGACCTTGCCATCGAACATCGACAAGAGTTTTGACTCATTCATCGGCATGGACTGCCCACCTCCCAATTGGAACGAGGGGCTTGACCGGGAACTGACGAAAGACCTGCACCTTATCAGCGCATTCCACAACCTCTTCGACCACATGAACTTCGCCATCACAGATTTCATCTATGTACGTAAGTTCGAGACAGAAATCAGCATTGAAGTCAATAAAAGGATGTAAAATGACGCTCAAGAAATAGGAGACATTGGAGGTCTTAAAGGAAAGATTTTACTAAAAGTAAACGACCCAACAGGGTTCACTGAAACAAAACCAAGTAAATAGCAAAATTAGTTGCATGAGGATCGATGTTCAAATCAAATCTTTGTTGAAAGTGATGTCTGAGGGCATCTACGAGAAGGAACATATTCTCGCCATGGCACTGTTGAGCGCCGTTGCTGGGGAGAGCGTGTTCCTTCTTGGCCCTCCAGGCACTGCCAAAAGTCTGGTTGCACGTCGGTTGAAACTGGCATTCAAAGATGGTAATGCCTTTGAATACCTGATGTCACGATTCTCCACTCCCGATGAAATCTTTGGTCCTGTGTCTATCTCTCTCCTGAAGAATGAGGATAGGTATGAGCGTGTCGTGGATGGCTTCCTGCCTACGGCAACCATAGTGTTCCTTGATGAGATATGGAAAGCCAGTCCTTCCATACAAAACGCCTTGCTAACGGCCATCAACGAGCGTATTTTCCAAAATGGACGAAAAACATTGTCGTTGCCCATGAAAGGTCTGATTGCAGCAAGTAACGAACTTCCTGCTGAAGACGAAGGTTTGGAAGCTCTCTGGGATAGGTTTCTCGTGCGGATGGTATCGAACTGCATTCAAACCGAAAGCACGTTCTACAAGATGATACGGCAAGAACCCATTGGTGACATTGCCATGCCCACAGACTTGCAAATAACGGATGAAGTTTATGAATCATGGCAACATAGCATCAACCTCGTTGCCATACCCGATGACGTATGCAAGTCCATTTCTGCCATCAGGAAACGACTGAAGGATGAAGCAATGCAGGAGGGACACAAGGAGATGGACTATTATGTGTCTGACCGACGATGGAAAAAGTGTTTCCATCTCATGCAAACAGCGGCGTTCTTGAATGGACGTACAACCATTGACATGACAGACGTCCCCATCCTTTTCCATTGTCTATGGAACACAGCAGAGATCATACCAACCATCATCGACATTGTGGCATCTTCTTTGACGGCAGACCTTGACATGCAAATGGAGACGTTGCAAAAGGAGATTGATCAGGCCATCAAAAAGAAATCACGCCCCGTCAAGAAAGAAGAAAAGTGGCGCAACCAACCAGAAAAGTTCACTTCAGTAAACTGCTTTTATTACAACATCCGCAACTTCCCACAAGGGAAATGTCTTTTCTACAAAACCGACTATAATCATGTTGATGTAGTAAAGGCTTCAGATGGCATTCTCTACCATGACGCCCAGAAGAAAGCATGGGTTGTCCGTGCCATCTATACTGGTTCACTCTTCGATTATAAAGCCCAAAACGCAGAGGATGTACGAAAAGTAAAGCTTCAGAAATGCAACGGTGGAATTATCATCGACAAGACACCATATGCCTTTGAACGGATGATGCCTTTATCCACAACCTCTCTGAGTTCTAATAAAGCACAGGAACTATTTGTCGACAATAGTCTCACAGAAGAGTCTGTAGCTGACACCGCATTCTACACCTTACAGAAAGACATCATGCCAGAATTGGTAAAACTACAAGAATTGTTCGCCGAGTCAAAGCATCTTTTCTTGTCTGATGATGACAGAAAAATGGCTCAAAAGTATCTTGACAGTTGCGAGAAGCGTATAAAGGAGTTGAAGGTAAAAATTAGGAATGCACAGCAACTGCTATGATCAACATTGATTCAGATAACTTCGCCCAGAAACTCAAAGACTACGACGAAGCCTTTGATTTCTATATGGACCACGGAAGGCTACCAGACAGCTTACCACAAGGCGACCTGCTTGGAGGGTTCATCGGCCAGACTATTCAAGACAATCCGCAACTTGAAAGCCAGGATCCACTGTGGACAGAACTTCTGAAAGAGGAGTTGATGAAGTTCATCGAGGCGATGTTACCCCAATTCGGTTTAAGGGCCTCTCTTTTTAGTCCGGCTTATCGTCCACAACGATTCTTTCGCCCTATTTTTAGGTCGAAGAATGATTGTTTCACGGCAATAGGTTTAGAAAAGTGAGAGCTGCTTTACTTCTGCTTCGACCTCCATTTCAAATTCCATGTTGATAGAGGGTTTTGTGTCGTAGAAAGCATAAGCAGCCATTCCCGCCAAAAGGTTGACAATAAAGTTTGAGATACTTCTGTGGCGGGTATGAACAATCTGTGCTACGTTCTTGAGCATGTCGTTAATGGTCTCGATAATGCTTCTTTTACGGAGCATGATTTTGTCGTACACCCCCATTAAACGGTTCTTCATATTCGTGCGTATTCCCGTGACAATGTGAACTCCCCTATCGAAAAGTGAAGCAAAAAGAGATTGTGAGATATATCCCTTGTCCGCATAGAGTTTTCCGAATAAATCCTTAGTCAAGTTGTTGAATACTTTTGGGTTACGGTCATCTACATTGGCCTTT
>JALFTM010000145.1 GCA_022788345.1 Bacteroidales bacterium
GTGTGTGTCCTTGAAGTCGATGTTGAGCAAGGCATAGACCGAAGCATCGGCCATGTCTTCGCTCCAAAGAAACTCACGCAGGGGTGTTCCTGTGCCCCAAAGGGTTACTTTGTTGGGGGCGATGCCAAAAGAGGCCAAAGTGTCGAGAATGTCAGCTTCTGTGCTCTCACTTGTGAGCTGACGCACAGGACGGGCGTGGAGGTCATTACGCACAGCTGTCCAATTGCCCTCGCCAAGAGCTTTTGCCAAGTGAATTTTGCGCACCATCGCTGGGAGTACATGACTGTTCTCTAAGTGGAAATTGTCGTTGGGGCCGTAAAGATTAGTGGGCATAACGGCAATGTAATTGCACCCATATTGGAGAGAAAAACTTTCGCAGAGCTTTAATCCAGCAATCTTGGCAATGGCATAAGGCTCGTTGGTGTATTCCAGCGTGTCGGTCAAAAGAGCGTCCTCACGCATGGGTTGGGCTGCATTACGGGGATAGATACAAGTCGAACCGAGGAAGAGGAGTTTTTTGACGCCGTGGCGGAAACTCTCACCAATAACGTTCTGCTGAATTTGCAGGTTGTCGTAAATGAAATCGGCGCGATAAGTGTTGTTGGCCATGATGCCACCCACATGAGCGGCTGCGAGCACTACGGCATCGGGGCGTTCTGTGTCGAAAAAATGGCGCACGGCCACAGCATCCGTCAGATCCAATTCTTGATGCGTGCGTCCTACGAGTTCGTGTCCACCACGAGCTTCGAGATTACGCCAAATGGCAGATCCAACCAAACCGCGGTGTCCAGCGATATAAATTTTCATAAGCGTTGCAATGTGTTAGAAACCCTCTGTCGCCAAAAGGATGACAACAGAGGGAGATAATTATTCTTCAGAATCTTCTGCGTGGCTACGCATGTAGAGCTTCTTGGTGAAGCGCAAATCGTGTTGCACCATGATGCGTACCAATTCTTCAAAGGAAGTCTTGCGCGGGTTCCAGCCGAGTTGTGTGCGTGCCTTTGTGGGATCGCCGAGAAGTTGTTCCACTTCGGCAGGGCGGAAGTATTTGGGGTCGACCTCTACAAGCACCTGTCCTGTCTTGACGCAGATGCCTTTCTCGTTCACGCCTTCGCCTTCCCAGCGGAGTTCGATACCTGCTTCACGGAAAGCCAATGTGGTGAATTCACGCACGGTGTGATATTCGCCTGTGGCAATGACGAAGTCTTCGGGTTGCTCCTGTTGCAGGATAAGCCACATACATTCGACATAATCCTTAGCATATCCCCAGTCGCGTAAGGCGTTGAGGTTACCCAAATAAAGCTTGTCTTGGAAGCCTTGAGCAATGCGAGCGGCAGCAAGGGTTATCTTGCGGGTCACGAAGTTTTCGCCACGGCGTTCACTCTCGTGGTTGAAAAGAATACCACTTACTGCATACATGCCGTAGCTCTCGCGGTAGTTCTTTACAATCCAATAGCCATAGAGTTTGGCCACGCCATAGGGAGAGCGAGGATAGAAGGGCGTGTTCTCGTTCTGTGGCACTTCTTGCACCTTACCATAGAGTTCAGAAGTGGAAGCTTGGTAGATACGACAAGTTTTATCCAAACCACAGATGCGTACGGCTTCGAGCAAGCGAAGCGTGCCCACGGCATCTGTCTCGGCAGTGAACTCAGGCACATCGAACGATACCTTTACGTGGCTTTGTGCGGCGAGGTTGTAAATTTCATCAGGACGTGTCTCCATGATGATGCGAACAAGAGAAGAAGAGTCCGTCATATCGGCCCAGTGGAGGTTAATAAGGCGATTTTTCTTCATGTCGCGTACCCACTCGTCAAGGTAGAGGTGTTCAATGCGACCAGTGTTGAAAGAAGAGGAGCGGCGAAGCACGCCATGCACTTGATATCCCTTTGTTAAAAGAAATTCGGCAAGGTAAGAGCCATCTTGACCCGTGATACCTGTAATCAAAGCTACTTTGCTCATTTGTGCTATCGTTTAATAGGTTAAAATCTATGTCTATATTGAATGTCTTGGACAGACTTTTGTAAGAAAACGTTTGGTCGGACGATTTATTTTGTGTTGTCGTATAAAAAAGTTTTTTCCTTTGCACAAAAGTTTTTGCACAAAGGAAAAAACTAAAAAAGTTGGGGCTATGACTTCAGGACTTTAGGGAAGGATAACTTTTTGAGAAACCTTTTTCCCTTTAGCTGTCTGCATCGTGATGACAAAGGCTTTGCCATCAGCGACAGGCAGGGTGAAAGAAGCTGAAGACGTAGAGAGGAGACGACGACCCGATAGATCGGTTACGGTTGTGCCTGTAGCGTGCTTCACCGTGATCGTACGACCATTGATGCTGAGTGCAGGTTTTTCAGCGACGCTTGCGCTTTGAATGCCTGTTGTCGTCTCCGTGGTAAAATTTATCGTTACGACATCGTTGGCTTGCGTAGCGAGGCTGATGACGCCAGAGCGCACTTTCGTTGGAGTTGTAGCAACACCATTCACGAGCACTTGTGCTGTGTCTACACCTGCGTACTTGACAAAGAGAGGCTGTCCTTTGACGGACTTGATGGTGGCACTGGTGGCCTTGCCATCTTTCCATGTGAAGTCAACTTCGAAGTTGCCCACTGCTTTCATGCCTCTCATGCTACCGCTCTTCCATACAGAGGGGAGAGCTGGGAGGAATTGCAATGTGTCGGTTTGACTTTGTAGGAGCATCTCAGAGATACCTGCGCAAGCACCGAAGTTACCATCAATTTGGAAAATGTAGGGGGGATGTACATCGAAGAGATTATAGAAGACACCACCACCACTTGGGCTTACGGTAGGATGTTGCAAAGCATATTCCAATATGTCGTGTGCGCGGTCGCCATTTTGTGCACGTGCCCAAAGATTGATTTTCCAACCCATCGACCAGCCTGTGCTGTTGTCGCCACGCAATTGGAGAGAGTTAACTGCTGCGTTGAAGTAAGCATCTCCGGGTTGTACCTGCGCAAAAGGATAGAGACACATCAAGTGTGATTTGTGGCGGTGGCCGTTTTCACCACTTTGGTAAGTGGCCACTTTCCATTCGCGCAGTATGTCTGTGCCTGTGGAGATGCCATTGACAGTACTACCCCATGCGCCTGTGTACTTTTCGATGGCCAAGCCACGATCGAACTTCTCGTAGCGATCGTTCAAGATGGCGATGCTGTCGGCCGAAACGCCAGCTTCTGCTCCAAGTATTTCAATGGCTTGCTTTGTATTGCTGAAGAGGTCGAACACAATTTGTTGAGCGTGTGCTGTGCCGTCTTCGGTTGGGCCGTGTTCAGGCGACCACTCTTTAGGACAAACATACTTGCCGTCTGCACCGAGTTTGATGCGTTGGAGCCAAAACTCTGTGGCGCTCCACATAGCAGGGAAGGCGCGTTTGAGGAAGTCTTTATCCAAGGTGTAGCGATAGTGTTGCCAAAGGTGAGACACATACCAGCCGTTGGCTACGGCATAGTTGGAGCCCCAAAGACTTGTGCCACCGAAGATGTTGTTCTCTGTGAAGCAAGTCCATCCCTTGGTTTGCCCTGCTCTCTTGGCCGACTCTTTCCACTCGGCCGAGTTGGCCATGCGAATGATGTAGTCGAGGAAAGGCGTGTGCAGTTCGCTTAGGTTGTTGGCTTCTACAGGCCAGTAGTTCATCTGCACGTTGATATTGGCGTGGATATCGGAGTGCCAAGCGGGGTTGCGGCTTTCACCATCGCCACTTTGATTGTTCCAGATACCTTGCAAGTTGTTGGGTTGTCCTACGCCACGAGAGCTACCGATGGCCAAGTAGCGACCATAGTTGTAATAAAGTTGCTCAAGGAAGAGTGCGTTGGCGTTGTCCGTGCCTTTGTAAGTGCTGGAGTAGGCATCAACGAGGGCTTTGGTGTTGAGCGTGCTACTTGCGCCATTGAGTGTCAGCTGTGTGCGGTCGAACAAAGCCTTGTAGTCGGTTTGTTGGTCTGCGTAGATGCTGTTCCAGCCTTTGCTGGCGGCGGCATCTGTCACGTCTTTCACTTGCTTGGCGAGGTCAAGACTGGTGTTTACATAAGTGTCGGACGACATGTCCAAGTCGGTGGCCCCGTGCAATACGATAAGGATTTCGTCTGCGTTTTGGACTTCCACGTAGTTGTTTGTGGTGGTCATTGTGCCACCTACGGGAACAACCTTCATGCGTGCGTTGAAGCGCACTTTTGTGAGCTGTCCAGCGAATGTGCCTTCGCCATTGCTATAAGTAGGTGTGGCACTGACGCCCGGCTTCATAGAGATGCGCACCGATTGTTTGCCTGTTGCGTTGGCTTTTAAGCGCATCGCTACCACTTTGTCGGGATAGCTGGCGATGTATTCGCGAGTGAACTTCACAGAGCCATCGGCATTGGTGAACTCTACGCCTGCAGTGGCGGTGTTCAAATCGAGATAGCGCACATAGTTCTTGACGCTCTTTGAGGCTTCGTGGTCGAAAACATCGGTGTTGATGTTCTCGATGATGATGCTACCAAAGTTCTGGTAAGCGCCATAATTGCGCTCATGAGCTGTAGGAACTCGGTTTGTACCTGTCCAAAGAGTCTTTTCGTTGAACTGAACTTCCTCCTTGTAGACGTTGCCAAAGATGGTAGCGCCAAATTGACCATTGCCTAAAGGTAGGGCATACTCGCGCCAAGTGTCGCCCGAACGGCTGGTCAAAAGCGAAATGGGCTGAGTGTACCACAAGGTGAGTGGATTGACGGGAGAGAAGCTGTTCACACCCTCCACTTGGTATTCGTTGAAAGTCATGGCGCTCTTCTCAACGAAAGTCAAAGGATTGCCACTGTCGCCAGCATTGTACATACCGATAGGGTTGCCGGCTGTAGCACCACCCCATTGGTTGAACGTTGTGCTTGTACTGCCTACAAGGGCTATTTCCCAAGCAGGGAAGTAAGCGTTGTTCTTAGAGGGAACAAGCGTGAAGCGAGTGGTTGGAAGGGTGCTTGTCGTTGTGAGACGATTGTTGGCCAACGTGAGATAACGGCCTGCTTGGTTTTGGAGATAGAAAGAGCCTTCTGCGCCAACGAGTTTCCAAAGCTGACTGGGCGTAGACTGCGCCAATTGAACAGTGGCGTTTTGTCCTGCGCCATTGTCTGCAATGGTAAACCCTCCGTTGCGGAATTGAATATAGTACCAAGTCTCTGCCTCTGTGGTGGAGAAAGTGGGTTTTGTGCTCTCAACGGGAACGAACTCCAAGGGGTTGTTGTTGTCTCCTGCTGTCCATTCGCCCAAAGAAACGCCTGCGGTTGTGCCACCAACTTGGTTCATAGAAGAAGAACTGCCAGTGCGTTGCATTTCCCAATAGTTGAGGGCAGACGTGTTTGTAGACTGCACCAGCTTCATTGAGATGCCAGGAGCTATTTTTGAGGTCGTGAACGTTTTGCCACTCCAGTTGAGGTTGTTGCCCAAGCGACTTACCAAACGGAAATTGTTGGTGTCACTACCGATTAGGTACCATTGTTGCATTTTTGAGCCAAAGCTTAAAGCTGCCGTTCTTAGAATCGTATAGCGATCGGTGAGCACATTTCCTCCAGTTTTGAAGCGTACGTAATACCAAGTGGTATCGCCTGCTGTCGTCAATTTAGGCGCAATAGGCTGTGCCATTGCGCTTAACATCGAGGTTGCACCGCAGAGAAAGAGTAGAGTCTTTTTCATGCAAAGGATGTCTTAATGATAATTATAGAAG